>JACCVQ010000157.1 GCA_013698095.1 Chloroflexota bacterium
GTGCCGGCCACGCCGGCGGCGCCCGCCGCCCGGTGACGCCGCGGCGGCAGCGTCTTCGAACCCCCGGATCATCGGCGGTGTACAAGTGGGCATGACCCGATCCCGCCGGACGACGTCGCGCCGCCCCGTCGTGACGTTGGAGACTGTCGCCCGCGGGCTCCTCCTCATCGCGGGCTGCCTCGCGGTCGCGGCCAGTGTCGTCGGACCGGTCAGCGCGGCATCACCGTCCGTCCCGGCCCCCGTGCCCGGATCGGCGCCGCCGTCACCGGCGCCCGACGCCTCGCCGAGTGACGAACCGCGTCATGTCTTCCAGACCGAGGTCTGGCTGGACGCGCCGATCCCGGCCGACACGCCGCCCGGCACGACGATCCAGGTCGGCGTGACCATCGTCGAACGCGACGGGTCCGGCGTGGGCCGGCTCTCCGACGTCGGGGCCAGCTACCTCCTCCTCAGGCCGGCAGCCGGCGACGCCGAGCCGAGCCGGGTCCAGCCGCGATCCGACTGGCAAGGCCACATCCGCGCGTCGGTCCGGGTGCCCGAGGGTGGTCCGGGCGCGATCGAGGTCGGGTTCGAGGGTGAGGAGTGTCGTGACGATGGGACCTGCCAAACCGTCGAGTTCCCGTTCACCAGCGCGGGCATCGGGCCGCCGGCGGGCGTCCCGCGCGCCTTGCTCGTGACCGCGACGATCCAGCCACCGATCGAGGCTCCGGTCGTCGGGCGGCGGGTGGCGCTCGACGTCGAGCTCCATCCCCTCGCAAACTGGGATCTCGCCCAGCTCGGACTTCCCGATCGGATCGTCGCGATCGTCGGCCAGTCTGGCGATCCGGACGTGGCCGCCGCCGAGCTCCGACGGGCGTCGGCCGCGGGAACCCTGTATCAGGGCTCGGTCACGTTCCCGCGGCCAGGCGAGTTCGCGATCACGGTCGCCGTTCCTGGCACAGACGGGCAGGAGGACCAGGTGATCGCCCGCGCGACGAGCAGGGTGACGGTCGAGACGCAAGCGAGCGGAGCCAGTGCCGCCGAACCAGGTGACGGTCCGAGCCTCCCGGCGTGGGCCTGGATCGCCGGGCTCGGCGCGGTCGCGATCGTCCTCGGCTTCGTCATCACGCGGGTCTTCGCCGACCTCTGATCGCAGCGGAGGCGGCATCCGGTGCGGATGAGCACCGGAACCGCTCCTGATCGATGCGAAATTCGCAAGTGTAAACCGGTTGACACGTCGAAACCAGTGACATGCGTGAGATAATCGAGCGGCATCCGTCACGACGCCGGGTGTGGTTCCGACGTCGCGCTCCGAGTGCAAGCTCGCCAAAGGAGCGTGCACCATGCCTGCAGCCCCGCAGGTCCTGTCCGACGCCGTCGTTCCCCTTTTCGTGGTTCTGGCTGCGGCCCTGGCCGTGGCTCTCGCCACCTGGTCGTCGCGTTCCGTTCGTTACATCTCGAACCACCGGGTTGGCGTCGTCGAGAAGCTCTGGAGCCGGGCCGGCTCCGTTCCGTCCGGCCTGATCGCTCTTCGCGGCGAGGCTGGCTTTCAGCCCGACGTCCTGCGCGGCGGGCTGCACGTGTTCCGGCCGTTCCAGTTCCGGATCCACAGCCTGCCGCTCGTGACGATTCCCCAAGGGCAGATCGGGTACGTGTTCGCCCGCGACGGCAGTCCGCTGCCGCCGACGCAGACGCTCGCTCGGACGCCGGAAGCGGCCGACTTCGGCGACGTCCGCTCGTTCCTCGTGAACGGCGGCCAGCGCGGGCCGCAGCGCCGGATCCTGCGCGAGGGCACATACGCGATTAACCTCGCCCAGTTCGTCGTCATCACGGCCGTTGGCGTGTACGGTCTCGCCCTCGAGCGGTCCGACCAGGCGACCCTCGACGAGATGATGACCGTGATCGCAGGGCGAGGCGGCTTCGAGCCGGTCGTCATCACCGGCCACGACGACGTCCTCGGCGTGGTCACGATCCACGACGGCGCGTCGCTCGACCCGGGCGAGATCATCGCCCCGACCGTCGGCGAGGATCCGGCCGACCCGACGACGTATCACAACAGCTTCCAGGAGCCGGAGCGTTTCCTCGCAGCGGGCGGCCGGCGCGGCCGTCAGCTCCAGGTGATCGTCGAAGGCACCTACTACCTGAACCGCCTGTTCGCGACAGTCGAGCTCGTCCAGAAGGCCGTCGTCGAGGTCGGCACGGTCGGCGTCGTCGTGTCGTACACGGGCGACGCGGGCACTGACCTGTCGGGTGATGCCTACGGCCATGGCGAGCTCGTCGAACGTGGCGAGCGCGGCGTCTGGGCCCAGCCACTCCTGCCCGGCAAGTACGCCTTCAACACGTACGCCGGCAAGGTCGTGATGGTCCCGACGACCAACTTCATCCTGAAATGGCAGGCCGCCGCGACCGGCTCCCACAAGTTCGACGAGAACCTGTCGGAGGTCGACCTGATCACGAAGGACGCCTTCGAGCCGAGCCTGCCCTTGTCGGTCGTCGTCCATATCGACTATCGCAAGGCGCCCCTCGTCGTCCAGCGTTTCGGCGACGTCAAGCGGCTCGTGGAGCAGACCCTCGACCCGATGGTCAGCGCGTACTTCAAGAATGTCGCCCAGACGCGGACGCTGATCCAGCTGCTCCAGGATCGAGCCGAGATCCAGGATCAGTCGAGCGTGGAAATGCGGGGTCGGTTCGATCGCTACAACCTCGAGCTCCAGGAAGTCCTGATCGGGACGCCGACCGAGGGACGTGGCGGCTCGAAAGCTCGAGGAGATCCTGACCCAGCTGCGGTCGCGCCAGGTCGCGATGGAGCAGGTCGAGACGTACAGCCGGCAACAGGCCGCTGCCGTCCAGGAGCGCGAGCTGCGCGAGGCCGAGGCGCGCGCCCGGCAGCAAGCAAGCATCACGGAATCCGAGCTGTCGATCGCGATCCAGGCCAATCATGGCAAGGCCGACCTCGCCCGGGCGCAGCAGCAGTCCGCGCAGATCCAGGCCCTCGCCGCGGCAGAGGCCGAAAAGGTCCGCCTGCTCGGAGTCGGTGAGGCGTCACGTGTCGCTACCCTGGCCGGAGCCGAGGCCGAGCGCGCGGCCCGGGTCGGCATCGCCGAGGCGATCGCGATCGAGGAGCAGGTTCGGGCCTACGGCGGGCCGCGCTATCAGCTGACCCAGCAGGTCATGGCTCGCTTCGCCGAGGCCGTCGAGAAGTCCGGTGTCGACATCGTCCCGAAGGTCGTGATCGGCGGCCGCGGCGGGGCCAGTGGCGGCGACGGACCGGCCGACAGCGGTCCGACGGGCGGCGGCTCCGTCCTCGAGTCGCTCCTCGCCATCCTCTTGTCGGAGCGTCTCGGAGTGGATGTCGCCGGGACGACCGGCCCGAGCGCTGCCGCCCTCGCGGTGCGCGAGGAGCTCCATCGGCGGATTGCTGCCGGCGATCCCGGGAATCGCGCGGCGTAGGGCGGGGTGATCGCAGCGGCCGGGTTCCGAGCCCGGCCGGTGCGTTCGCGCAGGTCCTTGCGGGGCACCCGCACTGAGCTGACGCGGGGCCGGCTTGCCGATTCCGGACGACCTCGAAGGACGGCCCGTTCACCGCGTGGTGGGCGGGCCGTCGGCCTGTGCGAGTCGTCCGCGACGTCAGCCCGCCAGCGGCGCCGTCGCGAACAGGTGGCTGAATTGCTTGCACCAGATCACAACGCTGGCCGCACGGTCCGGATCGCCAGGGGCGCCGGCGGGCACCGCGTAGTTCTGGTTGCCGGTGTCGGCCTTGAGCCGGCCGAGCTCGATCGCGCCGTCGGCGTATCCATCGGCGTCGGGCGACAGGTAGACGAACAGGTCTGGGCCGTTGCGGACGGCGAAGTTTTCGAGGCGAACCACGAAGGTGCCAGGCGCGGTCTCGATCAACCGGGCCGTGCCGCGACCGAAGTGAAACTCGTCGCTGCCGTGGAAAGATCCCGTTCGAACGAGCAGGGGAGCGGCCGTCTCGAGCGGCGTCGGAGATGTTGTCGAAGCGGCTGGCGACGCCACCGGCAACCCGGAACCGGCGGCCTCGCGAGACGACGGGGCTGAGCCGCCGCTGGTCGCGATCGACGCCCCGGCGACGACCGGCGGCGCCTCATTGATCGTGGCACTCAGGACGAGCGGGGACGTCAGGTACCAGCCGACGGGCAGGGCGATGGCGAGGAGCGGGACGAGGATCGCGGCGGTTGCCCGTGGGTGGCGCCGCGCCCGGCCGACCCACCCCTGGCGACGGGCAATGAGCAGGACCGCCACGGCGAGCCCGACCCCGCCGATCGCGACGGGGACGCGATACGTGTAGAGACCCCCGAGGATCGCAGAACCGAGCTCGCCGAGCCATGTCATGGCCGCACGATGACCGGCTGATGCGACAGCTGGATGACACGTTTCGCATCGTCCTCGGTGTAGCGCTCGCCCTCATTCCCCACCACGATCGCCCATCTCAGCGTCCCCGATTGATCGACCGCCCATGCTCCGACTGAACCCTGACCACGCCCCGGCTCGGGTACCGTTTGCCCATGACCGATCCAGCCAGTCCCGCCAGCCCGGATCGTGACCGCGTCGCGCTGGAGCAGGCGCTCGACGGCCATGGCAGGTACGAGCTGTTCGCCTGTGACCCGGCCCTGGCAGACACGGCCGCCTTCTGTGCGGCATACGGATTCGCCCCCGAGGATTCGGCGAACACGATCGTGGTGGTCGGCAAGTCCGATCCGCCGGTCTTCGCGGCCTGCGTCGTCCTGTCGACCCACCGGCTCGACGTCAACCGGGTGGTCAGGCAACGCCTCGGAACGCGCAAGGCTTCCTTCGCGTCACCCGACGAGACGCGCTCGCTCACGAGCATGGAGATCGGCGGCGTGACCGCGTTCGGATTGCCGGATGGACTGCCGCTCTGGGTCGACGGCGCTGTCATGGACCGCGAGCGGATCGTGCTCGGGGGCGGCAGCCGGCGCTGGAAGGTCATCGCCCCGCCTGCGATTCTGCGGACCCTGCCGAACGTCGAGATCGTCGACGGCCTGGCCGCGCCGCGCCCGGCCGACTGAGCCTGTCGTCGGGCGGCTCAGGCGGCCGTCGACGCGATTGCGGCGGCCATCACGACCCGATTGCGGCCGAGGTCCTTCGCCTGGTACATCGCCACGTCCGTCCGAGCAAACCATTCGTCGTCGGATGCGGCCAGGTCCCCGCTCGTCACGAGCGCGGCGCCGAGGCTGGCTGTGACCAGGCCGTGGGGTGTGTTGCTGTCGTGCGTGATGGCGAGGTCGATGATGGCTTGCCGAATCCGTTCGCTCGCGACATGGACTCCGTCCAGATCGGCGACCCGAACCAGGACGAGGAACTCCTCACCGCCAAACCTGTAGATCTCGTCGTCGGCTCGGATCGTTCCCCGAACGGCCTGCACGACCGCCTTGAGCACGTCGTCGCCGGCGAGGTGACCGCGCTCGTCGTTGATGAGCTTGAAGCGATCGAGGTCGAACGCGATGAGCCCGTGCGCCTCCCCCAGACGGTGCATCCGGGCACGGACAACACGCAGATCCTCCTCAAGGCGAAGCCGGTTCCGGGCCCCGGTCAGCGGGTCGGTTCGCGCCGTCTCCTCGAGTCGTCGGTGGACCCGAGCAAGCTCCTGCACGTTGGCGTCGGCCCGCCGTCGGAGCTGCATGATCTTGCGCATCTGACTGTGGTTCCGGATCGCTGCCAGTTGGAGCAGGGCGTGTCCGGCGAGACTGGCTCCGATCGCGACGAGGTTCACGATGACCAAATCTGCCCGGCCCTCGGCGGAGAGTCCGGCAGTGGGAGCCACGACGAGATAGCCGATGGCAAGCGCCGCCGAGCCGGCGAGCCAGCGGACGTGGGTCCGGGTGCTCCACGGAAGGATCAGGGTCACGACGACCGGAAAGAGGATCAGATAGCCGGCCGACTCGATCGTCAGGGCCGGAATGATCAGGCCCGTAGCCGCGGTCGCACCGATCAGCGCCAGGGTGACCGCCGCCGCGACCGGGTCAGGGCGCCTTCGGAGGGAATGGGCGATGAGTCGCCACCCCGCGACGGCAAGGAGCACGACACCGCCGTTCAGGGCGATCAGCGGCACGGCATGGGCGGGCTCTCGATCGACCAGCATGACCGCGTCGAACAGGGCCGCTCCGGCAATGAAGAGAAAACCGACCCTCGCTGCCGAAACCGTCCGACGGCGCTGCTGAGCGCGGAAGCGGGCGCTGGCCCCGACCGTCGTGTACTCGCTGGTCCGCAAGCGCGCCGGGAGGGAGACAAACCGAGCGAGCCGTGAGGCCGGGCCAACCGTTTCGATCCCGAACCGGAGCGCCGCGTGGGGGGCGTGCATGCACTGGATCATCCCTGCCCGTGGTTGACACGGCAGACGGCCGGTGGTCCGGTTGAGGCGGGCGGTGGTCCTACTGCAGAGCGGTGACGTTGGACCTCGGCGATCCCGCTGCCATCGTAGACGTGGCCACCGGAATCACGAACGCCGCTCTCAGGATGAGAGCGGCGTCGGTTGTCGTCGGCGCGGGCCGAGGTCAGTCGGTCACGTAGTCGCGCAACTTCCGGCTGCGCGACGGGTGGCGCAGCTTGCGCAGTGCGTGGGCCTCGATCTGGCGGATCCGCTCGCGGGTCAGACCGAACTCGTGGCCGACTTCCTCGAGCGTTCGCGGCCGGCCGTCGTCGAGGCCGAACCGGAGACGGATGACCCGCTCCTCGCGACCCTCGAGGCTGTCGAGGACGCGGGCGACCTGCTCGCGAAGCATCGTGTCAGAGACCGCGTCGATCGGCGAGACCGCGTTGGGATCCTCGATCAGCGTTCCGAGCTCCGTGTCGCTCTCGTCGCCGATCGGCGTCTCGAGCGAGACCGGGTTGCGGCCGTAGCTCCGGACCTCTTCGACCTTCTCGGCCGTGATCGCGGTCTTCGGGTCGTTGGACAGGACCGTGGCGATCTCGGCGTTCGTCGGCTCGCGCCCGAGCTCGACTGTGAGCTCGCGAGCGGTCCGCGTGACGCGGTTCATCGTCTCGACCATGTGGACCGGGATCCGGATCGTCCGGGACTGGTCCGCCAGGCCGCGCTGGATCGCCTGGCGGATCCACCACGTCGCGTAGGTCGAGAACTTGAAGCCGCGCTCCCACTCGAACTTGTCGACGCCGCGCATCAGGCCGGCGTTGCCTTCCTGGACGAGGTCCAGCAGGCTCATCCCGCGGTTGATGTACTTCTTGGCGTTGGCCACCACGAGGCGCAGGTTGGCCGACGTCAGGTGCTCGCGCGCCTTGGCCCCGGTCGCCTTCAGGGCCGGGGTCATCGCACCCACCGCTTCCGCGTCGTGCCCACCATCGAGCCAGCGGCGGAGGGCCGGCAGGGCGACGGCGTCGCGGGTCCACGATCGCATCGCGAGGATCGCGACGTTCTCGCGCACGGCCGGCCGGCGCTCGGCTCCGTGGACCCAGTCGAGTACGGTCAGGAATGCCTCGGCGTCGAGGCGCTCGTTGTAGACGGCGCGCAGGTTGCGGGCTCGGTCGATGAGCTCGGCGGCCTCGCCGGTCGCAGCCGCGAGGGCCTCGGTGAAGCCGAAGCGTGGGGCGGTGACGAGCAGCTCGGCCGCGTCGTCGGACTCCATCGCGGTGCGCACGATCCGGGCCGACTTGGCTGCGAACGGCAGGGCATAGCGCGGATGCTTGGCCCGGGCCGTGGGCTCGGTTGCGTTTGCCGCCCAGACGTGGAGGTCGAGGACGGCGAGGGGCGGATCCGTCGAGATCCGGATGCCGAGCTCCATCGTCTTGGCCAGCATGACCTCCTCCTCGGCCGTGAGGAGCGGGACGCGGGCGATCTCGCGCAGGTAGAGCCGCGTCGAGTCCTCGATATCGAGGAGGTCGTCGACCGGCTCCGGCTCGGCGTCATCGTCCGCAGCCGCAGCCTTGGGGGTGGGCGTCGGCGGTGCCGCGATCAGGGTTTCATCGTGCTCGACGACCGCCGCCACGTCGTCGGCGGTCGGGACCAGCTCGTCGAGAGCGGGCACCGTCGCGGGCCGGGTTTCGATGTCGATTCCGGGCGTCTGGTCAAGAAAAGTCGTCAAGGTTGCTCCGGTTGTGTCGGGCGCGAGGTCAATCGCGCTGCATAGGACTCTGCGGGATGCTGGATCACGACCGGATCGCGCATCCGCCGAGGCGATCCGAGTGTGTATCCGCTTCCGCCAGGAGCCGGACACACGGACCGGCGTGTCAAGTGATGACACGCCAGCGATGAGGGAATCCTACTCGATCCGGGGCGATTTGACAACCCCTTCGTCAATAATCCGTGTTGCGATCGGGCCTTCGTCGAACCATGATCAGGGGGCCGGACCATGCCTGATCGGATCAACAATCGACTCCTCATATTCATGCGGCGACAGCCCCGCACCTGGCGGTCGCGCGACCAGCCCGGTCGCATCGGCCTACGGAAGAACCCGACCGAGCGCGTCCTGGAGCGCGGCTGCCAGCCCATCCGGCGTGAACGGCTTCTGGAGGAACGGGATGTGTCCCGCCAGGCCTGCCTGGAGGACGAAATCGTCGGGGTAGCCGGACATGTACAGCACCCGGGCCTCCGGCCGCTCGGCACTGAAGATCGCCGCGAGCTCGCGTCCATTGATCCCGGGCATCACCACGTCGGTCAGCAGGAGGTGGATCGGGCCGCCGTGACGGCGCCCGATGGCCAGCGCCTCGTTGGCATCGGCCGCTCCGCGGCACGCCGGACGCTGATGTCGCGGATCGCGGCGGTGATCAGGATGCCGTCTGCGCTCTGGGATGCCGTCTGCGCTCTGGAGGGTCGGGCCGCGCGGTCCGCCCGGGACGGCCGTATCCCCGCAGGGCGTCCGGGACCGGGGTCCCAACCGGCGCTGCCCGGACGACGGGGCCATCGGCACGGGGGTCGGGCTTGCGAAGTCTGCCTGCCGATCGTGGATTGCGCATGACGGACTGTCATCGTTGAGCCGGCCGGCCGGCGATGAGCGGATTCTGACCATTGGGTGATGTCCGGTCGGGTTCGGGGCGCTCATCATTCGGGCCATGACACCTCCAGCCCGCGAACCGCTCATCCAGCTCCGATCGGCCAATGAAGCAGCCGGCCCGCTCCTTCGAACGGGCCGTCGGACGCAGAACCAACCGCGCTGGCTGCCGTTCGAGGCTCCTGCCGCACAGGTGCGGCCGCGGTACCTCGCGTTCGCCGACGCGGACAGCCTCGCCCACTTCCTTCGGGCTCGAGGGGCCGCCGCCGGCTGATTCCAGCTGCCTCTGGCGACCTCGAACGTCCGGGCGGGACCTCGCGATTGGGAGCGACGGCCGCGAAAGTGCTACCCTTGCGCCATTGCCGCTGTGGTGATGCTCCCGTGTGGTCGACCGCTTCTCGAACTGACCGTACGCCTGCAGATGTCGTTCGAGAAGATTTGTGGAGGTCACTGTGACCACCGGTACCATCAAGAAGGTCGTCTCCGAGCGAGGCTTCGGCTTCATCTCGGGTGAGGATGGCAAGGAATACTTCTTCCATCGTGACGGCCTGACGTCCTCCCTCGATTTCAATCGGCTCGCCGGCGGCGAGAAGGTCGAGTTCGAGATCGAGCAGAGCCCCAAAGGCGCTCGCGCGAAGAACGTCGCCGCATCCGCCTGATCTCAGGCAATCGACCGACCGCCCGTTCCACGAACGGGCGGTCGTTCCATCTCCGGCGACGCGTTGAGCGGGCCGCCGCCGATTCGAACCAGAGGGCTCCCGTGACGAAGCGATCGAAATACGAGCAGGAACAGCGGAAGCTGCAGACCGTCCGGGTCAAGGAGATCGAGGCCGCCTGGCTCGGCTCGCTCCCGGCCGATCGGGCGAAGGCGTTCGTCGCCGCGGTGGAAGTGGCCCGCAACCGGCCCCCGACCCCGCCCCGCGAGAACATGGCGCCGGGCACTCGCCCCAATCCGCCGCGCCCGGGCCACGAGCCGAAGGTCCCCAAGGAAGAGCGCCCGCGCCGACCGCGCGACTGAACGCGCACCGGCTCAGCCCAGGAGCCCGCGTCCCGTCAGCTCGCCGCGCAGGGCGGTCGCCCCGTTGAACGCGATGGCGTCGTAGCCGAGGTCCGCCGCGACCCGGACGTTGACGGCCGTGTCGTCGATGTAGACCGTCCGCGCCGGGTCAACGCCGTGGCGCTCGACGAGGATCGCGAAGATCGCCGGATCGGGCTTGATGATCCGCTCCGCGCCGGACACGACGATCGCCTCGAACCAATCGAGGAAGGCGAACCGAGGTCGCGCTCGCTCGAACGTCTCGGCCGACCAGTTGGTGAGCGCGAGAAGCCGCACCTGACCGCCCAACCGGAGCTCGGCCACGATGGCGACCGTCTCCTGGATCGGGCCGCCGATCGTTTCCAGCCAACGGGTCCAGTACGCCTCGAGAGCTGCTGCGTGCTCCGGATGGTCGCGGACCAGGAGTGCCAACCCGTCCGCCCAGGATCGGCCGCGATCCTGCTCGGCGTTCCACTCGGGCGTCGCGACCTCCGCCAGGAAGCGCTCCATCGCGGCCTCGTCGCCGGCGAACACGCTCCGGAACAGATGGCGCGGGTTCCAGTCGAGCAGAACCCCACCCAGGTCGAACACCACGGCGGTTGGGCGGCTGGCAGTCGCATCGGGCATACCCGGAGTGTGGCAGCGCCGGGCCGCGGCGCGGAGCGGTTGCCCGCGGATCGCTCCGACGCGTCACCATGGGGGCGACGAGAAGTCGCCCAACGTGGGTGTCATCCGCCAGAACCGAGGAGAGGTCGTGGACGACAGCGAGTTCTGGGGATTGATCGACAAGCTCGACTGGTCCAAGGACGACGACGACGCCATCATCGAGCCCGCCGTCGTGGCTCTCGCGTTGATGCCGGACTCGCAGATCGCCGACTTCCAGCAGATCCTGGCTCGCAAGCTTCACGCCATCGACGGCCGCGCCTGGGCCCGCGCGAGCGGCCCGGAGATCTGGCTCGGCGAGCCGGATCGCGTGTCGGTCGACGGCTTTCTGTACGCCCGAGCCCTCGTCGTGGCCAATGGCCGCGAGTTCTACGAGGCGGTGAAGGTCGACCCCGCCACGATGCCCAAGGACAGCGATTTCGAGGCGCTCCTGATGCTCGCGGCCGACGCCTACGATCGCAAGACCGGGCTCGAGTGGGAGGAGCTGGACGACACCGACGTGTCCTACGAAACGTTCGCCAACGTGGCCGGCTGGCCGCAGCCCTAGCTCGTCCGATCGCACCCGACCGGTCAGGCGATCGCCAGTTGTGCGGTGGACGCGGGTGTTCCGTTCCTGTGCTGGCGCGACGAGCAGAACCGGCTCCGGAGCGCCGCGTCGGCGGCCGTCGTCGACTTGATCGGGCGGCACTCCCGGCCGGCACGCCGGCGCCGACCGATGATTCGGTGGCCGTCCGACCGTCTGATTGGGTGTCGTGCAGTGCATGACCTCGCTCGAGCGCCAGTTGGCGTCCGGGCGGCTGGCTCGACGAAGATGATCGGAGCCGGCCGATCGCCGTCCAAGGAGGCACCATGACGTTCACCGATTCGCCCGCGTTCTCGAGCTTCGCTGTCCCCGACATCGACGCCGCTCGCACCTTCTATGGCCAGACGCTCGGTCTCGACGTTCGCGATTCGTCCGAGGAGGGCCTGCTCGAGCTCCATGTCGGTGGCCCGACGCCGATCCTTGTCTATCCGAAGCCGGACCATCAGCCGGCCGTATTCACGGTCCTGAACTTCCCGGTGCAGAGCGTCGACGCGGCCGTCGACGAGCTCAACGCCAAAGGGGTCGAGATGACCCGCTACGACCTCGGCGAAGAAGGCGGGCGTGGCGACGCGAAGGGCATCCATCGTGGCAACGGCCCCACGATCGCGTGGTTCACGGACCCGGCCGGCAACATCCTGTCGGTCCTCGAAGCCGGCTCCTGATCCGCCTGCGTCGGTCGAGCCGACGCCACGTGCTCTTCGAACGCGCCGGTCCCAGTCGGGCCGGCGCGTTGCATCGTCCGGGCCGCGGGCCGGGTCGCGCGGCCCCACAATGGCGCCCGTGACCGCGCTGCAGCCCCGAGGTCCGCTCCTCCGCGACCCCCTGTTCGGGCGGATCTGGTTCATCCAAGCCTCGACCCAGGTCGGGGGCAACATGGCCCTCTTTGCGCTGACGATCCTCGTTTTCGCGACGACCCGCTCGAATGCCGCGGTCAGCGCCCTGGTGATGTCGTTCCTGATCCCGACGATCCTTCTGTCGTCCTTCGCCGGCGTCCTCGTCGATCGCCTCGACGTTCGCTGGGCCCTCATCGTCCCGAACACGATCCGGACGCTCCTGACCCTCGGGCTGGCGGTTGCCGGCGCGAACGTCGCCATCCTGCTCGTGCTGAACCTGGGGATCAGCCTGACGACCGTCGTCCTGACTCCGGCGGAGGCGTCGATGATCCCGCGGGTCGTGCCGAAGGCCCAGCTCGAGACGGCGATGGGCATCTTCAACCTGACCCTCCAGGGGGCGTTCGCCGTCGGGTTCGCGTTTCTCGGGCCGGTGATGGTGACCATCGCCGGGCCGTCGTTCGTGCTGTTGGTCGTGACCGTGTTCTACGCCGCCGCGACCGTCGCGACCCTGGGCCTTCCGCCTGCGCCGCCGGTCGAGCGACCGCGTGACACGACGCGCCACGCGCTCCACGAGCCGATCACCCAGCTCCACGAGGGGCTCGTCGCGATCGGCGGCGACCGCGAGGTGGGCCGGCCACTGATCCACCTCGCCGCGGCGGCGTCCCTCGTCGGCGTGATCGGGGTTCTCGGCCCCAACCTTGCGGCGAGCCTCGGGCTCGACCCGAAGGACCTCGTCGTCGTCGTCCTGCCGCTCGGTCTCGGGGTCGTGGCCGGCGTCTTCGGCCTGCGCCGGTTGGGCGAGGACGTGCCCCGGCGCCGGGCGGGAGAGGTGGGCCTCATCACATTCTCCCTGCTGGCGGCCGGGATCTCGGCGGTCGGGCCGGTCGGGCTCGAAGCCGGCCTGCCGGTCATCCCGATCGTCGTCGTCCTGGCCCTCCTGGCCGGCGCCGCCTACGCCGCGACCACGGTCTCGGCCCAGACCGCGCTGTTCGAGAACATGGCGGCCGGCGTCCGCGGCCGGGTGTTCGGCGTTCTGGCCTCGATCGTGAGCGCCGCCAGCCTCCTGCCGATCCTCGTCGCCGGGCCGCTCGCGGACCAGATCTCGGGACCGCTCGTGATGACGATCACCGCGGCCGGCGTCCTGTTGGTCGCGCTGTGGTCGGCGACGTTGTTCGGGCCGCGCGCCGGATCGCGGCGCGAGCCCGCCTGATGTCACCGACGGAGGAGCCATGAACGACCAGGACCAGGCGGCGAACACGATCGTCCCGTTCGACGATCTCGAGCACAGTGCGCACGCCCACGAATTCGTCGGGGCCGAGCACGGCGGCGTGCCTTTCTCGGTGATCCTCGTCCATTCGCAGCCGGGCGTCGGCCCCAAGCTCCATCGACATCCGTATGCCGAGGTGTTCATCGTCCACGATGGCGAGGCGACGTTCCGGATCGGGGCCGACACGGTGGTGGTCGGTGGCGGCCATGTCGTCGTCAGCCCGCCCGGCGAGGCTCACGGCTTCACGAACTCCGGCCCGGGCGAGCTTCGGCTGACCTCGATCCATGGTGCCGGCCGGTTCGACACGGAGTGGCTGGCCGGTCCCGACCCGACCTGGACATCGAAGCCGCGGGCGTGAGGCGGGCGCAGGCGGGGAGCCGAAGGGCGCGGCGACGCCCACGATCGGCGCCATGATCGAAACGATTCCGGCTGCGTGGCGCGGAGTCCTCGCCGATGCCATCGCGGCGCCGACCCTACGAGGGCTCGAGTCGTTTCTCGACGCCGAGCGCGCTCGGGCCGATACCGAGGTCTATCCCGCCCCGGACGATGTCTTCACCGCCCTCCGGCTGACCGCGCCCGACGCGGTCCGGGCTGTGATCCTTGGCCAGGACCCGTATCACGGTGCCGGTGAAGCCCACGGCCTGTGCTTCTCGGTTCGAGCGGGCACGAAGATCCCGCCGTCGCTCCGGAACATCGTGCGCGAATGGGCTGACGACCTGGCGCTCCCGCTGCCGGCCTCGGGCTCGCTGGAGCGCTGGGCGCGCCACGGCGTGCTCCTCCTTAATACGGTCATGACCGTCCGTCGGGACGAGCCGAACAGCCACCGCCGCCAAGGCTGGGAGCCGTTCACCGACGCGATCATCCGGGCGCTCGCCGCCGGTCCGGATCCGGTCGCCTTCCTGCTGTGGGGCGCGCCTGCCCAGGCGGAGCGCGAGCTGATCGGCGACCAGCATGTCGTCCTCGTGTCGAACCATCCGTCGCCGCTCTCGGCCAACAATCCGCCGATCCCGTTTCTCGGTTCGCGGCCGTTCAGCCGCGCCAATGCGCGGCTTGCCGAGGTAGGCCGCCCGGCGATCGACTGGAGCCTTGGCGAGGACGGCTGAACCAGGCGAGCGCGGCCCCGGCCGGCCAGGACGGTGGCCGGCGCACGATCCTGCGCCCTCGGCGGCACTGTGCTGCCTCGACACGACGGCCGATCCGTCGTTCGTGATGCCTCTCGTCGAGTTCTCGACTAGCGTCCCATTGCACACGATCGAAAACCCGGGTCCCGAGGACCTCGTCGTCATCGGCGTGGAGCTGCGGGAGTCGCGCTCGTCCGGGAGCCGGACGACCACGACCGCAGAAACGCCAGGCTGAACGATCAGTCGGTCGGCGTCGGCTCCATCGGCGTCATCAGCTGGAAGTAGTTGTGGTCCGGGTCGGCCAAGGTGGCGATCGAGACGTCAGGGCCACCGTCGAAGCCGTACGGCTCGCGGACGACGATCGCCCCAGCGGCCTTCATCCGATCGAACTCGCCCTGGACGTCGGCGGTCTCGATGTTCCAGATGAGCCGGCCGGGCTGCGCGTTCTGGCCGGTGACCTGGTCGTGCGGGCCGATCGTGAGCCAGCCCGAACCGATCGCCCAGCCCGTGTATCCGCCCTCCGACATTGCGGGTGCCCCGAACAGCTTCGTGTAGTAGTCAGCGAGCCGCTGCGGATCGGCCGAGCCGATCAGGATGCTGTTGAAGTCCATCGATGTCCTCCCGTGCTGCCGTCGCCATGGCATGTCCGTGGCGGACGGCTCGCTACTGGGTCAGACGATACCGGGTCGCCAAACTCATCGGCCGCCGCGCTTCGGTGATGGCCTCCGTGAACGGCGCGCGACGCGAGACGCGACACGAGACGCGACACGCGCGTGAGCGGCGTACCGTACCCGGAACCGTCACCCAGGAGTCACGATGTCCGACGGCCCAGCGTCCATGGCGCCGGACGCGGCACCGGCCGCGGAACCGCGCGCGATCCGGGCCGCCCTCGCCGGGCTTCGCGAGGCCCTCTCGAACGACGCGATCCGGCGCCTCGGCATCTCGTGGATGCTCGGCGTCGCTGCTGACGCCGCCCTGGTCGTCGTCACCCTGGTGACCGTCTTCAACCGCGGCGGCGTCCTCGCCGCAGGCTTGATCGGCGCCATCCGGATGGTCCCCGCCGTCGCCGCCGGGATGCTGTCGGGCTCGATGGTCGAGCGCTTCCGGGGCGATCGGATCCTCGTCGCGCTCGGCCTGATCCGGGCGTTCAGCGCCGCGTTGACCGCCTACGCGATCGCGACGGCCGGTCCGAGCGTCGACGACAAGCAGATCACGATGGTCCTGTTGTTCATCGCGGCCTGCCTCGCCGCAGCGTCGGGAGCACCGGTCCGACCGACCCAGGTGACGCTGATGCCGGCTGTTGCCCGGAGCCCGCGCGAGCTCGTCGCCGCCAACACGGTCTGGAGCACGGGGGAGGGCCTCGGCGCGTTCCTCGGGCCGTTCATCGCCGGAGCGATGATGGCGGTCGGGGCGCACCGCGGCGTGGCGGGCCTCGCCGCGCTGGCCTTCGTGGTGACCGCGGTGATCGCGCTCGGACTGAAATTCGAACAGGCCTCCGATGCCGGCGGCGGCCGTCGGCCCACCGGCGGGTTCCGGATCAAGGACGGCATCCGGGCGGTCCGCGCCAAGTCGGTCCTCGCCTGGACGATGCTCGGCACGTTCGGCCAGGTCGTGACCCGCGGGCTCCTCAACGCTCTGCTCGTCGTCGCGTCGATCGAGCTGATCCGGCTCGGTCAGTCGGGGCTGGGGCTGCTCAGCGCGGCCCTCGGCCTCGGCGGGCTCGCCGGCGCATTCTTCGCGATGGCGTCGACCCGATCGGAGCGACTGGTCCGGACCGAGATCGTCGCCCTCGTCTTCTGGGGCCTGCCGCTGGCGGCCATCGGGCTGATCCCGGAGTTCGAGTTCGCGCTTGCGGCAATGATCGTGATCGGCGTCGCAAACGCCACGTACGACGTCGCGCTGTTCACGATCCTCCAGCGCGCCAGCTCGAACGACGACCGCGGCCCGGTCCTGTCGCTTCTCGAAGGCGTCATCGGGCTTGGCGCCATCGCCGGCAGCCTCCTCGCCCCGCTCCTGACCTTCATCTTCGGCGTACGCGGCGCGCTGATCGTGGCGGGACTGATCCTGCCGGTCATCGCGATCTTGCTGTACCTCCGGATCGGCCATGAGCAGCGGATCACAGTGGTGAACGAGGCTGTGATCAAGCTCCTGCGCAGCGTCCCCGCGTTCGCCGAGCTGCCGATGACCGCGGTCGAGCGGGTCGCCGCGGGTCTCGTGCCGTTCAGCGCCCAGAGCGGGACCGCGCTCATGACCCAGGGCGAGCCCGGTGATCGATTCATCGTGATCGAGTCGGGCGAGATTGAGGTCATCGTCGACGGACGGCCGATTCACCGCCTCGGGCCGGGTGCCGGCGTTGGCGAGATCGCCCTGCTGCGCCGAAGCCCGCGCACGGCGACGGTCATCGCCACAACGGACGTCACGGGCCACAGCGTCGATGCCTCGACGTTCCTTGCCGCGGTCGCGGGACCCGCCGCCGCGGCCGTGACGGAGCGGATGGCCCAGGCGAACCTGATGCGGGCCGGTGGCACGACGCGCGCGGTCGACTGAACCGGGGTCGGTTGCGCCGGTGGCGTATGCAGCACGTGAATGAGATTTTGGGTCAGCGTGCGTGACCACGCTCAGAGCTCGTTCCCTCTGAGATCGCTGACTCGGAATCGTCTGGGTGAGCTGCATCGAGCAGAGCTCGAGTTCATTGCCGCGCGAATGGCCGTCAGGGCCGCGCCCGGGACCCACGCCGCCACCGCGTCCCGAGCGAGCTGCTCGTCGGTCGACCTCACACCGCGCACGGTAGCGGGGGCCCGGTCGTCGCGCACCTCGCGCGGGCATCGCTACCATCACGCCATGCTGCGCGTTGGTTCGATCGTGATCCGGGTCGACGACCTGGCCCGCCAGATCGCGTTCTGGACGGCGGCCCTCGACTATGTCGCGCGGGATGGTGACGCGGACGATTTCGCCCTTCTCCGCCCGCGCGACGGAGCCGGCCCGAACGTCTCGCTCGACCGCGTCCGCGCGAACGTCCAGATCCCGCCCCGGATCCACCTCGATCTCTATGCCGAGGACCAAGCCGCAGAGGTCCGGCGCCTGATCGGGCTTGGCGCCAGTGAGGTTCACTGGGACAAGCGACCGCCCGACGCCGACTACGTGATCCTGGCCGACCCAGAAGGAAATCGCTTCTGCGTGATCGACGCTGGCGACGCGTGAAAACGTGACGTCGTCACCCAGGGAAACAATCCCGGGCTCGGTCGCCGGAGCGCCGACAGGTGCGCCCGTTCGCGACACGCAGCTGACGTTCCTGTTCACCGACGTCGAGGGCAGCACCCGCCTCTGGGAGCAATATCCCGACGCGATGCGTCCGGCCCTCGAGCGGCACGACGCGATCCTCCGCGACGCGATCGCCGGCGCCAACGGAGCCATCGTCAAGTCGACCGGCGATGGCCTGATGGCGGCGTTCGGCGAGCCCGTCGACGCCGTGAGCGCGGCGATCGCCGCCCAACGCGCCCTGCTGAGCGAGCCGTGGCCCCAGATGTGCGCGATCCGGGTTCGGGTGGGCATCAACACCGGCGAGGCCGAGTCGCGCGGCGGCGACTTCTTCGGCCCTGCCGTGAACCGGACGGCGAGGATCATGGCGGCCGGCCATGGTGGCCAGACTCTGCTGTCGGGCTCGACCGCCACACTGGTCGGGGGCCGGCTCCAGGACCAGGCGACGCTGCGCGATCTTGGCGAGCACCGGCTCAAGGATCTCGGCCGGCCCGAGCGGCTCTTCCAGCTCGCCCATCCGGCCCTCCCCGCCGACTTTCCGCCGCTCTCCACCCTCGACCTCCGGCCCAACAACCTGCCGACCCAGACCTCCGCGTTCGTCGGCCGCGACCTGGAGCTTCAGGCCATCCGGGAGCGACTCGACGACGACCGCGTCCGGCTCGTCACGCTGACCGGCCCGGGCGGGACCGGCAAGACCCGGCTCGCCCTGCGCGCGGCCGCCGAGCAGGTGGATCGGTTCACCGACGGCGTCTTCCTCGTCGACCTGATCAGCGCGAGCGACACCGACGACGTCCTCGCCCTTCTCGCGACGGCACTCGGTCTCGGCGACCGGTCCGATCGCTCGCCGCGCGACGAGCTGATCCAGCACCTGCGAGCGCAGCGGATCCTGCTCGTGCTCGACACCTTCGAGCAGGTCACCGTCGCATCACCGATCCTCGTGGATCTACTGGCCGAATGTCCCGGCCTGAAGCTGCTCGTGACCAGCCGTCAGGCGCTCCGCGTTCGCGGCGAGAACGTCGTGACCGTGCCGCCGCTGTCGTTGCCAGCCGCGGCGAGCCGGGCATCGACGGCCGTGGAGCTGAGCCAGTTCGAGGCGATCCAGCTTTTCGTGGAGCGGGCCCGGGCCGTCCGCTCCGACTTCCATCTCACCGACGACAACGCCGCGGCCGTCGCCGAGATCTGCCGGCGGCTCGACGGGCTGCCGCTCGCGATCGAGCTCGCAACGGCCAGGATGAACCTGTTCTCGCCGGAAGCGCTGCGGGATCGGCTGGGGAGCCGGCTCAAGGCGCTCGGCAGCGGGCCACGCGACCTGCCGGCCCGACAGCAGACCCTGCGGGCCACGATCGAGTGGAGCTACCAGCTGCTCGATCCGGCGGAGCAACGGCTGCTCGAGCTCCTGTCGGTGTTCGCCGGTGCGTCGGTCGACGCGGTCGAGACCGTGACGGTCGGGCTCGACGAGACCGCCGGCACCGCGCTCGACGCGGTCGAGGGCCTCGGCTCCCTTCTCGACAAGAGTCTCGTCCGTCAGGTCGAGGCCAGCGGCGACGCTCGCGCCGTGATGCTCGAGACGATCAGGGAGTTCGCGGCCGAGCGGATCCACGATCGACCCGAGTTCGCGGCCGCAGCCCGCGATCGACATGCCCGCTACTTCGCCCAGCTCGCGGCCACCGCCTCGAGCGCCGTGGCCGCCACCGACCGCGACCAGGCGGCCGACGACCTGGATCTCGAACTCGACAACCTCCGGATCGCCTGGCGCCACTGGGTGGACCAGGGCGATCTCGAGCGACTGGGCGAGTTGCGCGACGGCCTCTGGCACATCTACGAGGCGCGCGGCTGGTACCACGCCACGATCGAGCTGATCCAGGACCTCCTCGCCGTGATGGCGAAGAGCCCGGCCGGGCCGGATCGCTGGCAGGATGAGCTGACACTTCGGACAACCCTTGCTCGGACGATCACGTTGCTGCGCGGCTACACGGGCGAGGTCGAGGACGCATACGCCGAGGCCCTCGCCCTCTTCGAAGGCCACCGCGAGGTGCCGCAGGTCTTCCCGGTGCTCCGGAGCCTCGCCAGCCTCCACGGGTTCCGGGGTGAGTTCGATCGCGGGATCGAGTATGCCCACGAGATCCTGCGGCTGGCGGACGCGCAGGACGACGCGAGCATGCGGGTCGACGGTCTCGTCCTGCTCGGCTCGTACACCGGTTTCACAGGACCCCTGGAGCCGGGCCTTGCCTACCTGGACCAGGCGATCGCCGCGTTCGAGGGCGCCGGCTATCAACCACGCCGCCTGCGCCTGGGGGTCGATGCCCGGGTGTCGGGCCTGACGACCTCGGGGTTCTTCCTCTGGCTGCTCGGACGCCCGGACCAAACCGTCATGCGAGCCGATCGAGCCGTGGCCATCGCGACTGACCTCGGCCACCCGTACTCGCTCGCCTACGCCCTGTACCACTCCGGCTTCGCCCACCTGTGGCGGCGCGAGCCGGAAATCGTGCGGATGCGGGCGAGCGCGGCCATCGGCGTGGCGGAGACGAGCGACTTGCCGGTCTGGCGGGCGCTCGGGCTGTGTCTGCTCGGCGCTGCAACGAGCGCGCTCGGCCGACCTGACGACGGCCTCCGGATGATCGAAGACGGCCTCGACCAGTACCAGGGCCTCCGAACGCCGCCGATCTTCTGGCCGATGATCCGGTTCATGCAGGCCGGGGCGCATGTCGACGCTGAACGCCCGGAACGTGCCTTCGCCCTGATCGACGAGGGGCTCGAGCTCGGCGGGCCGGAGGACGTCACCGCGCCGATGCTCCACATCGTGCGCGGCGACCTGTCGCTCCTCGGCCCGGATGCCGACATCGCGAGCGCGACGGCATCGTACGAGCGGGCGTACGCGGTGGCGGAGCGCTACGGCGCCCGAATGCCGCAGCTCCGGGCGGCCGCGCGCCTGTGCCGGGTCGCGACGGATGCGAATCGAGTGGACCGCCTCGCCGTCCTGCGCGCGGTCGAGGCGACGTTCACCGAGGGCCTGACCACGCCCGATCTGGTGGAGGCCGCGACCTACAGGTAGGCGCAGGCGGCTCTTCGCATGTCCCTGAGGCCTTCCGGCTGTGAACGTCGCGGTCAGCCCCTGACTCAGCCCACCGCCTTCTTCACGAGCTCGATCAGCTTCTTCTCAACCGCGGGGGTCAACTTGGCCACCCCGAACGAGGTAGGCCACATGTCGCCGTCATCCAGCTGCGCCTCCTCGCTGAACCCGAAGGTGGCGTAGCGCGCCTTGAACTTCGCGGCGCTCTGGAAGAAGCAGACGATCTTGCCGTCCTTGGCGTAGGCGGGCATCCCGTACCAGGTCTTCGACTCGAGATCGGGCAGGCCGGCCTTGATGACCGCATGGATTCGCTCGGCCATGACTCGATCCGACTCTGGCATCTCGGCGATCTTCGCGAGCAGATCCTGCTCGCCGTCCAGCTTCTTGGCACTCGACTTGCGGCGCGACTCGGCTTTCAGCTCCTTGGCGCGCTCCTTCATCGCGTCCCTTTCTTCGTCGGTCCAGGTCTGGGTGCCGTCGCCGGCTTCGGTTCGGCTGCGCTTCTTCGTGTCGGTCATGGCGATGCTCCTTGTCGGTCTTCGAGGGCTTGCGGCGTTGACCACATGCTAGGCAGCCGCCGCGGACATGGCTTCTCCAAAACTGCTCGAATGAAAGGGCCGCCGACCCGCTTAGGGGCCGACGGCCTGGTGCCTACCGAACGGGCAACGTGTCAGCGGGTGCCGACGAGGCGCCCCTCGAACGCCGCCTCGAGCTCGGCGACGTCGAGCTTCTGCATCTTGAGCATGGCCTCGAACGCCCGCTTCGCGCCGACGCGGTCCGGGCTGGACATGTACTCGTTCAGCTGGCGCGGAGTTACCTGCCACGACAGGCCAAAGCGATCCTTCAGCCAGCCGCACTGGCTCGGCTCGCCGCCGTTCGCGATGAGGGTGTGCCAGTAGCGGTCCACCTCGGCCTGGTTCTCGCACTCGATCGCGAACGAGACCGCCTCGGAGAACGTGAAGTCCGGACCGCCGTTCAGGCCGACGAACGGTCGCCCGGCAAGCGTGAAGCGGACGGTCAGGACGTCGCCTTCCTTGCCGCTTGGATTGTCGGCCGGCGAGCGCTCGATGGCGTCGACGTGGCTGTCCGGGAAGATCGAGCAGTAGAACTCGGCGGCTTCCTGGGCTCGGCCATCGAACCAGAGAAATGGCGTGATCGTGGTCATGGGAATACCTCCCGTGCGGCTTGAGTGCCTCTACCGTGACAGCCCGCGCCGCTCGACCGCCTCAGGAGATTGGCGCGCGGGTCACAGGTCCCTTGCATCTGCATGTCAGCAGCCGGTCGGCGGCGAGCGGGCCATCGATGCGATACTGCGTTCATGCCCGTCCGCACCGTCGTCGAGCGCGGCACAAAGGGGAAACGAGCCGTCGCTTACAGCCTCGACTGGCCCGGTTGGAGCCGCGGCGCGAAGACCCCGGAGCTCGCTCTCGAGAGCCTCGAGGCCTATCGCGAGCGCTACCAGCCAATCGCGGCTCTCGCCGGCATGGCGCGCGAGTTCACAGCCGCCGGCCCGCTCGAGGTCTTCGAGGACAGGGTCGGAACCGGTTCGACCGACTTCTGGGGCATCTCCTTCTCGCCGTCGGCGACAGAGCGCGCCGATCCGATGGACGCGGCCGACCTCGAGCGCGGGATCACGATCCTGCAAGCCTGCTGGTCCTTCTTCGACGGCGTCGCCGGCCGGGTGTCGCCGGAGATGCGCAAGGGCCCGCGCGGGGGTGGCCGCGACCGCCACCGGATCATCCGCCATACCATCCGCACCGAGAGCGAGGACTTCGCGAAACAGGTCGGGTTGCGGATCCCGGAGGAGGCGGCGCTGACCCCGGACGGGCTGCGCGAGCATCGCGAGACCTACGTCGCCGCGATGCGGGCGTATAACGCAGGCGAGGTCGCGAAGCGGATGCGCTCATGGACGCTGCCGTTCCTCATCCGACACTCCGCGTTCCACACGCTCGACCATGCGTGGGAAATGGAGGACAAGGACCTCACCGGCGAGGGCGAGGGCGAGGACGAGGGTCCGGCGTCTACAACGTCGCACCGCTGACGTCGGCTCGACGGCGCGGCGTGGGCACCCGCGCCGGCCGCTGATCGGGCGCGGCAGGCTCCGGCGTGCTGGCTGCGGTTCTTCTCGGTCGCGAGTGATGCGCCGGCTGAACGGAGGGAGCCGGGTCATCGTGGTCGACGTCTCGCTCCTGTCGCGCACGGTTGCCGTCGCGGGACTCCATTTCGAGCAGAAGCAGGAGCGTCACACCGCAGACCTCCTGCTCCACCCGCCGGTAGCGCCGTACGGGACCGCGAGTTCGGCAACGTCCACGTCATTGCGGACGTCGCGTGCGAACCGTCACTCGAGACGGTCCGAGCCTGGTGGTCGAGCCAGCCGAACGCAGTGCGAGGCGGCAGCGACCCGCGATGATGTGAGATGGACCCGAGACGGTGTCAACCTATTGTGCGTCCTGCCCAGAAACCAGGAGGTTGAGGAGGTCTTATGTCAATGGTCTTCGGGAGTTCGGCGTCGCAAACGCTCGTACGCGCACTGGCCGTCGTCGTCATCATCGGTGCCTTCGTCGCGACCCAGCAGATCGAGACCGGGCAGGTCGACACGCTTGCCTGGGCCGGGCTGGTGGTTGCGTCGATTTCGGCGGCTGCCGTGGCTCTCCAGCTCATGCGACAGCCGAACGCGTCGGTTTCGCTCGCGGACGGTCTCGGGACGACGGGGGTCACCGTCGGCGCCGTGCTCGTCGCGATTGGAATCTTCCGGACGGTCTTCAAGGATGCCGCCACCCCGTACAGCGATGCCGTCCTGGGTGTGGGGCTCGTGGTGCTTCTTGTCTTGACCTTCTGGATGACTGAGCGGCGCAGGCAACCGGCCGCCGCGCCCGCCGCAGTTTTCCCTGTTGCTGGCGCGCCCGGCGCGGGAGCAGCGCTCGCGGCACCAGCTTCACCACCACCTCCGGCAGGGACATCCGGCGAGGGAACACGCCGATTGACCGTGCTTGGATCGCTCGTCGCTCTGGTGGTTGTAATCGGATACGCAGCGATCATCGCCGGCCTTTGGGTCCGATCCGGAGCCGCCGACGCGGAATGGGCCCGCCTGATCGGACTGCAGTCCGGCATTCAGGCAGCGGCCTTTGCGGCCCTCGGCGCCCTGATCGGCGTGACGATCCAGGGCCAAGCCGTCGGAGCAGCTCAGGATGATGCAGCAAAGGCTCGCGAGGCGGCTGGCACTGCTGCCGCGGGGGAGGCTGCGGCAACGGCTCAGGTCGGCGCCGCTCAGGCTGCCGTCGAATCACACGGCGAGGTGTTGGACTCCGCCGACCAGGCCCTGGGCGAGCTCGAGCGAATGGTTGCCGACCGTGCCGTTCCCTCCAGCGTCCGTGAGGACACGCTGGCGCTTGGAGTTGATGAGTTGATTCGAGACCCAAGTCGGTTGCGGCACGTCGGCCGGGTGATCGTGGCAGACGAGGACGACGCACTGCTCGAAAAGATTCGAGCAACACGGGACGACCTCCGAGTGCGTCGTCGCTCGGCCAGAACCGGAACTCAAATGGGGTAGGAAGAGAATATCGCCGCCTATGCCTCTCCGGCTATCTCAGCACTGCACATCATTAGAACCGAGCGCCTGGATGTAACGGTTACGGCGACGCCGAGGACTGCCACATCGTCTGCTCGTCAGGCAGACGCGCGACGCATGACACGACTGGATCACCGCCTTCTCCGATGGGTTCGTTGACGTGCGATCGTTGTCGCGCGCCTCTCAGGGGGCGACGCGCTGCCAACTGGAGATGTTGCCGGCCGACCAGGCCAGCACGTCACCCTCGCCGCCGGCGACCGCGTCAACGAGCCATGTCTCCTTCGAGACGGGATCGCTGATGAGGATCCACGCGCCGTCCGGCGAAAAGGTTGCGGACACGTACTCGCCCTCCACGACGGGATAGCCCGGTCCGACGGTCACGGATGCGGCAGCGTCTGCGACCGGTGCGGTCACGATCTGGATCTCGCCGTCATAGAATCGTTGGAACAAGAGGCGCGTGCTGTCCGGAGAGAACGTCGCGAAGCCTGCGCTGCCGGCGTCATCGTCGAATTCGCGAACGGCGCCGGTGACCAGGTCCAGAATATGTAGCCGGTGCCGCCCAGCGGCCGTATCCCACGCGGTGTACGCAAGCAGCTTGCCGTCGGGTGACAGCTGGGGGAACTGATAGTCGTCGTCGCGGTGGCCGTCCGTGGGCGTCACGGCACGGAGGCCGCTGCCGTCCGGATGCACGGCAAAGAGGCCGCTGCGCACGCGGTTGTCGACGGTCGTGATGGCCCGAAACACCACTTCGGCCCCATCCGGGCCGCGGAAGTTCGGGAAGGACGTATTCATGTCGCGACCGAGCTCGATGAGCTGAGGCTCGCCCGGCTCGAGCGCGCTCCAGCGGTAGAGATGCTGGCCGACCGTGTAGTCCCCGACCGAGCCGATGATGGTCGTATCGTCCGGGGAAATGTCCCACCAGTCCGGCGCGATCAGGGCGCCGGTCAACGGGATCGGGTTCGCGCCGTCGATCGCGGCGCCGAGCAGCTGGATCCGCTCGCTGGATGTGCCGGCCGAACCGGAGATGCGACGCAGAAACGTCATCCGGGTTCCGTCCCGGGTGAACCCCGCGGCGAAGTCGTCGGTGGGTCCGCCGAGCAGGAGCCGCGACGTACCGTGCAGGGCGTCGCGGATATAGATGTCGCCGTCGCCAAAGAGCAAGGCGCCGTTACGCGCTGGGCCGAAAGGCGCCGGAACCTTGCGCTGGGCCCCGGCGATCAGCATGCCGGCAGCCAGCAGCGCGATCGCGAGGGCGGCCACGACCAAGAGCCGCCAGGGGACGCGCGGCGCGTAGACAAGGGGTCGGACGGGAATGTCCATCGGAAGCCACCTCTGCAGGAAGGTCCAGCGCGGACGCTGCCGGGTCACGGCGGTCAGCGCGAGGACGTCGGTTGCGTAGTCAGGAACCCGCGGTGCGGCGATGTCGGTCAGGACGTCGGGGAGCGCCTGCTCGAGCCGGCGATCGAAAGCGGTCATGCCGTATGTCCTTGCGGGAGCTCGAGCGGCTCGGATCGAGCCTCCGCCTGGAGCCCGACCCGCATTGCGGAGAGCGACCGGTGGAGGCGCGACTTCGCCGTTCCGAGAGGAATTCCGAGCATGGCCGCCACCTCCGGCAGCGGCAGCCCGAGGAAGTAGTGGGCGACGACGACCGCGCGCCAGCCCGGGTCGAGGCGCCGAAGCGCTCGCTCGACCTGGTCGCGGTCAACGATCTCTGAACCTGGATCGCGGACGGGCACGTCCGCCGATGGCGTCAGCTCGACCTCGATCACGCGCCGGCGTCGCCGCCGCAGGATCTCGAAGCAGGACCGAATGAGGATCCGGTGAATCCACGCGTTGAACTTGTCGGGATCGCGCAACCCCGGCAGGTCCCGCCACGCGTGGACGAGGGTCTCCTGGACCGCGTCACGCGCGAGCTCGTGATCCCGGAGGATCAGGCGAGCGGCCGCGTCCAGGCGTGCGATGGGCCCGCCGAGGACGAGCTCGGAGAAGGCGTCATGATCGCCCTCCCCCGCACGCTCCACGAGAAGCCGTTGGTCCACGGTCGTTCACTCGTTCTGGCGCGGCCATTCGACCTCGCTCAAATCGTACGGTGCCGACCAGGCGCGGATCGTTCCCGCGGGCGGCGAACCCGCGTCGATGTTGGCTGATGCCCGTACTCCGGCGCGCTCCCGGCGCCTCGCGGCGCCTCGATTCAGTTACCCGTTTCCCAGAGCGGTGCGTCGACAGGCTTCGACTCCGGCGAGCCGCGCTGGCGCAGGAAGATGCTCAGGACGACGAGGGCGGCGATCGACAAGAACTCGCTCTGCCAGTTCTGGAGCGACTCGAACCAGAGTTGTGGCGTCGCCACGTATTCGATCGCCGTGACCGAGGGCTCGCCATGCGCCTGCTGCTCTTCCGAGTAGGCGGCGGCACCGGTGATGACGTGCAACCCGAACGAGATGATGAAGAAGCTGATCAGCGCGATCGAGAGCGACCGCTCGTAGATCTTCGAGATCAGGCCGCCGGCGCGGACGGGCCACGGAGCGCCCGGCCGATCGGGATCCGGCTGCCGGTCGACTTCTTCCTCACCATCGATCGGCTTCGATTCGGGCGATCCCTTCTGGCGAAGCGCGACTGTGAGCAGCACGAACAGCCCCATCTGCAGGAACTCGCTCTCCCAGTTCTCGAAGACGGCCTCCCCGAAGTGGCCGGTCGTGAGGTACTCGGGCAGCGCCACGGCGTCGGCTCCGTGCTCGCGCTGGTCGTCGTTGTAGACCGACCAGCCGGTCAGCGTTTGACCCGCGATCGACATGGCGAACAACGCAACAACGACGATCGTGAGGCTGTGGTTTCGGACGAACTTCGGCATGAAGCGCATTGAGCCGGACGCGGGATCACGCGCGGCTCACCGGTCGGCACTCGCGGCTTGCGTTCAACCGGCGAAACGCCTGAGGCGACGGCTGTTGCTGGCCGGCGTGCGCCGGTTGCAGCTTTCGTGCATCGTTGCTGCTGCAACAACTTTGGACGAACGCTGGAGTGCACCACGTTCGCGCCGCCCGTTGATCGCGGCACGGCGGGTTGTCCGTCAGGCCTGGGCCGCCATCAGTTCCCGACGAAGAAGCCATCGACGTCGACCCGCGGCCGGCCCGCGGTGCCGAGGACCTTGATCGTGATCGTGCGGGTCGCCGAGGTCGACCAGGTACCGGCCCAGACCACGCGCTGACCCTGCTGGGTGGCGCTGTACAGGTCGACCGTGGCGGTCAGGACGCCGTTGACGAAGACCTGGGCCTTGCCCCGGTTGGCCGCCTTCAGCCCGATCCAGGTGAACTGGCGGCCGGTGAAGGTGACCCTGGCCGTCGCCCCCGCGGCAGACGAGGCCTTGGCGGTTCCGCCCCACCACGTCGTCGAGGTCGAGGTCGCCCAGGTCCCGCGGTACGTCACGCCGGTCGCGGTTTGCTGAAGTCCGGTCAGGCGGAAGGTCGAGCCGTACAGCCACGGGCTGGTGTTGCCCGCCTTGTCGGTCGCCCGGACCGCGAACCGATACGTGTGACCGGGCGCGAGGTTGCGGATCAGGGCGGGTGCGGTCAGGCTCGTCGAGATCGCCGTCCAAGCTCCGCCGTCGACCTGGACGCTCAGGCTGTGGCGGGCGATCCCGCTCGTCGCGTCCGTCCCGGTCCAGGCGATCCGGACCGGCATCGCTCCGCCGACCAGGGCCGTCCCGGCGGCGCCGATCCGCCACGTCGGCGCGATGAGGGCCGGGGCCACCGTGTCGAGCACGATCGTGTCGGACTTCACTGCCGACCAACGGCCGACACGGTCCTTCCAGCGGACATAGACCGTGTGCGACCCGTTGGTTGACGGGAGCGTCCACGACCCGACGGGCGCATAGGGACGCTCGGTCCACGAACCGGATGCCCCCGAGTTGGAGAGAGCCACCACCGCGACGCCCGACATCGTGTCATTCGCGGGCGTCGCAACGCTGACGGAGGCGACCCGGGTCGTGGCCGCTCCGGCCGCAACGGTCACGGCGCCCGTCGGGGCGTTGAAATCGAAGACGATCGTGTCAGCCTTGACCGGGGACCAATTGCCAGCCTCGTCGCGCCACTTGGCTGAGACCGTCTTTTCGCCCTCGCCGTCGCTCAGCATCCAGCCGATGTCCGTCATGGCGTCGTTGTAGGCAAATTCGGTCCACGTCGTCCCGTTGTTCGACAAGGCGACCCTCGTCACGGCGCGATCGCCATCTGTCGCCGGAGCCGTGACATACACCGCCCGCGATGTCGTGTACTCGGATCCGTGCTCGATCGCCACTGAGCCAGTCGGCACGGACGAATCGCCGACGACCAAGGTGGCCGTACCGACACTCGCGTCCAAGTCGTCCGTCGTGTCGACGGTCGCAGTCACGCCGTAGGAGCCGACGGGCCAGACGCCGATCGGAATGGACAACGTCGCGATGCCCGAGGCGTCCACTCGGCTGAAGTCCGACCACCCGCCGCCGGGCGCAGTCGGAATCGAGAACACGACAGCTGTGTCGACCGGTGGCGCTGGGGTCACGGTGGCCCTGGCGATCGTCGTGCCGGAGCTCTCGATTGCGCTGGGCTGAAGGACCAGGGAGGTCGTGGTCGGATCACGAACGATGGTCACGGTGACCGGCGGCGCGTAGACAGCGTCGTACCAGTCCGAGCCATTGAAGAGGGCGGTGAACTGCCTCTGGCCGTACCCGAGCAACGAGTACCGCTCCGGGTCGTCAAGAACCTGCTGGCCCAGTCCCGTGACCGGGTCGAGCGCAATCACACAGCTGCAGGGGCCACCTCGCACTGTAAACGTGCTGGGCTTCTCCGGAACCGGGGAAACCCCGACATTGATGGTGATCGACTGGATGTGCGCTGTCGCAGGCTCAATGGAGAAGGACACGGCCGGCGTCTCGGTCTGGACGAGCTGGGAGATCGGGTCGCTTACCGCCGATGTGAAGCCCGCTGATCCCGAGTACGTCGCCTTGATCGTGTAGGTCCCGACGTTGCCGAGCTTCCAGGGGACGATCACGTCGGCGGAACCAGCCACGTTCACGCTCTGACTCGATTGGCCCCCGTCATCGAGGCTCACCGTACCGCCGGTCGGCGCTGGGCTCAGATGGACGATGAACCCGATCTGCTGCTGCGGGTGAGCGGTCAGCAGAGGAGAGGACAGCGAAATCGTCACAGTCGCCAGAGGAGGGCTGGCCAGCGTGAGGGCGGGCGCAGTCACGCCGGCCAAGAGGACGGCCGCGAGAAAAGCGACACGGGCACGCGCCGAAGCGGACACTCCGCTGCGCGCGCTCGACTCGACTCGCACTTCGTGGCTCCCCAATGTCTACGACCCGGACCTCGTGCGGACAGTAGCCGCTCAGCCAGGCGATGGCTATAGGGAACTCAGCTCCGACGCCGGCCGCCGTTGCCGCCGAACACCGTGGCGGCGGGCGTCGCCCACGTCCGGAGCACGAATAGGCCGCCGACCCACAGGGCCGACGGCCATTGACTTAGGGCGTGGACCTACCCCTTGACCACCCCGAGCGGCGTCAGCCGACGGATCGGCCGGACCAGGGACGTCGAAGCGGCCATGACCGCCTCGATGTCCTTGTAGGCGAACGGCGCCTCCTCGGCGACCGTCTTGGGGTCACCGCTGAGGAGCGCGACGCCCAGCTCGGCCATCTCGTCGTAGACCTGGCGCGACGTCTTTGACTTGCGGGCCGCCGTCCGGCTCAGCGCCCGACCGGCCCCGTGCTGGCACGTCTCGAACGCCTCGGGGTTGCCGAGGCCCTCCGCCACGTACGACGCGGTGCCCATCGAGCCCGGGATCAGCACGGTCTCGCCCGCCCGAGCGCGCACCGCACCCTTGCGATGGACGATCCCGTCCACGCCGAAGTGGTTCTCCCAGGCGGCGTAGTTGTGGTGGATGTCCACGACCCGCTCGAACCGCCCGACGCGCGTGTACGCGCCGAACGCGGCCTCGACGACGTCGAGCATCCGGGACCGGTTCACCTCGGCGAACCGGAGCGCGAACGTCATCGCCGCCCAGTAGCCGTCGAAGCCCTCGGTGCCGACCGGGAGGTACGCCAGCTCCCGATGGGGCAGCTCCGAGCGCCGGCGCAGGGTCTCGTCAAGGGCGAGCTTGTGGAACGCGTCGCAGATCGTCTTGCCGAGGCTCCGCGACCCCGAGTGGGCATGACGAACACGCCACCCGCCTCGTCCCGCTGGAGCTCCAGGAAGTGGTTGCCCGAGCCCAGCGTCCCGAGCTGGTGGACGGCGCGCCCGAACCACGCCGGCTCGATCGAGCCGGGGAGCTCCAGGCCGATCTCCTCGAGCGCGGCTGCCTTCTCGACCGGCTTTTTCTGGCTCGACGTGCCGACCGGCACGCCCGCGGCGATCGCCTTGAGCGTCGCCGCGAGCTCGGCGGCCGACAGGGTTTCGACCGTCATGTCCGTCTCGACGAGGGCGACCCCGCAGCCGATGTCGACCCCGATCGCGTACGGCACGACATTCTTGTCGGCGAACAGGACGCCGCCGATCGGCATGCCGTAGCCCATGTGGGCGTCGGGCATGAGCGCGACGTGGCGGATCGCGAACTGCAGGTTCGAGAGGTTCGTCGCCTGCTCGATCGATCCCGCGTCGAGCTCGGGCGCCCAGCTCTTGATCGGGAGGTTGCCGGGCTTGGTGACCCGCGGGAGGGCGGCGCCCTCGATGGTCGTGGTGGATGCCTCGGGCGATGTCTTGGATGTCAAGACTGCGGGACCTCCGGCCAGCTGCGTGGTGCGGCCATTGTCGGCCGCGTAATGGGAAACGCGGAAACGAAAACCGGTCCTCGTCGAGAGGAGCCGGTCAAAGAAACCCGTGGAGGCCCGCATGGTGGCGTAGTGGGCGTTTTCCTGCCAGCTTCTGACCGGAGGGGTGCCTATGCTCGGGCACTGAGCTCGGAAATAGACGTTCGCCATGCCGACCCAAATGCGGCTCGAGAGGAGACGACATGCTCGAATTCAGCTATGAGGAAGGACGCTGGGAGCCGCCAATCGCGGGTGACGAGATCAGCACCCTCCTCGGGTTCCTCAAGCGCCAGCGAGCGACCTTCGCGTGGAAGACCGGCGGGCTTGACTCGGCGGGCCTGCGGGCAACGCTCGGCCAGTCCGCGATGACCCTCGGCGGGATGGTCAAGCACGTCGCCCGACTCGAGGACGACGTGTCGTCCGAGTGGCTGCACGGGCGCGCGCAGGTGCCACCGTGGAACGCCGTCGACTGGAGCACCGACCACGACTGGGACTGGCGGACCGCCGCCGACGACTCACCCGACGAGCTCTACGGGCTGTGGAGAGATGCCGTTGGGCGCTCCCGCGTCCTCGTCGCGGAGGCACTCGCCGATCGAGATCCCGAGCGGCGCGGCGGGGAGAGCGCGGCCGCCCGCGCGCAGCTCCCCACGCTGCGCTACGTCCTTCTCCGGGAGTCCGTGGACGGACTCGTCGGGCACCACGCGCCGCACTGATCGCTTCGTTCGTAAGCCTCTGGACGCTGTCACCCGTCCCTTGGATGATGAAGACTTCGGCGTGAGCCACCCGTTACGGATCTGCGGAAGGAGACCGATGGGCATCATCGCAGCAGACCTTTTCCTCACCCTCGACGGCGTCTATCAGGCACCTGGCGGCCGCGACGAAGACCGCGCGGGCGGCTTCGCGTTCGGCGGTTGGCAGGCGCCGTATACGGATGACGCCATCGACGCCTCGATCAATTCGAGCATCGGACGCACCGATGCTCTTCTGCTCGGCCGCCGCACGTACGACATCTTTGCTTCGTTCTGGCCGTTCCAGCCGGCCGATCAGCCTGTCGCCGCGAAGTTCGCCGCCATTCCGAAGTACGTGGTCTCACGAACGCTCGAGGATCCGAGTTGGGCGGGCACCACGGTGCTGCCGGATGCCGCGGCCGCCGGGCGGCTGCGCGACGAGTTCGACGAAGTGCACACCTGGGGCAGCGGCGAACTCCTGCGCAGCCTCCTCGCGGAGGGGCTCGTGGATCGCCTGAACCTGTGGATGTACCCGATCGCGCTCGGTACCGGCAAACGCCTCTTCGACACGGGCACGGTGCCGGTGGCCTTCCGCCCGGCACAGCCCGCGCACATATTCGATTCCGGGGTCATGGCCCTCGTGTTCGAGCCTGCGGGCGATGTCGAGACGGGCCAGGTAGAGGCATAGCGAGCCGCCACCCGGACTGGCCCCCAACAGCGGCGATCACCGAAATGCCGACTGACGGCTCGGCGGACGGTTCTGAAGGCGCCTCAAAGTCGGTCTCGCTCGAGATGCCGGATCGACCCGACGATCGCCCTATTTCTCGGGACCCTCCGTCAGGATTTGAACTGCCAACGCGGGTTCACTCCCGAGGTTGCGCTTTCCTGAACAGCCCGGCGCGAGGCACCGGAACCACCAGCCGTGCGGGGAACGATCGAGCTTCATCGGCGACTCGCAGATGGGGCAAGGCTCTTGCGTCCTGACCCTCTCGACCCGGGCATACAGATCCCGACCGTCGAGGAGGGTCAGTCCAAGGTCTTTGGCGTCGGCGCGGGCGGCGTCCGTGAAGTCAGAGAGGGTGACGAAAATGCCTGCCGTGCCCGGAAGGCGTTCGCGCAAGAGCGTGCCACCGAACGCGCGGATCTCGTCAACACCGACCAACCAGGACTCCCAGCGCTTGCACTGAACGAGGACCCGGGCGCCCTTCCTGGCGAGCCTCAGGTCAACGTTGCCGTCCGGTCCAGTCTGGCTTCCGGTCTCGTCGACCTTCCATCCCTCTCGGCGAAACACCTCGCCTACCAGCCATTCAAACTCCTGGGCGCTGAGGTGGCGCAGATCCGTGGTCCACTCAATGAGCTTTCGCCGGTAGCTGGCCTGCACGCCGTTCGCGATCCACGTCAGGGCGAAGAGTCCGGCGAATGACGTTCCGATCATGTTCGCGGTCACAAGCCAGGACACGGACCAGTCGAAGGCGAGCGGCAGCGCAAGGCCGACGCCTCCGTACGTCACGGCCGCGATCACGCTAACGACGCGACCCGACTGACGGCCGATCGCCCAAAGGAACCGTTCGTAGGATTCTGTGAGTCGTCCCATCGACCCATCATGGCCCACAGCGGATCGGTTTGAGCAGTGGCTGCCAGCGCAGTGACGGAGGGCTCACGCCTCCGGAGTTGCGAGTAGCCGCCGCAGCTCGGCAATGGCCGCGTCGACTTCGCGGCCCTTCGTCTCGATAATGTCGAGCAGCTCCTCCGGCGTGCGGGTGTCCTCGGTCGACTTAGCGTTCGGGTTGACCGCCTTCAAGTCGAACCGCCGGGCCTCGATCTCGTCGCGCGTGACCGTCCAGGAGTGCTCCGAGTCCGTCCGCATCGGGAGCAGCGAGAAGAACTCCTCGAACCGATCCACCGTCAGCGGCTGCTTCTTGGTGACCTTGATGTCCGAGAGGTCGTAATACCAGACTCTTTCGGTCGGGCCGCCCTTCGTGAAGAACAGCAGGTTCGTCTTGACGCCTGCGCCGGCCGACGAGAACACGCCCGGCGGCAGCGACACAATGCACCACAGGTCGCAGTCGTTCAGCAGCTTCCGCTTCGTCTGGACGAATGCCGTCTCGTTGTTCCGGAACAGAACGCCCTCGTCGATGACCATCCCGCACCGGCCGCCCGACTTGAGGGAGTCGACCACGTGCTGGAGGAAGAGGACCTGGGTAGCGCCCGTCTTGTAGGCGAAGTTGGTCTGCGCCTCCTTGCCCTCCTTGCCTCCGAACGGCGGGTTCATCAAGACGACGTCATAGAGCGACGGTGCGCCGGTGAACAGTCCGTCGTAGGTCGTCTGGCTGGTCAGCGTGTTGCCATGCCAGATGTGCGGATGGTCGATGCCGTGGAGGACGAGGTTGGCGAGCGCGATCGGGTAGACGAGGTCCGCCTTCTCGCGACCGAAGAACGTGTCCTCGCGCAGCATCCGGAGCTGCTCCGCGGTCGCGCCGGCACCCAGGCCGGCCCGCATCCACTCGAACGCCTGGGCGAGGAAGCCGCCGGTCCCGCAGCCCGGGTCGTAGACCGTCTCGCCGACCTTCGGGTCGACCGCCCGGACGATCGCCCGGATGACCTCGCGCGGGGTGAAGAACTGGCCGCCATCGTTGTTCTTCTCGCCCATCTTCTGGAGCAGGCCCTCGTAGGCCTGGCTGAGGGTGAAGAGATGGGTCTGGTCGACCGCCTCGAGGTGGATGTCGTCGACCCGATCAAGGATGTCGAGGAGGTTCCGCTCGGTGTCGACGTCGACCTTGTCGACCGCCGACACGACCTGGCTGATCACGCGCTGGCGGATGGTCGCGCCGGACCGCGTGCCGAGCCCGCGCAGATACGGGAGGAGCTCGTCGTTCACGAAGGGCAGGAAGGCGCCCATCGCGCCATGGCTCAGCTCGGAGCGTTTGGCGCCGCCGGGTGAGGCCCAGTCGCGCCAGCGGAACGGCGCCTGGAGCGACGGCGCAAAGTCGACGTCCAGCGCTCGCGCCTCCTCGGCCTCGAGCTCCTCGCGCTCGTCGAGGATCCGCAGGAACAGGATCCACGACAGCTCGGGCACGTACTGGAGGGCGCCCGCGTAGTTGGCTCGACGCATGACGTCCGCGATCTGCTTGATCGCGGCGTTCACGGACGAAGGCGTGGCGAGTCGGCGGGCAGCGACGGTCACGACCCGAGGGTACGACAGATAAGCGGTCGTGAACCCACCGACGCCATAGTGTCGCCGTGAGCCGGATGGAAACGCGGTCCTGCCCACGGAAGCGTATGGTTGATGAGGCTGAGCAACCTGGGTGTGGGTGAGGCCGCCGGAGGCGAATGTGGTCGATCTCCGAGGCGTTTCGTCGGGTACACCAGTCCCCCTGGCGAGCACAGTGGAGCCCGATTACTTGCCGCACCTGCTCGCATTCGGTCTGCAGATCACGTTCGTGCGGCGGATTCTTGCGCGGATGCGTTGGCCGCGCCCAGAGCACCTCGCGCGGATGAATCGAGAGCAGATTCACCGATACGTCCGTGCGATCGGACTCGAAGCCGAAGCGCTGGCCGCGCTCGCCGAATACCGGGGAGAGACGCATCACGCCGCTGAAACCGACGCCGGCGTACCGAGCGCGGAAAGCCGCATTGATCGACGCACGGGTCCGGCTGTCCCTTGACCTCGTAGAAGAAGGGATGGTCGTCGACCCCGACCACCGCGTTGGGCGCGAGCAGATCGGCGACCTCGTGTTGGATATGACGGAACCGGGCATGCTCGTCATGTACTCGATCGTGGACGACGAGGCGATTCTCGTGACCTTTCGCGTCCTTTTCGAGCCCTGATTGTGGCCCTCGCAGACGGGATCCCGGACGACTGGAGCCTCGCGCTCGCCGCCGATCGAGGCGCCTTTGTTCCGCGACCTCGATCGCTACCTTTCGGCTGAACGAGCGCGACCCGACACCGCGATCCACCCGCCCGAGGGCCTCGTGTTCAACGCTCTGCGCCTGACGCCACTCGCCTTGGTGCGGGCGGTGATCCTCGGCCAGGACCCATACCACGAAGCGGGCCAGGCGCACGGTCTCGCCTTCTCCGTGCCGGCCGTCGCGAAGCCGCCGCCGTCCCTCGTCAACATCCTCGCGGAATGGCAGTCCGACCTCGGCCTCGAGCCAAGCTCGAGCGGGTCCCTCGAGCCGTGGGCGCGCCACGGCGTGCTCTTGCTGAACACGACGCTGACCGTCCGTCGCGGCTCGGCGAACAGTCACGACCGGCTGGGTTGGCGGCCCTTCACCGACGCGATCATCCGGGCCGTGGCCGCCCGACCGGACCCGATCGTGTTTCTCCTCTGGGGCCGCTTCGCTCAACAGAAGCGTTCGCTGATCGATCAGCGCCACATCGTCATCGAGTCGAACCACCCGGCGCCGCGCTCGGCGAGCCGACTCCCGACACCATTCGTCGGATCGAAGCCGTTCAGCCGGGCGAACGCACGACTGAAGTCTTTGGGTCAGGGCCGGATCGACTGGAGCTTGACCGACTAGCAGGCAGACCTGGTTGTCAGGCAGCGGTGTCCTCGAAGGCTCGACGAAGCAGCGCACCAGGAAGTGCTTCGAGGGCGCCTTGCGTGGACTTGACCGCCTCATGCACGGCCGCGATCGCGCGAAAGCGGGCCTCCAGTCGTCCGACGATTTGACGTTGTTCCACGAGGTCAGGCACCGGCATCGGAAAGGAGGCCAGGGAGCCCAATGTCACGGTTCGTTGCGCTCCGCCCATCGCTACCGACTCGCTGTGGCGTCGCCCCGCAGGCGAATTGATGTAAGCGGCAACGAAATTCGGATCTGCGATATCTGGCCGCAGCCTAATGTGTGCGATGTGCCGCTGAAATGTAAATGCCCGATCAGCCTTGACGACGACGGCGACGCCGAAACTGCCGACGGCGGAATACAGAACGTCGCCACGTTCTGGGCGGCGTCGGCGCGTCAACTCCTCAAACGTCTCTAGCGAAACGTGCTTGGTCGTTACGAAATCGACCTCGCCTCCAACAATGTTGCCTACGAATAGGAATGGCACACCTGCGGTCGCGAACGATGGCGGCTGATGTGTACCGTCGGAAATGAACTCGGCCAGCGCCCGAAGTGGATGTCGAGGCCATGGAGTTCCATCGGCCTCCACGAAGGCCTCTCGTAGGACACAGTCCTTGAGTCGCGCTACGTCGGCCATCCTCTCCCGAGCAACATCGAGTGTGGAGCGAGCCGCCGCCAGGATCTCGCTTAGCTCGCGGGCAACTTCAATTTGGCGCTTGACATCGGGGACACACACCCAGAATTGCTGGACCGTGGGCACGTAGATCGTCTTGTGTACCGCGCCGCTCGAAAGTGATCCGAGGATTTCCCTTGCTCGGATCAGAAGGTGCATGAGGAATGTTGGGTGAAGCTCGGGCCCACAGACCCAGTTGACGAAGTCCTGGCTAGTAGCCATTGGGCTACCCATCACTGTCACGAATCCAACGGAAGCCGTTCGAGACATGACAACTGTCCCCTCAGGCAGGATTCGGGCCGACGAATTGCGGATTCCTTCCTCGTTGATCGACTCGAGTGTTTCGATTGCTCTCCTACCGTCGAGCCCGCGGATGTCTGGAAGGGCAATCCAAGGAATTTCGCCGGCCCACCAGTCCCGTCGGGTTCGACTCGGCGTGTGACCGGATTCAAGTCTTGCGAGATCGGTAAGCCGTTTCCACGTCCATCCCCTGGGAGCACGACTTCCGGGGCCACCGAGGTGCAGCGGCAAGAAGCGACCTTGGCCAATATCGCGGCTGCTCGTCACGCAGCGAACAACCGTTCTTTGGTCGCGCGGAGGATGTCGGTGGCCGAGCCTAGGAGCTTCAGGGCATCGAGACCGCCGGCGGCAACAACGGCGGGGGTCTGAAGCACGCCAGGGTTCTCGAGTTCGTCGGTGCCGGCGCGGGCGAATTGGCGCGTGAGTGCGCGCAACGTCGCGGCGGTCTTTGCGGGGAGATCGGCGAGCCAGTCGGCGGCCTTGTAGTCGAATGCGTCGGCCCGGGCGTTGCGGGTCTTGGGCTCGAGGCCGTATCCGAGCTCGGCGAGGACGTCGTAGAGGTCGAAGTCGGCCATCTCTGCCACCGCCCGGATAAGGGGCGCCGACCGGCCGGCGTCCGGCAAGGAACCGAGTAGCGCTCGCCGCTCGGCCGGCGCAATCCAGGTCGCCCGGAACGCATCGAGCGTCGGCGCCCGCCCGACGAGCGACTCGGCGATCCGCTCCCTGTACTCCTCGAGCGTCACCGGCTTCGCGACGCCGTCGACAGTCGTCAGGATGGCGATCCCGGCGTCGCCGAGGCGGACGTCGATGCCCTGGACCTGGATGGTCCGCTCAGCGGCGCCCGGCTCCGCCGGGTCACTCGGCTCGTCGCGCACAACCGTCGCCCGCGTCCGGAAGGCCTCGCCGAACAGGCGCGTCGCCGCGGTGTAGTCGTAGACCCGGAACATCAACTTGCCCGACGCCGGATCCAGCCGCGTCCCGCGACCGACCATCTGGTAGAAGGCGATCGACGAGCGCACGTACTTGAAAAAGACGGTGTTGCGAACGACCGGGACGTCGACGCCGGTGGTCAGCAGGTCGACCGTCGTCGCGATGAAGTGGCTGCGCGACGCGCCGCGAAGGTCGGCGAGGTAGTCGGCGCCGTGGCTGGCCGCGGTGCACTTGAAGGCGTACGGATCGGCCGGCTTCCGACCGTTCTCCTTGCACCAGGCGGCGTAGCGGTTGTTCAGTGCGATCGCGACCGCGTCGGCGTGCTGGTCGCGTGCGCAGAAGATGATCGTCTTCTGCTCGGGGCCGCCGGTTGTGAGGAGCAGGTCGAACAGGTCGGCCGTCATCGCCGCGACCCGATCGGGCAGCTGAAGCTTCCCCTCGAACGAGCCCGCGTCGTAGCGCTCGCGCGCCTCGGCGGCGGTCAGGAGTTCGCCGGTCCGCGCGTCCGCGACCGTCGTGCTCCAGATGTCGTCTCGCTCGAGCCCGGTCTCGCGCTCGGAGAACGGGCTGCCCTCGAGGAAGATGTCGCGCCGGACGATCTCACAGGCAGCGAGGTAGCCGTCCTCGATGCCCTGGCCGATCTCGTACTCGTAGACCGGCTCGCCGAAGTGACGGAGGTTGTCAGCGCTGATCTCCTGTTCCGAGCGCTCCGCGGCCGAGGCGCCGTAGATGAGCTGGCGCGGGGTCGCGGTCAGGCCGATCTGGACTGCGTTGGGGTTGCGGGTGAGGACCTTCGACCACTCGCCCCACGCCGAGCGATGGCACTCGTCGATGACGATGTGGCTGAAGTAGTCGGGCGGGTAGCTGGCCTCGAGGAAGTCGGCGTTGGCGTCCTCTGTGTCGATGTCGAGCGTCTGGTATGTCGCGATCAGGACGCGGGCATTCTTCTGCGGGTTGGCGCCCGACACCGCCGCGGCGTCCGAGCCGAACGCGCGCTGGAACGCGGTCAGGCCCTGGTTGCGGAGCTCCTCGCGATCGCACAGGAAGAGGGCGCGCTTGAGCTGGCCGGCGTCCGCGATCCGACGCAGGAGGTTGACCGCGATGAACGTCTTGCCGGATCCGGTCGCGAGGCTCAGCAGGGCGCGGGTTTCGCCGCGGGCGAGCTTCTCGAAGACGGCCCGGATCGCGGCGTCCTGGTAGTAGCGCCGGGCGCCCTCGCCGCCCTTGTACTTCGTGACGAGCGGGCGGGCGAGCGGAGCGGTCAGGTCGATCCCGATCGCGTCCTCGTAGCTGGCGCGAAGTTCGTCCGGGGTCGGGAACTCGGTTATCGGGCGGGGGAGGGGAGTCGTGGTGCCGGCCCGGTTGTCGTGGAGCGTCCACTGATGGCCGTTGGTCGCGATCACGAACGGGACGTTCAGGCGCTTGGCGGTCCGCTGGTAGGTCTTCGCTTGGTCGAGCCCGTAGGTCGCCGGCTTGTCCTCGCTCTTCGCCTCCAGGACGGCGACCGCGACGGGCTGAGCGTCAGGACTGATCTTGATCCGGAGCGTGTAGTCGGTCCGACCATGAAGCTGGCGCCGGGGCTGCCCATCGACGATCTCGACCGTCCCGAGCGTCTCTTCGCGCCGAATAAGGTCTTCGGTCCACCCCCGGGCGTGCAGCGCCGGATCGATGAGCTGAGCCCTCGTCTCCGCCTCGTTCCGCGCCAATGCCCCTCCACGTTCCAACGTGGCGGGAGTCTACCAGCGCCTGTCTCGCGCGCATCGTCATCCCGATCGCAGCACGGCAGCGAATCGGTCAGGGGGCAATCGTCAACTTCCGCGCGACTATCATGCGGATGAGCAGGAAGGGGAGCAGCATGCCGCCGCTGAAGCCGTCGCCCAAGGGAATCGCGAAGCCCGAGGAGGCTTGGCGTCAAGCCCGATTGATTCCGACAACCGGCATCGGTGGCCAGGACGAGCAGGAACAGCGCGCGACCTCTTCGTTGCTCGCGGTGATGGGATCCGTTCCGCAGTTCGGCCGCGCCGTTCTCGACCAGGTAGGTGCACCAGCCGGAAAGATTCTGCCGTTCACAGAGGTCCGATTCGTCGACGAGGACACCAAGCTCTCGATTCCGGACGGTGCGATCGTCGTCGAACGCGGCAAGAATCGTTGGGTCTGTCTCGTTGAGGTGAAGACGGCCGGCGCCGAACTGCGTGCCGAGCAGGTCGAGCGATACCTCGAACTGGCCCGGGTCAACGGATTTGACGCCGTTCTGACGATCTCGAATCAGATCACATCGTCGCCGGAAGAGAGCCCGATCGCCATCGACCCGCGAAAGACGAGGAAGGTCATTCTGCGGCACCTATCTTGGTGGCAGGTCATGACCAATGCCCGCGTGGAACACAAGCATCGGAAGATCGGCGACCCCGACCAAGCCTGGATCCTCGGCGAACTCATCGCCTATCTCGACCATGAGCGAGCCGGCGCAGGCGGCTTCGATGACATGGGAGAGAAATGGGTAGCCGTTCGCGACGGTGCACGCGAGGCGACGCTCAAGGCATCAGATGCCGGCGTGCGAGATGTCGCTGGTCGATGGGAGCAACTGGTCGAGTACATCGCCCTTGGGCTGACGCAGGACCTCGGGCGCGAAGTCGAGCCGGCTTGGCCACGCAAGGTCGATCCCGCTGCTCGACGCGATCTTCACGTCCGGTCGATGGTTGATCGAGGAAAGCTCCTCGCCTCGATTCGCGTTCCCGATGCCGCCGGACCGATCGACTTGGAGGCGGACCTGCGGGGTCGTCGATTCCGAACGTCAGTGGTGGTAAACGCACCCAAGGATGGCCGACCGAGTACGCGGATCAACTGGATGCTTCGCCAGCTCGCCACAGCGAAGGACGACCTGCTGATCGAGGTCCGCTATCCAAATCAAAAGGAGCCGACGTCCTGTTCCCTCAAGGACGGCCGTCTCAAGCCCGAGCGACTCCTCTATGCGGTTGACCCGAAGCGCGATCCGTGGACATTTCGGCTGACGGTGTCCAAGGATCTCGGCATGAAGCGTGGTCGGCTCGCCGGCTAAATTCGTTGCGGAGTCCAAGCAACAGACCAGCGAGTTCTACCGAGCTATCGTGCAGGGGATTCGGGTATGGGCACCGGCTGCACCCAAGCTACCCGCCACGACCAGCGAGTCGAGCGCGTCCGCGACGTCTGAACCGCCTCTGTTCTCGAGTGAAGAGCGTGAGTTCGGGGACGCTGTCGAACCTCGTTCATGAACGAGCGCCCGACGGCCGATGCTTTTGCACTTGGCGAGCCGCAAGTCCGAGGGCGCCCCCAGGTGGCTTGATTTTACGTTCGGAGACTCTGGGGCATCGAAGCGACGCCTGCAGATCGACAGCGAGTGCAGGCGTCGCGTCGAACCCGACTAGGAGAGCCGGCTAGCCCGTTTCACGAACGCTTGAAGGTTGCCTGGCGAGAACTCCGGGCCGTCGAGGTGGAGCCGACGCCAGAGGTCGATCAACTCCTGTTCGCGGGGAGTGAGCACAGGCCGACCCCCGCCACCCGATCCGCATTGGCCGACCGGCAAGGTCACGTCGAAGCCCGGGCCCTGAACCCGCACGATTGCGCAAACGGGCACGCCATCTCTTTCACGAGCGCGCTGCTGTTCGACGATCCAGCCGCCCGTGATCTCGTCGTTCATGCGTTGAATTGCACCGAATGACACAGAAACCGTTGTCATTGGATCTCCTTGAGCGCGGGCCGCCCGCCAATCGACGAGCAGCCCGAGGCTCTCTACTTCTCGCGACGCACGCCCTTGAACGGCTGCTTGTCGCTCTTGACGTCGATGATTCGGCCGGTTGTTGTGTCGCGCTTCGCGGGGTGACCGCTCGGCGTGATGAACTGACTCCGCTCCCGGACGGCGCCCTCGAGGTGGCCGTCTTGCTTGTTCTTGTTCGTTGCCATGGGGTGAGACCTTTCAAGATTGTGGGAACGACGTGGACAACGAAAGTCGTCCAAACAGACGAAAGTCGAAAGTCGTGGGGAAACGTCTGGTTTCGTCCGAGGTGACCGCATAGCATCGAGGCGCTTGGCGAGGAGGGGACGCGCCCTAAGCCGGAGCTTCCATTCCCGCCAGCTCAGGGTCGTCGCTCGCAGGAGCGACGACCCTTCTCGGTCTTAGCTCGATCATCGGGGCTGGCTACGCGCCGGCGTCACCTCCTCTCAGACGCGAAGGAACCCGTGGCCACGACGGCCACGGGTTCATATCGAGCTTGGCAATCAAGCGCCCTTGAGGCACCACAAGAGGTGCCTCCCCCGATGTTCGGGAGCAGGAAGTCCTTCACGGCTACATCACGAGCAGCCGCTCGTCGAGCCGCAGTTCAGGCACTTGTAGCAACTGCCGTTGCGGACCATGATCGAGCCGCATTCGGCGCAGCTCGGGGCGTCCTCCTGGATCTTGAAGGCGACGTTCGTCCGGCCCAGTGACAGGGTCACGGTGCTGCCACCGTTTCCGTTCGAGGCCTTGGCCGGAGCCGCATGCCCATTGGTCGCGATGACCGCGAGCTGATCACTCCCCGCACCGACGCCTGGCGTGCTCGCGGCCGAGACCGGAGAACCGGCAGCCACCGCCGTCGCGCCCTTCTCACCCGAGGCCGTGTCAACGGCAACGGAAGCCTTGGGGCTGTCACTCGCCGTGTCCGGTGCCGATGACGTCCCGCGTTCGGCCGTAGGCGGTTCCGGCTGAGCGGGAGTTGCTTCCCGAGCCGCAGCGAGTGGAAGCGTTGACCCGAAGCCGGAAGCCGCCGAAGCGCCGAAGGCGGGCGCCTCGGATCCCATGGCACTCCGATCGATGAGCCCCAGGGCTGCCTTGTCGTCGGCACCGAGGAAGCGCGACCCGAGCCAGCGGAAGATGTAGTCGATGCTCGACTTCGCGATCGGGATCTCGCCGTTGCCGGTGAAGCCGCTCGGCTCGAACCGGACGTGGGCGAACTTGTTCACGAGGTCGCGCAACGGCACGCCGTACTGGAGGGCGACGCTGACGGTTGTCGCAAACGAGTCCATCAACCCCGAGACCGTGGACCCCTCCTTGGCCATCTTCAGGAAGATCTCGCCGGGTGTGCCGTCGGGATAGAGCCCGACGGTGATGTAGCCCTCGTGCCCCGCGATGTCGAACTTGTGGGTGACCGCGGTCCGCTCCGACGGCAGCCGCCGGCGGTGGGGGAGGGCAGCCTCGGCCTGGGCCTTGGCGAGCTCCTTCTTCAGCGCGGCGACGGCCTCGCTGTCGATGACATCGCCGTCCTTCTTCTTGCCGGTCGACAGGGGCTGCGAGCGCTTGGAGTTATCGCGATAGACCGCGATCGCCTTCAGGCCGAGCTTCCAGCCCTCGAGGTAGACCGTCTCGATCTCCTCGGCGGTGGCGGCCTCGGGCATGTTCACGGTCTTGCTGATGGCGCCACTGATGAACGGCTGGATCGCGCCCATCATCCGGACGTGGCCCATGTAGTGGATGGAGCGCTCGCCGTTGACCGGCTTGAACGCGCAGTCGAAGACCGACAGGTGCTGCGCCTTGACGTGGGGCGCGCCCTCGATCGTCTCGCGATCGTTGATATAGGCGAGAATCTCCTCGACCTGGGTGGCGTCATATCCGAGCTTGCGGAGGGCCGACGGGACCGTCTGGTTGACGATCTTCAGGAAGCCTTCGCCGACGAGCTTCTTGTACTTGATCAGGGCGATGTCCGGCTCGACCCCGGTCGTGTCGCAATCCATCATGAAGGCGATCGTGCCGGTGGGCGCGAGGACCGTGACCTGGGCGTTGCGGTAGCCGTGAACCTCGCCGAGCTCGAGCGCCTCGTCGTAGACGCTCCGGGCGGCGGCGACCATGTTGGCAGGGACGGCCTGGTCGGTCGGAAGGCGGTAGGCCGCGTCGCGGTGCTTCTTGATGACCCGCAGGAACGGGGCGCGGTTCTCGTCGTACGACAGGAACGGGCCGCCGTGGTCGCGGGCGATGATGCTCGACTGCTTGTACGCCTCGCCGTGCATGATCGCGGTGAGAGCGGCGGCGTAGTTCCGGCCCTCGTCCGAGTCGTAGGCGAGTCCACGGCTCATCAGCAGCGCGCCGAGGTTGGCGTAGCCGAGGCCGAGCGGGCGGAACTTGTGCGAGTTCTCCTCGATCCGGGGCGTCGGGTAGGACGCGTTGTCGACGAGGATCTCCTGGGCGGTCAGGGTGACCTTGGCCGCGAACCGGTAGGCGTCGACGTCGAACTCGGCGTCATCGCCGACGAACTTCATCAGGTTCAGTGACGCCAGGTTGCAGGCCGTGTCGTTGAGGAACATGTACTCGGAGCACGGGTTGCTCGCGTGGATCCGGTCCGTGTTCGCCGACGTGTGCCAGTCGTTGATGGTGGTGTCGTACTGGATGCCGGGATCGCCGCAGACGTGGGCCGCCTCGGCCATCTTGCGGAAGAGGTCGCGGGCCTTGTAGGTGTCCATCGGCTCGTTGCCGACGACCGAGTGAGTGGTCCACTCCTTGTCGTCGATGACCGCCTGCATGAACTCGTCCGTCACGCGGACGCTGTGGTTGGCGTTCTGGAAAGCGACGCTGCCGTAGGCCTCACCGGTGAAGCTCGGGTCGTAGCCGGCCTCGATCAGGGCCCAGGCCTTCTTCTCCTCGTTGAGCTTCGAGTCGATGAAGTCGACGACGTCGGGGTGGCCGGCATCGAGGATGACCATCTTGGCCGCGCGGCGGGTCTTGCCGCCCGACTTCACGACGCCGGCGAAGGCGTCGTAGCCCTTCATGAAGCTGACCGGGCCCGAGGCGGTGCCGCCGCCGGTCATCTTCTCTCGGGAGGAGCGGATGGTGCTGAGGTTTGAGCCCGCGCCGGAGCCGAACTTGAAGAGCATCGCCTCGGTCTTGGCGAGGTCCATGATCGAGGACATCGTGTCCTGGACGCCGTTGATGAAGCAGGCTGAGCACTGGGGCCGGGCTTCGATGCCGACGTTGAACCAGACCGGCGAGTTGAAGCTCATCTTCTGGTGGACGAGAAGATGGGTCAGCTCGGCCTGGAAGGTCTGGAGGTCCGCGTCGGTCGCGAAGTAGTGCTGGGTCTCGGCCCAGCCGGCGATGGTCAGGACGACCCGATCGATCAGCTGGCGGACGCTCGTCTCGCGCTCCTCGGTCCCGAGGTGGCCGCGGAAGTACTTGCTGACGACGACGTTGGTGGCGAGCTGCGACCAGAAGTTGGGGACCTCGACGTCCTTCTGCTCGAAGACGAGCTTGCCGCTCTCGTTGCCGATCGCGGCGGTTCGCGTCTCCCACGTGATCTCGTCGTAGGGATGGACGCCCGGGGTGGTCCAGCGGCGCTCGAAGGTGAGGCCCGTCGCCCGGTGGCCGTGACCGTCGGTCCCGTCGAAGCTGGCGGCCCACGGGCCGCTCAGCTTGCGGACCGCGCTGGCCGCTGCCTTCCGTGCCTTCGTGCCAGGCTCACGGTCCAAAACCGGGGTCGCGTCGCCGCTCTGTCGGGCCATCGTGTGTCGTCCTCCACCGCGTTCGCCGAGCGGTCCGGCTCCTCGCCGTGTCGCTCGCTCCTCTGGTCGCCCGCCCGGTCCCGCTCCTCGCGTCCGCCGTAGCTGCGACCCACTCCGTGTGCCGGTCGTTTCGTGGAGCCGTTCCAGGTGTTCGCGGGCCGACGCTGGGGGTCGGCGGGCGGGCCTCGGGATGCGGCGCGGAGCGATCAGCGCGAGCGTTCAGAGTACGCCGCGGGGAGGGGTCAGTCAAGGCCCAAAACACAAGATGTAGTGGTTGGTCGCTGGGATGCACCGCAAGATGTTGTTGCGAGCGTGGTGGTGCCTCGTCCACGCTTCGTGCACGTTCCGCGGGTTGTTTCCCACCGTTCCGTGCCGGTTGTCCACGTTGCCTCGGGTGGTTGTGCACTGTCGCCTGGGCGGTTGTCCACGGAGATGGTATCGAACAGGCGTTCGGTTCGCGCGGGTTGACGAACCAGTCATGCGGGGACTGATACGGCGGGTAGCCGGGCCGGAGTCGCGGGGTTCGGGCCGTTCGGCTGCAGCGCTGAGCGTGGCCAGTGGGGCGGCCGCCCGGATCGGTGGCGAATTTGGTGCCGTTCCAGTCCGTCCAGGACTGTTGAGGCAACTACCGGGTAAATCGCCGCCAACCGGCGGATGAGCGCCCGCGGCCATCCTCCGGTCATGACGGATCAGCGTTTCGGGGCGGTCATCCGGTTCCTGCGAATCCGGCGCCGTTGGCGGCAGCAGGACCTCGCCGATCGTGCACGCGTGAGTCAGAGCGTGGTGTCACGCATGGAGCGCGGTCACTTCGGCTCGGTCAGCCTCGACAAGATCCGCGCGGTTGCCGCGGCTCTCGACATTCGGGTCGACATCAATGCCCGCTGGCGGGCCGGCGACCTCGACCGGATGCTGGCGGCCGGGCACTCGGCCCTCCACGAGGCCGTCGCGCGCCGGCTCCTCCATCTCGACGGCTGGGAGTTCGCTCCAGAGGTGTCGTTCTCCAAGTTCGGCGAGCGCGGAGTCATCGACATCCTGGCCTGGCATGTCGCGTCGACGTCGCTGCTGGTGATCGAGCTCAAGACCGAGCTGGTCGACTTCAACGAGATGCTCGGGACGCTCGACCGCAAGCGCCGACTTGCCGCGGAGATCGCGCGCGAACGCGGCTGGCTGGAGCGAGCGGCAAGCGTGTCCGTCTGGCTGATCGTCGCCGACTCGAGCACGAGTCGCCGGCGCGCGGCGGACCACGCGACGATGCTGCGGGCCGCACTCCCACTGGACGGCCGGGCGATCCGCAGCTGGCTGGCGCGTCCAGGGTCAGCGACCGGATGCCTCAGCTTCTGGTCAACCGGTCATGCAGGGACTGGTACGCCACCTTCTGCGTTGATCCGGTCGACCCGCCACCGGATTCGTGTCCCGCCCACGAGGGAGCAGGCGAGGACACCGGCCCGACCGAGCGCCTCGGAGGCTCCCGAGGCGCCGTAAGAGTCCCCCGGTGATTGCATGGCGAAGTTGGCGGCCCGGCGCCGCGGCAACATCTGTCACGCAACTGCGGCACTCGCCCCGGACCGGTGACATTCACGGTTCGCGCCGATCATGGTTCGCTTGGGGCATGCGTGACGACCTGACGCGAATCGGCAAGCGCTTCCTCGCCGACATCAAGAAGGACGATGTTGCGGGTCTCGCGGCCGAGCTCGCCTACCGCTTCCTCTTCGCGATCTTCCCGTTCGTCATCTTCGTGGCCGCGCTGACAGCATTCGTCGCCTCGGCCGCCGGCCTTTCCGATCCGACCGGCCAGATCCTCGGCGCGATCGGCGACAACCTCCCACCCGATATCGCCGACGCAGTCGCACCCCAGCTCGAAGCCGTGATCGGCACCACGCGGCCGGGCTTGCTGACGATCGGCGCGATCGCGGCACTCTGGGCAGCGACTGGTGGCACCAACGCCCTCATCAAGGCGATGAACCGGGCATACGAGGTCGAGGAGACACGACCGCTCATCCCGCGCTACGCCCTCGCCATCGGGCTGACAGTGCTGGCGAGCGTCGGCCTCATCGCCGCCTTCGTGACCATTGTCGGGGCGTCTCTGCTGACAGCGGAGGTCATCCAGCAGCTCAATCTCGACCGGGGCATGGTCGAGGCGATCGGGATCCTGCGCTGGCCGGTCGTCCTCGCCTCCCTGTCAGCCGCAGTCGCTGTCCTCTACAAGCTGGCACCGAACTTCGTGGTGCCCTGGCGCTGGGCGCTCGTCGGTGGCGCCATCTTCTCGATCGGCTGGCTCATCGCCACCGCCGGCTTCGCCTTCTACGTCGCGAACTTCGGGAGTTACGCGAACACCTACGGCGCTCTCGGTGGCGTGATCGTCCTGATGCTCTGGTTCTACCTGTCGGGGATCATCCTGATCGGCGCCGCGGCGCTGGTCGCCTCGGCGATGAAGGAACTCCAGCCCGAGACGTTTGCGGCGGGCCGCAAGGCGGCCGAGGAAGCGGCACGAGAAGCGGCCGATGCCCAGAAGCGCGCGAAGGAGGCGGTGACCTCGGGCCGCCCGGTCGCAGCCCTGGGCGAGGCAACCTCCGCGGCCGCCGCGGCCGCGGCGTTCGCGGCGGACGAGCCGAGCG
>JACCVQ010000223.1 GCA_013698095.1 Chloroflexota bacterium
CCGCTCCGACGGCGACCCCGACTCCCGCTCCGACGGCGACCCCGACGCCCGCTCCGACGGCGACCCCGACTCCCGCTCCGACGGCGACCCCGACTCCCGCTCTCGTCAGTGGAGCTTCCTACGTCGCACCAACGGGCAACGACGCCAACAGCGGCACCGCGTCCAGTCCGTGGGCCACCCTCCAGAAAGCGGCCAACAGCCTGCCGGCCAACGGGACGGTCTACGTCCGGGCGGGCACCTACACCGGGTTCACCATGTCCCGTTCCGGCCTGAGCTCAACGAGCCCGACTTCGTTCCTGGCTTATCCGGGCGATCCACGGCCCGTGATTGCCGCCAACGGACGAGTCGACGTCATCAAGTTCTCGGCCAACCACGACGTGGTCGTTCGCGGCTTCGTCATCCAGGGGGCCGCCGGCGGCAATGGCTCTGGGGCTGGGATCCGGATCGAGAACGGCGCCTACCGCATCACGATCAAGAACAATCTCATTCAGAACAACCGGAGCTACGGCGTCAACATCAACAACTCGACCGAGGTCGTTATCGACGGCAACGAGGTCACCCGGAACGAAGAAGGCATTTACGTGTCGCGCTTAGGGGCCGGGGTGAGGATCGTCAACAACCTGGTCCACCATCAGGACAAGATGGTCGTCAACACCTCGGGCATCGCGAATGACGACCATGGCGCAGTCGGGATCGCCCTCGTCCGGACCACGGGCGCGATCTATGTCGGAAGCAATCAGATCTGGAGCAACCGCGCCGCCAGCTATGACTACGCCTGGGACGGCGGCGCCTTCGAGATCTACAGCGCGAGCAATGTGACGATGGCCTACAACGTCACGTGGGACAACGAGAACGTTCTCGAGACGGGCAGCGACGGCACGCTTGGCTGCGGCAACAACGTCTTCCGTCACAACGTCAGCTACGGCGCAACGAGCCAGGGCCGCAGCTTCGGGATGTTCCTGCGGTGCGCCTACAACATGACCGTTGCGAACAACGTGTTCCACAATCTGGACCAGTTCGTGTTCAGCGTGAAGTCCGGCAACGGCCTGTGGGACGGCTCCATCGAGGGACTCCGGATCCAGAACAACATCGCTGTCATGGCCACGGGCAAGATCATCGGGATCGAGTCAACCCTGCCGGCCTCGGTCTCCATTGACCGAAACCTCTTCGACAATACGTCCGGCGGCTACCTCGCGAGCGTCGTGGGCAAGGGATCGACGAACAGCCTTGCAACGTTCACATCCTGGACTGGCCAGATGGGGACGGGAATCGACGCGAACCCGATGTTCACGAACCCCTCGGTCCGCGACTACCACGTTCAGCCCGGTTCGCCGGTCATCGACCGCGGCGTCGTCCTCTTCGGGACCAGCGTCCCGATCATTGGGAGCGCGCCGGACATCGGTCGTTACGACACGGCACCGTAAGATCGCCGTCGGGCGAGCTGTCGTCCAGGTGCCCATCGCGACCGCGCTGCGCACCTGACGATGACTCGCTCAATCCGGGCGGCGGCGCGGCCATGGGACGAGCATCGCGCAGTGGTCAACATGGGCGCTCGGAGCGTTTGTCCAGCGCGGCTTGTGGAACCACGAAAAGGCCGGACGCCCGATACTGGAAGACACATGCGGACTCCTGGCAGCAAGCATCTGACCTCTTTGCTCGTGGCTCGAGTCAGCACCAAGAAGCGGGCGGGCGCCGTGCGACCGTCCGCTTCGGATCGTCCGGCGTTCGGATGACTACTTCGTGGGATGAGCGGGCCGCGTCCGATGGGCCTGCCCAACGCTGATGTCGCCATACCGAAAACGGCCGCAGGGGTCAACGGCCTTCTTTCTCGTGGCCGCGCCACTGGCCGGCATGCTGATCGTCGGGGTCGCACTCGCAACGGCACCGTCAGGCGATCAGGGTCATCTCGCTGCTGTGGCCCTGGTTGGGGCAGCTGCCGGACTCGCGGCCACGAGTGTCGGGGTGTATGGGGGCGTCCTGGTTCCAGGCCTTCTCGTTCTCGGGGTCCCCGCCGGAGTCGCGGCGGTTCTTTCTCTGACCATCCAGCCCCTGGTGATCCCGCTCGGAGCGGCAAGCCATGCAGCCGTGGGGCACGTCCGACGATCGATCACCGTCCCGCTGGTCGTGGGCGGCGTCGTTGGCAGCGTCACCGGGGCGGGTTTTGCGACCGTTCTGCCAGCTGACCTTGTGACCCGCGCCGTGGCTCTTGCCATCGTCATCGTGGGCGTCGTGGTCCTGCTCTCCCTTCGGATTTCCGGATCGCGAACGACAGTCTCCGATCCCCCTGCTTCGCGCATCGGCAGCATCGGCCTGGTCGCCGGGTTCAGCTCGGGGGTCTCTGGGGCCGGCTGGGGTCCGATCGGTGTCAAACTCTTGATCCTGTCGCGCATCGAACCCCGGATCGCGATTGGATCCTCTCTCGTCGGCCGGATTCCCATCGCGCTGGCTGCCGTCCTCACCTACGCAATTACGTCCATTGGGGGCGACAGATTCTCCATTGACCTGCGGATGCTCGCCACCCTCGTGGCGTCGTCGGGGGGAGCGATGCTGCCGGGAACCCTGATTGTGGGCAGGGTGGATCGCGCGAAGCTGTCGGCCGGCATCGCGGTGCTTTCCATCGCCCTGGCACTGCCCAGCGTGTTTGGCGCCGGGTGATGCGCGTCTATTTCTGAGCCGTTCAGCTCCGGCGTGAGGGCCACTCGCGGCGGGCGACGGCTCAATCCGTTCAGGGCCGCCTGTTCGCTCGCAATGGCGGCGGGTCGCGGGTGTCGGTTGGAGAGAGGCCAGGACCGTCCACGACCGAATTCGGGGCGGGCGCGTGAGCTCTGATGCCCGAATCAGCAGCAACGACCCTGGTCATCTCGGTGCCGTCCCTGACGGTGCGGCTGTCAAGTCACCGACACCCGGTGCGCGATGACATCACCTAGGCGTCGGGTACCCCCTTGACGTAGGACTTTCGTCCCAGCAGACTCGCGGAACTGCGAGCGCCGGCCGGGGGGCCACGAGCGCCGCATCACCGTCAACTCACCGGGGAAAGCAGCGTCGCGGCGTGTCGTGGGGACCCGCCCGCCGTGCCACGGTGAGCCGCAGCACCGGGGGAAGGGGTCAGCGCGTTGGCCATCGGATCCGGCGTGTTCAAGAGGGAATCCGTTCAGCCCGTCCTGAGCTGGGCTTCGCCGTGTGTCCGATTGGCCGCGGCCGTTCCTTCACTTTTGCGGTCCCCGAGACCGGACGTGAGCCCGCCGCGCCCTGAACGCGGCGGGCTCGCGTCTTGCGTCATGCCGTCAGCCCGGCCTCGTCCTGCGTTCGTTGGCCGCCCTGAGGGAAGGAGGGGTGTAGCGGAGTGTTGATCTGCGGCTCGTCGGCCGCGCCCAAGAGCGTTCGACATCGGGGTAGAGCGACCGGACCGGTCGCGAGCGAAAGGACAGATCGTTGACACTGATCATCAAGGAGCACCGCCGACCACGGTGGATCAGCCTGCTCATCATCGTGGCGTCACTGACCGCGTTGACCGCGATCGGCATGACCGTCAGCGCCCACTCGGGCGTCAACGCCATCCCCGGCAACTACTTCACTGTTGCCGACAGCGGCGGGGCCAATGACGTCAACTCCGACCAGGTCGACCTGACCCAGATGGGTCGCGACGACACGGACAACACGAAGTACTCGCTCTTCTGGAGCTGGGACTCGATCAACTCGTGGACGGGCAGCGGCCAGACCGGCGACGCCTGTGCTCTCTTCGACACCGGCAATGACGGCAAGATCGACAAGGCCGTCTGTGCTCGCGTCGCAAATATCAACGCCAACCCGGCTAGCGTCCAGCTCCTTCGCCAGGACGCCGCGCGCCCGGTCTACCTGTTCAACTGCAGCAACAGCCGGAACGATCGCTGTGCCCAGCCGAGTGGCTCTCTTCCGTACACGGAGGGGACTCAGATCACGGCCGGCATTCTCCCCGGCAGCACCATCTCTCCGAACCTCCAGACAGACACGGACCCGTTCCCGGCGGGCCAGAGCAATCCGCACGACACGACCATCGCCATCACCGTCCTCAAGTCGCTCGTCGGCGGCGGCAATCTGGTCAACGTCTGCTCGTACCCGTCGGCCGGCAACGGCGGCAACAACAACCCATTCGACTGCATCGTCAACCCGGGCAGCGGCTTCCTGAAGATCGTCAAGGTGGCGGGCACGACGAGCCAGGTCTTCAGCTTCACGGTGGTCCCGACGCCGAGCGGCGGGAACCCGGTCAACATCACAGGCTCCAGCAACTCCGGCAATCTGCCGCTTGGCTTCACGAGCACCGGATCGGTGACGGAGGCAGCGGTCAGCGGGTGGAACCTCACGAGTGCCTCGTGCACCAAGGCCGACAACACCGCGACGGGCAGCTTCAGCGCAGCCAGCCGCGCGGTCACCGGGATCACGATCCAGTCCGGGCTGCTGACGACCTGTACATTCAACAACTCGCCGGCCAACGGCACCCTGACGGTCGTCAAGGTCGTCGACAACACCGCCGCCCCGGCCAGCGACAACGACGCCGCTGACTTCTCGTACAACGGTGGCGGCACGAGCGGACTCACCGGCGTGACCGCGGCTGCCTCCCCCGGCAACAGCCACTCGCTGGCGGCCGGCACGACGTTCACTGTGGCCGAGGTCGGCGTCGCCGCCGGCAAGGTCACCGTCAACGGCGTGACCTACAGCGTCTCCTACAGCACCGGCTGCACGGGCACGATCGCGTCAGCGACGACGTCGACCTGCACGATCACGAACACCGTCGACAAGGCACAGCCGGGCATCGGTACCACCATGACGTGGACGCTCAACGACTCGATGGCCCTGACGTCCTTCCGAGCGAATGGGACCGGTGGGACGGCGACGTTCACGCTGTACAAGGACAACGGCGCGAACACCTGCGAGGCCGGAACCCAGGTCTACACATCCGGCGCCGTGAACGTCGATAACGTCACCGGGACAGCGGCGACGACCGGCGGCTACACGACCTCGACTGCCGGGACGTACCGCTGGAGGGTCGTCTATAGCGGCAACGACCTCAACACCGGCATCACGTCGAACTGCCTGGAGGTGATCACCCTCGCGCAGTAGGGGACATCCACTCTGGACCCAAACAAGGAAGGGCCGGCCCATCGGGCCGACCCTTCCTCTTGAGCTTCGGTTGATCAGGGAGCGACCGTGAATGAACTCGAGGCAAGGACGGTCGAGCGTGCATAGTCGCTTGAGAACTTCAACAGATCGACCCGGCAGTCGGCTCCGCCACTCGCCCAGTTGCCATCAACAGACTCACCGGCGACAAAGGCTTGCTCCTGTGGGCCCCCGGCGTAGACGCTGTAGTACATCCCCCACACCGAGCCATCGCCCTTGGTGGTTGAGTACACCGTTGAGGCGTTGGGGAAGCACACGGCGTGCGCCCAGGGCTTTCGCTCTCGCGTCGCATAGCCGACGTCGAATGGGTCGTTGAACTGGAGGCCGCCATTGGCCAACCGAGCACCAGACGATGACTCGATCCAGACCGAGCTCGCCGACGATCCAGCGTTTGCCATATCGACACCGGCGATCGACGCAGCCGGGCCAAGAACGGGCGAAAGAGCAAGAGCCGTAAGCGCCACGATCGCGGCGACGAGGATTGCCTGCGCGATCACCCCGAATGTGTGCCCTGCGGCCGCGCCCGTCTTCGAATGCGTGTTCATGAACGACCTCCTGAGAGACGGCACTTTCCGCCTCAGCACTTCGGCAGCCCGGCTGACTTGCGATTTGCAAGTCCCGTGGCATTGCGTCCCCGGATCACTCCGGGTTTGCCTTGATCGGTGCCAGCTCGTCCCTGAATCGAACGTGGCGCGTTGGCTCGAGGTTGCATTGGACCCGCGAACAGATCCAAAGGGCGCCCTGCGTGCAATCGCTCACCAAGCTCAAGCGACGTTGGCCCAAATCTCGCGCAAGAACATGGCCGATTGGTTCGCCGACCGCGCTCAGAGGTAGTGCTCGACAGCTCACCAGATTGATCCGGACCGCTCCCGACTGCGTCGTCAGCGGTGCGCTGGCGAACCACTCGGCGCGGCGGAGGCTCCGGGACGTGATCGTTTTCGCTGGGGTCAGCCCCGTACCGCACGGCCGCGTGGTCAGCCCAGGGTTCCGCCCGGCGACGTCGAGTGGACGGTCACGTTGCCCAGGCCGCGCTCCGCCAGCGCCGCTCGGAGCTGGTCCGGCGTCCCGGCCAGGAGCGGGAACGTCCCGTAGTGCATAGGCGCGACATCGGTGACCCCGAGGAATTCGACGGCCATTGCCGCCGCTGTGGGGTCCATCGTGAAATGGCCGCCGATCGGCAGGAAGGCCAGGCTCGGCCGGTAACGCTCGCCGATCAGGCGCATGTCCGAGAAGACGTCCGTGTCGCCGGCAAAGTAGAAACGGAATCCGTTCTCCAGCTCCACGATGAAGCCGATCGGCTCGCCGAGATACAGCGGCGATTCCGAGCCGCTGTACATGTCGCCCGCTGAGTGGTCAGCCCGGACCATCGAGACCTTCAGGCCGGCGACCTCGACGGTGCCACCCTTGTTCATCCCGATCAGGCCGTCCTTGTGGGCGTAGTTCCGGCCCAGCCACAGGCTCAGCTCGTGGATGCTCGGCCAGATGGGCCTAGTCCGGCTGGCAATCATGAGCGCATCGCCGAAGTGGTCGCTGTGGCCGTGGCTCACGAGCATGAGGTCGCACCCATCCACCGCCGCTGCGGGCCTTGGGCTGGACGGGTTGCCGAACCACGGATCGAGCAGGATCGTCTTCCCGCCGGGCGTTCGGACCTCCCAGCAGGAGTGGCCGTACCAGGTGATCGTGGTGGAACCGTCCAGGGCCATGGCGGTTGGGTCCTCCAGTATCGCGACTCGGGATCGGGTGCCGGTCCGCCCGGCCAATCGGCAAGCCCATCATCGCCGAACGGAGGCGCAGCGTGCCTCGGCTACACTCGGGCGGTGCCCGCCGAACGGATCGCCGAGAACCTCGCGTTCATCAACTGGACCGTCCTGACGGCCCTTGCGATGGGCTCGTTCGCGGCGGTCGTCCTGGCCCGGTTGCGAAGCGATGCGACACGTGGCTTCCTCGCCTTCACGGCGTTCTGCTCGGTGCTCATCGGGATCCTCGCGTTCCTGTCCGACCAGGCTCTGCCGGCGGCCATGGCCGGGACGCCGGTCCGGATCGATCCGGCCTTCGACCTGCCGCGCCGGATCGCCCTCGGCGCGTTCGTCATCCTGGCGGCGGCATACGTGGTTGCGCTCGCTCGCCGGCGCCGCGCAGCCTGGCTCGCGGGGGCCGGTCTGGCCGCGGCCTCGGCCACCCTTGTCTTTGGCGCGCTCGGCTGGGGCGGCGGTTCGTGGTTCGCGATCCCGCTTCTCCTCCAGCTGGCCGTTCTGGCGGTCGCAACCGGTGGCGTCTTCGCCGCGATGATCCTGGGCCACTGGTACCTGGTGACACCCAAGCTGCCCGAGGCACCGCTGATCATGATCGCCCGGGCGCTGCTCGCGGTCGTCGCGCTTCAGGTTGCGCTGTTCGTCGTCTGGGTCTCGACTGGCGCCGGCCCCGGCGGGGGCGGCCCGTTCGCCGTGCTCGTCGGACCGTGGGCGCTGTTCGTCTGGCTGCGGCTGATCGTTGGCCTGATCTTCCCGCTGATCGTCTCGTGGGCGGCGGTCCAGACGGCGCGCAGCCGGTCGATGGAGTCGGCGACGGGGCTGCTCTACATCAACGTCGGAACGATCGCAGCCGGCACGATCCTCGCCGCCGGGCTGTACTTCGGGGCTGGCCTGCTCGTCTGATGGAGGACCGATGAAGAACGATCGAAGTTGGCTGCCGGGCGCCATCGAGGCCGACTGGATCGAGGGCCTCGGCCAGCCGCTGCCGCAGGCGCTCGCAGCAATCGAGGCCGCGGCGCAACCCGCCGACATTCCCATCGTCGACCGCGATAGCGGGCGCGTGCTGGCCGCCCTCGCGGCAGGCCGGCGTCGAATCGTCGAGGTCGGCACGGCTTACGGCTACTCGACGCTCTGGCTGGCGCTCGGTCAGCCGCCCGATGGAACGATCGTGACGATCGATCCGGACCGAGAGCGGACAGATCTGGCCCGTGGCTGGTGGCGGGAGGCGGGGATCGCCGACGAGCGAATCACCGTCGTCAGCGCCAAGGCGCTCGAGGCATTCGGGGCCGCCGATCCGGCCCTCGCCGGGCCGTTCGACCTCGCGTTCATCGATGCCCTGAAGCCCGAATACGGCGACTATCTCGAGGCCCTGATCCCGCGACTCGCGCCCGGCGCCCTCGTCATCGCCGACAACGTCCTGTGGAGCGGCCGGGTCGCCGATCCGGCTGTGACCGACGAGAACACCACCGCCCTGCGCGCCTTCGATACGGCGGTCCTCGGCGATCCCCGCCTCCAGGCGACGATCCTGCCCGTCGGCGACGGTCTGCTCGTCGCCGGCTTCCGCGGCTGAGCGTCGACTCGCCTCCGATTCGGCAAGCGATGCACGTCCGCGTCCGCCTATTCGCGATCCAGCGCCAGATGGCGGGCGCCCGAGAGGTCCCGCTCGAGCTGGCCGACGGCGCGACCGTCGAGGATGCGTGGATCGCGATCGTCGGCTTGTTCCCGGCTCTGGCGCCGGGCCGGCCGTCGCTGCGTTTCGCGTGCAACGGCGACTACGCCGAGCCCACGACGGCGCTGGCCGACGGTGACGAGGTCGCGTTCATCCCGCCGGTCAGCGGTGGCTCCGGGGCGGTCAGCGCTGACGGACCGGAGCCGCGGCTGATTCTTGAGCTCCACGGCGAACCCTTTCCTGCGACCATCCTCGCCGATCTCGAAGCGCGCCTGGCGACCGACGAGGACGGCGCCGTCGTCGCCTTCGTGGGCCGGACCCGGGTCTCGCCGGGCACCCCGGCACCGGGCCAGGAGGCCGAGGCCGCCCGGCACGCCGGCCGCGCGGTCGAGGCGCTCGAGTACGAGGCCCACGACTCGATGGCAATCAAGATCCTGGCCACGATCGCCGACGAGATCGCCGAGCGCTTCGGCGTGGAGCGGCTGGCGATCGTGCATCGAATCGGCGCCGTCCCGCTCGGCGAGGCGAGCATCGTGGTCGTCGCGGTCGCGGCCCATCGCGACGCTGCGTTCCGCGCCGCCCGCTACGCGATCGACGAGACCAAGGCCCGCGCCCCGATCTGGAAGGCAGAACAGTTCAGCGACGGCCAGGTCTGGATCGGCGCGCCGGCCCGGAGCGGGCCCGAGCATCCCGGGAGCGACTGACCGCATACTGCGGGCCATGGCCTCCGACCTCGGACCCCTCGACCGAATCGCCGACCGCGCCGAGACGCTGGCCGGGGCGTGGGCCGCCCGGGCCCGGACGTCGACGACCGTCGGTCGCGAACGCGCGTTCCTCCGGATGTTCGGCGTTCACGGCCTCGACGGCGCCGGCCGCCCGCTCGCCTGGGCGGTCGTCGATCGCTACCTGAGCGGCGGCTCCGACCGGCTCGGTGGCGGCATCGTCCTGCCGTTCGCGATGGCGCTGGCCGAGTACGACGTGGAGCCCCAACGCCTTGCCCTCGATGTCGCTTCGGGCGCGGTCGACCTCGGGCTCGAGGCGGCGCTGCTCAGCGAGCCCGATCGACGAGCGATCGCCGAGGAAGAGGCGCGCCGCCTGATCGGCGCGGCCATCGAGCGGATCGACGCCAACCGGACGGCCCGGACCGAGCTGATCGCCGTGCTCGGCGAGGCCCACCAGCCGTGGATCGGGGCGGCCATCGCCGAACCAGATCTGGCAGGCGCGCTGACCGAGGGCCGGGCGGCCGTCGACGCCGGCGCCGATTTCCTCCAGGTCGAGGTCCCGATCGGGCGCGAGCTGAGCGATCGCCTGCGCCTGGCCGGCCGGGACGCCCCCGTCTGGCGGCCGCGCTCGGAGCTGCCGATCCCGGATTCAGAGGTCCTCGAGATGGCCCCGGTCGGCAGCCAGCGAGCCCTGCGCAGCCTGCGCCGCGACCTCGACGAAGCGGCCGCCCAGCGGCGCGGCTACGTCCGGCTCGGGATCGTCCCGCCGCCGCTCGGCATGCCGGAGAGCGCGGTCGTGGCCGGGTTCGAACGGATCGACGTCGCGATCTCGGATCCGCTGGCAGAGATCGCGGACGGCCACGTCGCCCCGGACCGCGCCCTCGCCGACCACGCCTTCGGCCAGTCGATCCTGGCCCGGGCCGGGGTCGTCGTTTCGATCGGGGCGGGGCCCCTTGTCGTCGGTCCGGACATCGCGAGCGGCTTCCCGTCGAGCCCGGCAGCGCGGGCGGGCCGAGCCCTCGCGCTCCAGGTCCTGGCCGTGGCGATCGCCCGCGGCAACGGCCTCGGCGACGATCAGATCGTGGTCGGCGGGATCACGTCGTGGCTGGTCGGCGAAGCGGACCCGGTCGCCAGCGCAGCCGGCGAGATCGGGCTGCGGCGGGCGCTCCTGCCTGGCATCGGGCTGGTCTTCGAGGAACCGATCACCGACAGCCCGGCGGCCGCGGAGCTCTGGCCGGCGATCGTGGCGGCCCTCCAGCCGAGCGGGACGACCGCCGTCATCAGGCGCGGTCCCAGTGCCGAGTCGCTCCGGGCGACCCGGGTCGCCGCCGATGTCGCAGCCCAGGTCGCCGCGACAGGCGGCCCGCAGAAGCTGGCGGGCGC
>JACCVQ010000174.1 GCA_013698095.1 Chloroflexota bacterium
CGCCGCCATCAGGAACCCGCGCGTCCGCGCGTCGCCGGCCGCCCAGAACTGGTCGCCCGTTCGCTGGAAGCCGAACATCGAGTAGAAGATGTAAAACGGGATGACCGGGTACCCGTGCGTGGCGTACGAGGTGCCCGCGGCCTGGAAGCCCGCGGCGGAGCCCGCCTCCGTGATCCCCTCCTCCAGCACCTGGCCGTCGATCGCCTCGCGGTACTTGAGGACCAGCTCGCTGTCGACCGGGTCGTAGTGCTGCCCGGTCGCCGAATAGATCCCGACCTCGTTGAACAGCGGGTCCATGCCGAAGGTGCGTGCCTCGTCGGGGATGATCGGCACGATGCGCGGCCCGAGGTCGGGGTCCCGGATCAGGTTCCGAAGCATCCGCGTGAAGGCCATCGTGGTGGATACCGCGGTCGGCGAGCCGGCGGCGAACTCAGCGTCGAACGTCGGCTTCGGGGCGGAGAGCTGGATCGGGACGACCGTTCGCTTCGGGAGCGGCCCACCCAGCGCGCGGCGCCGTTCGACGAGGTACTGGACCTCTTCTGAATCAGGGCCCGGGTGGTAGTACGGGGCGTCCTTCAGCTTATCGTCGGGAATCGGCAGCTCGAGGCGGTCGCGGAAGACCTTCAGCTCGGCCTCTGTCAGCTTCTTCGCCTGGTGCGTGATATTCCGCGCCTCGACCCCGGGACCGAGCGTCCAGCCCTTCACGGTCTTCGCGAGGATCACCGTGGGCCCGCCACTATGCTCGACGGCGGACTTGTACGCGGCGAACACCTTGCGGTAATCGTGGCCGCCCCGGCGCAGCTTCGCCAGGTCGTCGTCGGTCATGTGCTCGACGAGCCGCTGGAGCCGTGGATCCGGCCCGAAGAAATGCTCCCGGATGTACGCCCCACCGGCGACCGAGAACTTCTGGAACTCGCCGTCTACGGTGGCGTTCATCTCCTCGACGAGCACGCCGTCGCGGTCGCGCGCGAGGAGCTCGTCCCACTCGCGGCCCCAGATGACCTTGATCACGTTCCAGCCGGCCCCGCGGAAGACCGATTCGAGCTCCTGGATGATCTTGCCGTTGCCGCGCACGGGGCCGTCGAGGCGCTGGAGGTTGCAGTTCACGACGAACGTCAGGTTGTCGAGGCCCTCGCGGGCTGCGACCGTCAGCGCGCCGAGCGCCTCCGGCTCGTCCGTCTCGCAGTCACCGAGGAATGCCCACACCCGGGAAGCCGAGGTGTCGAGGAGGCCGCGGTTCTGCAGGTAGCGGTTATAGCGGGCCTGGTAGATCGCGCTGATCGGCCCGAGGCCCATCGAGACCGTCGGGAACTCCCAGAAGTCTGGCATCAGGCGCGGATGGGGATACGACGACAGGCCCTGGCCCGGCACGGTCTCGCGCCGGAAGTGGTCGAGCTGGTCCTCGGTCAGGCGGCCCTCGAGGAACGCCCGGGCGTACATCCCGGGCGCGGCGTGGCCCTGGTAGAAGATCTGGTCGCCGGCGTTGTCGCCGTCCTTGCCCTTGAAGAAGTGGTTGAAGCCCACCTCGTAGAGCGATGCCGCTGAGGCGTACGTCGCAAGGTGACCGCCGATCCCGGTGAACTTATTGTTCGCCCGGAGAACCATCGCGACCGCGTTCCAGCGAACGATCCGCCGGATCCGGTGCTCGATCGACTCGTCTCCCGGGAAGAACGGCTCCTGCTCCGGGCTGATCGTGTTGATGTAGCGGGTCTGCGTCAGCGGCGGCAGCCCGACGTGGAGCTGGCGAGCACGCTTCAGCAGCTTGTAGACGAGGAAGCGGGCGCGACTTTCGCCCTCCTGCTCCACGAGCTGGTCGAACGACTCGAGCCACTCCTGCGTCTCGGCCGGGTCGATGTCGGGGAGCTGGTGCTTGAATTCGTCGAAGTACATCGCTGCCTCGGGGGTCTGTCGCTGGCGGATCGGTGATCAGGTCGGTTCGAGCCGAAGGGTGGTCTCGAGGTATTGGGTGGCCATCGCGGTCGTCGACGCGCTCGGCGGGTATTTCGCGACGAAGGCGGCGGACGCGCGCTCGATCGTGCCCGGGTCGCTGGCCGGGATCGCGGTCGCTGTCAGGCGCCTGCCGTCGACATGGAGGGCCACCGCGGGGTTGGCCAGCGCCTCCCGGTACCAGCGCGCCGACGGGCCGAGATACGACCGAACCAGGACCTCGTTGTCGTCGACCACCGCCCAGATCGTCACGCGGTGGGCGGGTCCGTCCGGGGCCTGGGTCTCGATGTCGACCTCCTGCGCCGCGTGGATGCGGGCGAGGTCGTCGTCGGGAAAGCTCATCGAGGTCAGCGTAGCCGATCCCATCGTGGAGCCGCGATCGGTGACCTGGAGATGCCGCGGCGGGCGTCGAGCGTGGCTGAGCGGCCGACCGGGTTGTTATGCGCGTGCAACGGTTCTGCAATGTCGACGCCGCTGACCGGAACGATGGCTCCGGCAGATTCGGGGCCACGCACAAAGGCTCCGCGACGGTTGTCCGAACTGTCGCATGCAAGCTCCGATGCGTCGGGCGGAGCGAGGCCCGGCGCGACGGACACGACGAACCCCTCACCATCAGGTCATCCGATCCCCCAAGAGAGGTGTTGTGTGGGAACCCAGCCCCTGGTCCTCGTCGCTGACGACGAACCTCGGATCACGAAGCTCGTCTCGATCGCGCTCAGCGAAGAGGGCTTCCGGGTCGTCACCGCGACCGGCGGTGAGGACGCCCTCGCCAAGGCCGAGGAGATTCGGCCCGACATCGTCCTCCTCGACATCGTCATGCCCGACCTGGACGGGATCGAGGTCATGCGCCAGCTCCGCGAGCAGCGGCCGGTGCCGGTCATCCTCCTGACGGCCAAGGGCGCGACGGCCGACAAGGCGAAGGGCCTCGACCTCGGGGCCGACGATTACATCGCGAAGCCGTTCCATCCCGACGAGCTCGCGGCCCGGGTCCGGGCCGTCATCCGGCGCTCGACCGGCGTCGAGCCGGGAGCCGGCGTCGTCGCCTTCGACGACGTCGAGATCGACCTGGAGCGCCGGATGGTCCGGCGCGGCGGCGAGCTGGTCCAGCTCTCTCGGACCGAGTGGCTGCTCCTCCAGCACCTCGCCACCCACCCGGGCAAGGTCGTGCTCCACACCGAGCTCCTGACGAAGGTCTGGGGACCGGAATATCGCGACGATCTCCAGTACCTCCGGGTCTGGATCAGTCGCGTCCGGCGCAAGCTCGGCGCGAAGCCCGGTGAGCCCGGCCGGATCCGGACGTTCCAGGGCATCGGCTATCTCCTCGACGTCGAAGGCACCGCCGGGGGCGGGCCCGAGGACACGGCCGAGGACCTTGCCGAGGTCGGCGACGACGCCGTCGAGTCGAACGACACGGCGGCCGCAGCGCCCAGCGCCTGACAGTCAGCCCCGACACGACCACGGCGCCCGTCGCAGGACGGGCGCCGTTCTGTCTGGTGAACGCCGTGCTTCGCGCACGAATCGTCACGACGTTGCAATGCCGATTCGTTTCAAGGCGGTCGGTCCGCAGGGCCATTCGGGGGACGCTCGGATCCCGCCGCCTCGGCGGCATCGGAGTGAAGGGAAGACCACCATGACGTACGAAGAGCGCACGGTGCGCGAGGACGACCCGGCGGTCGTTGCGACGCCGACCACAACCAGCGGAGGCTCGAGCGTCGTCGAGCGGCGCGTCACCCGGACACCGAGCGGCGGCGAAACGGCCGGCCGGATCGTGATCCTGCTGTTCGGGATCATCCAGGCGTTCATCATCCTCCGGATCATCCTGCTCCTGATGGATGCTCGCGAAGGCAATGACATCGTCCAGTTCATCCTGAACACGAGCCAGATCTTCGTCGGGCCGTTCGAGGGCATCCTGCGCACCGAGAGCTTGAAGGCTGCGGGATCCGTCCTCGACCTGGCCGCGGTCCTCGCCCTCGTCGGCTGGACGATCGTCGAAGCGTTGATCCTCGCCGCGGTTGGCGTCTTCCGGCGCGAGCCGAGCGTCTGACCCGTTCCGATCGGCGCCCGCCGATCGGGCCAGTAGCCCCTCCGCGGCGGCGGCGCCCACGATGGGCGCCGCCGTCGTCGACGTTCATCCACGCGGGGCCCCGCCGCCGCCATCGTCGTTTGCTAGCGTAGGCGGATGCAGCGCTACGACCACCGCACGGCCCTCGTGATCGTCGATCTCCAGAACGACTTCGCCGATCCGGCCGGCGGCCTCGCCGTCCACGGCGGCGCCAACCTCGTCCCGATCATCAACGCCGAGATCACGATGGCCCGGTCCGCCGAGGCCACGGTCGTGTTCACCCAGGACTGGCATCCGCCGACGACTCCGCACTTCCAGAAGGACGGCGGCCTCTGGCCCGTCCACTGTGTCGCGGACACGTGGGGCGCCGAGCTCCACCCTGACGTCGATGACGAGGCCGCCGCCCACGCGCCGCGGGTGCGCAAAGGCGCCAGTGGCGAGGACGGCTACTCCGGCTTCACGATGCGCGACCCGACGACCGGCGAGACCACGCCGACCGAGCTTGAGGGACTCCTGCGCGACAGCGCGATCGAGCGGGTGATCGTGTGCGGCCTCGCGACCGATTACTGCGTCAAGGCCACCGCACTCGATGCGGCCCGGCTCGGGTTCGAGACCGCGGTCCTGCTCGACGCGATCCGACCAGTGGAGCTTGCGGCCGGCGACGAGCAACGGGCGATCGACGAGATGAGCGCTGCCGGCGTCCACTCGTGGTCGACCCGGATGCGCTAGGCGGCCCGCTCCCGTGCAGATCCACCTGATCGACGCGACCTACGAGCTGTTCCGCGCCCACTATGCGCCGCGACCGCCGGTCCGCGGCACGGACGACATCGCCCTGTCCGGCGTGTCCGGGCTGTGCGATCAGCTCCTGTACCTCCTGCGCGAGGAGGGTGCGACCCACGTTGGCTGCGCCACGGACCGGGTGATCGAGTCGTTCCGGAACGACCTCTATCCTGGCTACAAGTCGTCGGCCGGGATGGATCCCGAGCTGCTCGCCCAGTTCCCGATCGCGGAAGAGGCGATCGAGGCGCTCGGGCTCGTGCTCTGGCCGATGGTCGAGGTCGAGGCGGACGACGCGATCGGAACGGCCGCCGCCCGGTTCGGGGCCGACCCGGCCGTTGAGCGGATCCTGATCTGTACGCCCGACAAGGACATGGCCCAGTGCGTCGTCGGCGAGCGGATCGTCCTGCGCGATCGACGCCGCCAGATCACCTACGACGAAGCCGGCGTGCTCGAGAAGTGGGGCGTCGAGCCCGCCTCGATCCCGGACTGGCTGGCCCTCGTTGGCGACACGTCGGACGGGTTTCCGGGTCTGCCCGGGTGGGGCGCCAAGTCGGCCGCCGCTGTCCTCCGCCGCTACGGCTCGATCGACGCCATACCAGCCAAGGCGAGCGAGTGGGACGTCAAGGTCAGTGGGGCCGTTCGGCTGGCTGCGGTCCTCGTCGAGCAGCAGGCGGACGCCCTTCTGTATCGGACGCTGGCCCGCCTCCGGCTCGACTCTCCCCTCCCCCAGGAGACGGCCGCGGACCTCGAGTGGCACGGCACGCCGCGCGCGACGTGGGAGGCGTTCTGCGACCGTTGGGGTCTGGCCCGGCTCCGCGACCGGCCGCATCGCTGGGCTGGCGACGCCTGACTCGGCGGCCGTCAGCGATCGTTGGCGAGCCTCAGGATTCGAGGATGGTGAGCCGGCGGCGCGGCGATCGCGCCGATCGAGCGTGAGGCCTTCGTCGCGTCGTACCACGGGCCGCCGTCGAACGCCGTGACCGTCGCCCCGCCTTGCTCGGCAATCAGGCCGGCCGCGGCAACATCCCACAGCGACAGGCTCGATTCCTGGAGGAACGCATCGAACCGGCCGTTGCCGACGTAGGCCAGGGCGAGCGCGGCAGAGCCCATCGAACGCGAGATCCGGATCTCACGGCGAATCGCCCGGGCGCGGTTCTGGACGGACCGGCCCGACAGCGACAGGGAGATCACGCCGTCGCTCAGCTTGTCTTTCGTTGACGCCCGGATCGAGCGGTCGTTGAGCGTCGCGGGTCCGTCGGCGCTGGCCGCGAACAGCTCGGATCGGGTCGGGTCGAGGACCACGCCCACGACAGGACGGCCGTCGGCCACGAGCCCGATCGAGACGCAGAAGACGGGCAGGCCATTGGCATAGTTGACGGTCCCGTCGAGGGGGTCGATCACCCAGACGCGGTGGGCCGCCAGGCTCGCGGCCATATCGGCCGGCGGCGCGCCCGCAGCGTGAGCGCCGGACTCCTCGGCGAGGATCGCATCGCCCGGGAAGCGGTCCCGGATCGCTGCGATGATCAGCTCCTCGGACTCGTGATCCGCCTCGGTCACGACGTCGCGGGCACTCTTGTGGTCGATCCGCTCGAGGCGCTCGTAGCGATCCATCAGGACTCGGCCGGCCGCCCTGGCGATCTGGGTCGCGAAGCTCAGCTCGGCCGCCCACGCCGAGCCCGTCGCCGAGCCCGCCGCCACGCCCGCCGCGGACTCGGCCGTCGTCGCCTCCACCGTCACGGGTTGCTGCACGAGATCGCAAGGGGCCTGCCCGGCTCCCCGAAGTCGAGCTCCTGGTCGAACGAGATCGTCGTTCCGGGCGCCACCCGTGGACTCGTGATCACCGCGCTGTCGAGGACTGCGCGGTCGGCCGGGTCGGTCAGACGGCAGGTCGCGCTGCCGATCGCCTCGCCCTCGTTCCGGACCTCGACCGTGGCCAGGACGACGCCGGCCAACGCGCCCGCCCTGACTTCCGTGACCCGGGCCGTGAACGGCCCGACCCCGGCGACCGCGAGATGAGCGGCGACGGCGAGGCCGGCGATCGCCAGCCCGACGGCCAGGAATACCGTGCCGTGGACCTGTGAGCTGGCACTGTCCTTCAGGCCCAGCGGGTTGCAGCGCTCGCACAGTCCGACGTCGAGCGCGACCGGCGCGCCGCACCGGGCGCAGGGGTGAGTCGGAGCGGGTCGGAGCGGGGTCGCGGGTGCGGTCATCGCACGCTCGATGGTGCCATGGATCCGGGCCTCGGGCGGCCGAGACGGCCGATCACCAGCGCTCGACGGCCTCGACGAGAGCGTCGACGTCGGCAGTCGAGCGGGCGAGGACGATCGCCCCATCGGCGCCGATCTCGCGCCAGCGTTGCCATTCGGCCCGCGGTTCGCGAACCCATGGCGACGCGGCGATGGCGGCGTCACCGAGCCAGTCACCCTGGAATCCGACGAGCACGCGCTGGTCCTCGCGGCGCCGCCCGGCGGTCTCGAGCGCCTCGAGATAAAGCGGCAGGTTCTGCTCGAAGTTGTCGTCGAACGTGCTCCAGCCGTCCCCGATCCGACCGGCGAGGCGGGCGCCGGCCGGCGTCTCGCCGCCGATGATGATCGGCGGCGCTGGCTGCGGGATGGGGAATGCTGTCGCGTCCTCGAGCGGATAGTAGGGCGATGGGCGGGTGATCGGCCCTCCGGTCCAGAGAGCGCGGATGACCGCGATCGCCTCCTCGAGCCGAGCGGCGCGCTCCTTGGCCTCAGGGAAATCCATGCCGTAAGCCGCATGCTCCTTCGGCGCGCCACCGATCCCGATCCCGAGGACGAGCCGGCCACCGCTCGCGATCTGGAGAGTCGAGGCCATCCGGGCGAGCAGCGCCGGGTGGCGGTTCATCACGTTTGCCACGAACGGCGCAACCGTGACCTGGCGGGTCTGGGCGGCGGCCATCGCGAGGATGGTCCAACTTTCCACGACCGGCACCGTCAGGTCGCCCCGGCCCATGAAGTGATCCCACGCCCAGACACCGGCGTAGCCTGCCTCGTCGAGGCGCCGAGCGCTCTCGAGCCACCAGTCCGGCTCGGCCCGGATCGTGCGGAGCGTGACCCCGATGGGAAGCCGGTCGCTCATCGCATTGCCCCGGTCCCGGTGGCGATCCGGCGGGTCACGATCCCGCGGGCGCCGGTCCCGATCCCACGCGCGCCCAGGCTATCTTCGCCGACCAGTCGCCCGGGGACTCGTACGGCGCCTCGCTGGCAGGCCCCGGCAGTGGACCGCCGGATCGTTAGCCGCCGAAGGCTGATTCCCAGCTCCGAAGCGGGCATTCCGCTCCGACATCCGCCGTACCAGTCCTCCCAGGATTGAGGGACGGAGTCGCCCTGGCGCGCGGCGCCGCCCGCGCCTGGCCAGATCACCATCGGCGGAACGTTGGGCGCACTCCCGCCTGAGTAGACGCGCGCCTGCGGCCGGCCGTGAGCGTGGCGGACCGAAATCGGGTGCCGCACCATGCCCGCTATGGCTCCATCAGTCATGGCGATCCGACCCAACGTCCCAGGCATGGCCGTTTGGCCCGATTCGCCCCGACACTTCCCGTGCCGGCACGTCCCGCGCCGACCGCCACGGGCCCGGAGCCGGGGAGCTCCCTACCACGGAGCTCAGAGCCCCGTCTCGAACAGGCGGATGTCCTGAGGCGAGGTCGCGTGGCCATCGCCGCGAGTGTGCTCGAGGGCAGCCCGGGCGCCGAGGGCATCGAGGTCGGCCGGGAAGCGCCCGATCATGTTGAGCACGACCTGCTGGATCCGCTCGGCGTTCTGGGCGAACACCTCGAGGACGGAGCGCGCATCGACCGCCTCCGTCCCCTCGAGGACGCCGGCGTCGTAGTCGGTGATCAGGGCGATGTTCACGACCGCCATCCCGACCTCACGGCAGAGGTACGCCTCGGGATACTGGGTCATCGAGATGACCTCCCAGCCGGCGTCACTGAACCACTTCGACTCGGACTTCGTCGAGAACCGCGGCCCGTTGATGATCACGATCGTGCCGCGCTCGTGGAACGAGATGCCGTGCTCGCGGATCACGTCTGCGGCGATCTGACGAAGAACCGGGTCGTAGATATCGGCGGACGAGAAGTGGGTCACGATCGGGCCGTCGAAGAAGGTGCACTCGCGGCCGTAGGTCCGGTCGACGAACTGGTCGCACAGGACGAAATCGCCGGGCGCGACATGGCGCTGGAGCGAGCCCGCGGCACACGGCGAGATCACGGCTTTGACGCCGAGCGAGCGCATGGCCCAGACGTTCGCCCGGTAGTTGATCTTGTGCGGCGGGATCGTGTGGCGCCGGCCGTGACGCGGCAGGAACGCGACCGTCCGGCCAGCGACCGTGGCAAGGAAGAACGAGTCCGAGGGCGGCCCGTACGGCGTGTCGACCTTGATCTCGCGGACGTCGTCGAGCAGCGAGTAGAACCCCGAGCCTCCGAAGACGCCGATCTCCGCCGTGTCCGCCACCACCGTCGTGTGCCTCCTCGTCAGGGTCGCCGCCGCGCAGCGCGCCCGGGCGGTAACAGTCGTTGGATCGTCGGGCGACAGGAGCTGCCGCGGACGGCGGGATTGTCGCACGCCTGATCGGTCGTGACCCGCCGACGGCTCGTCAGCGTGATCCGCGCCGACTACGATGGCGCGGCCGTGGAGGAGACGCCCAGATGACCGATCCGATCGACGACGAGACAAAGCCGCACACGACGAGCCCTGACGGGTCGCTGGCGAGCCCGCCGACGAGCGAGCCGAGACTGACGCCGCCGGCCTCTGACGCGCCCCGTGATGCCGGGCCTGCCGATGGCGCGCCCGCGCGCAGCGCGCCGCCTGCGGAGGCCGCATCCGATGAGTCGCCGACCCGGGCCGGCGGGTCCAGCCTGCGCGTCGACCCCGACAGGCCTTCGACCAACGAGTGGCGGGAGCCGCCGTGGTTCCCGCCCGAAGCAAAGAATCGCGACCGCGGACCCACCCTGGCCGCCGTCGTGGTCGGCGTCGGACTGATCGCGATCGGCCTGTACTTCTTCCTCGATCGGACGCTCGGTGTGCCGATGCCGCGCATCCAGTGGGGCACGGTCTGGCCGATTCTCCTGATCGGCCTGGGCGCGATCGTTCTCTTCCGGTCGGTCAGCCGCCGCTCGTGACCGGGGAGCCCGGACCGGGCGATCTCGCGGCCACGCTCAGCCTGGCCGACTGGCGGCGGAGCATCGGGACGCTCTACGTCGAGGTCCGACGCCTCGCAGCCGACGATCCCGCGACCGCGCTGGCCCACTGGCGGGCGGTGCGCGAGGAGTTGTTCCGCAATCATCCCCAATCGCCGCTGCCGGTCGCCGACCGGGCCTCGTTCAAGGCGCGCCACTTCGATCACGACCCAAACCTCCGGTTCGTCCTGACGGTCGAGCCGCTCGCGCCGGTACCGGCGCCTGACGCCGGGCTGGCCAACGGCGCCATCGACTTCGGAAGCGCGCCGACGGTCGGCCTGCCGGTCAGCGGTGGTGGGACCATGGCCTTCCACCGCTTCGGCGCCGTGACGGTGCCGTTCGCCGCCGGTCCACGCCGGCTCGAGGTCTTCTGGATGGAGGGCTACGCCGGCGGGCTGTTCCTGCCCTTCCGTGACGCGACGAATGGGAGCGAGACCTACGGCGCCGGCCGTTATCTCCTCGACGGCGCGAAGAGCGCCGACCTGGGCGGGCACCTCCCCGACGGCGACGGCGATCGCGACACACACGTCGGCGGCGAGGGCGCCAGCCTGATCCTCGATTTCAATTTTGCGTTCCAGCCCTCGTGCGCGTTCGATCCGCGCTTCGCCTGCCCATTGAGCCCGCCGTCGAACCTGATCGACATTCAGGTCCGGGCTGGCGAGCGACTGGCCTGACCACCCGGACGGCAGCCGCTCCGACCGGACTTCCGGCCCATCGCCTCCCCTGACTGTCAGTGGGTCCTGATGGGCGGGCACCTGCGTACGATGGAGGTCAGCCCAGCGGGCGCGGCGCGTCTGCGCCCGGAGAGGCTCATGCAGCGGGGTAAGCGGTGCGCCGGTTTCTGCACGGGTCGAAGCGCGATGCCGGCGACGAGCGTCTGCTCTGGTCGCGCGACATCCGATTCGCGCACCGGATGCTGGAGGCCCTGCCCGGCTGTCGCTCCTACGAGCTGGATGCCGGAATCGTCGTCATCGGACCGGCGACCGACCTGACCGATACCCGCGTCGCCGAGATCGCGGCGTCGGTTCGCTCGCCGGCCTACGGCCTCGTCAGCCTCGACCCCTCGCTGCCCGAAGGCGAGCGGCACCTGCTCAGCCTCTCGGCCGCGGTCCAGCAGTCGGGCCTGGCGGAGCGGATCGGGATGGCCCAGACGAGCCAGATGCTCCAGACGAAGATGCTCGACTACTTCTTCACCCTGAGGAACGTCCACGCGATCGCCTACCAGCCGATCGTCGAGCTCGGGACAGGGCGCCTCGTCGAATATGAATGCCTCTTCCGGCCCCTGATGCCGGGCCTCCAGACGTCCATCACATCGATCGTCGGGGCGGCCGTCGACACGGGGCGGACGATCGAGCTCGACTCATTCATCGTCCGGATCATCCTCGCGGCGGTCGGGGCGCTCCAGCGGGCGCGCGCCGCGGCCGACCGGCCGCCCCTCCACGTCGCGATCAACCTGACCCCGGCCAGCCTCCTCGACGACCAGTTCGAGGCAGGGTCGCTGGCCGGGATGGTCCGCGCTGCCGGCCTCGACCCCCGTCAGATCACCCTCGAGTGCACCGAGCAGCAGGCGGTCTCCGACATCGGCCCGCTCGTCAAGCAGGTCAAGGCGCTCCGACGCCTTGGGTTCGGCTTCGCGGTCGATGACGCCGGCGCCGGTTACGCCAGCTTCAGCCTGATCGCCTCGCTTCGCCCGTCGGTCATCAAGATCGACCGCGAGATCGCATCCGGCATCGCCCGGAACGACGCGAAGCAGGCCCTCGTTGAGGCGTTCGTCTCGTTCGGCGGCCGGATCGGCGCCAAGCTGCTTGCCGAGGGGATCGAACGCCGGGCGGACCTGGCGCTGCTGACGGCACTCGGCGTCGACCTCGGCCAGGGCTACCTGATCGGCAAGCCGGCATCCGAGCCGACCGAGCCGCGCGGGATGGATACACTGCGCCTCGACTCGGCCCGACGCGCGATCGGGCGTCGGGTGCGCGAGGCGGCGCCGCGCAGCGGAACTCGGTCGCTCACGGCGGACCACTCAGCCTGATCAGGGGCGCTCCGGTCGCGGTCGTGGGCGCGTCTCGCGCCCGTCTCCACGTTCCCAGCCTTTGACTTTCGCGTGTCCTCTGGCAATCATGAAGGAAATCCTTCATGATTGAGGCGCAGCGAGATGCCCCAGGAACGCCGAACCCAGGTCAGCGACGTCCGTGCCCTTCGCGCGCTCGCCAACCCCGTCCGCTACCGGATCCTCGGCCACCTGATGTCGGCCGGGGCGCAGACGGCCAGCGAGTGCGCCGCGGTCGTCGGGGCGAGCCCGTCCAATTGCAGCTACCACCTCCGGGAGCTCGCCCGGTACGGCCTCGTCGAACGCGTGGGCGGCGAGGGCGCGATCGCCGGCGCGGGCGGCGCACGGACCGATCGAAGCGGTGCTGACGGTCGGGATCGCCCGTGGCGCCCCACGGCCACCGGCTTGCGGACCGGTCCGGCGCCCGACGCCGACCCGGCGAGCGACCCGGTCGCGGCCCTCGCCCACCGCCGGTTGCTCCATCTCGGGATCGACGACGATGCGGCGCTTGCCCATGCCGCAGCCGAACGCAACGACGATCAGCCGGTCGACTGGCGCCGGGCGGAGACCCTTTCGACCTTCGGACTCCTCGTGACCGCCGACGAGCTCGTCGAGTTGACCACTGCCGTCGACGCGATTCTGCGGCCGTACATCGGCCTGACCCGCGACGACGCCCCGCCAGAAGCCGAACGGGTCCACGTGATCTTCGACGCGTTCCGCCGGCCGACGACCTCGAGCGTTGGATGACGGCGCGCGCCCCCGCGTCGCCGCTTCGCAATCGGAATTTCTTCCGGCTCTGGTCCGGCGGCCTGATCAACGACCTCGGCGATTGGACCCTGCTCGTCGCCCTGCCGGTCTACGTCTTCCAGCTCACCGGGTCCGCCCTGATCACCTCCACCGTGTTCGTCGTCGAGCTGATCCCGGGGCTGATCGCCGGCCAGTTCGCCGGCGTCCTCGTCGACCGCTGGGATCGCAAGCGGATCCTCGTGATCGGTGGGCTGGTCCAGGCGGCATGCCTCCTGCCGTTGCTCCTCGTGACCTCGACGGGCGGATTGTGGATCGTGTACATCGTCGCCGCCGTCCAGGCGTGCCTTGCCCGTCTCTGCGCACCGGCCAAGGCGGCCCTCGTCCCGAGCCTCGTCGAACGTGAGCAGCTGGCCCCGGCCAACTCGCTGAGTGCGGTCGGCGACAACCTCGCCCGCCTCGTCGGGTCCCCGCTCGGCGGTCTTGCGGTCCAGGCGTTCGGGCTGCCCGGGGTGGTCGCGATCGACGCGGCCACGTACCTCGCCTCGTCGGCGCTGATCGCCGGCATCCGCGTCCCGCGGGTCGCTGGCCCCGCCACGTCGGCGGCCGAATCGGCGCTCGCCACCCACGAAGGATTCCGCGCCGCCTGGATCGACGGCATCCGGACGATCCGGCGCGACCGGCGCCTCACGGCCGTTCTCGGGATCGCCGCCCTGAGCCAGCTGTCGCAGGGCATCTTCGTCGTCCTATTCGTCGTGTTCGTCCTGGAACGGCTCGGTGGCAGCGGGAGAGACGTCGGCCTGATCCGGGGTGTCCAGGCGATCGGCGGCGTCGCCGGCGGGATCCTGGTCGGCTGGCTCGGTCGCCGGGTGAGCCCGCGCACCCTGATCGGCTGGGGCTTCGTCCTCTTCGGATTGCTCAGCCTCGCGACCTGGAACCTGCCGAGCGTGACGACCGCGATCGGCTTCTACGTTGGGTTGTTCGTGTTCGTCGGGATACCCGGCGTCGCCACCTCGACCGGGCTCATGACCACGATCCAGATGCTGACCCCGGCGACCCATCTCGGGCGGGTGTTCGCGACCTTCGAGACCGGCGCAGCCGCCCTGGCGGCCATCGGCGTCCTTGCCGCCGGCGCGCTGGCTGACACGTTCGGCGTGGTCGCGATCCTTGACGTCCAGGCCCTGATCTACGTCCTGTGCGGTGGCGTGGCCCTGGTCGTGCTGCGCGCCGATCCGAGGGCGGCGCCGGCCTGAGACGCGTGGGTGTCACACCTCCGCGGGCTCGCCCGGGTGACCTCGCGTACCATCGAGGCCATGGAGCTTGCCCACCCCACCCCGACCGTCCCTGCCCTCCTCGAGCCACGCCTGCGCGCGTTCCTCGATCGGCCGCTCTTCGCGTCGCTCGCCAGCGTCGACCCCGACGGCGCACCGCGCCAGGCCGTCATCTGGTACCGCCTCGAGGACGACGGGCGGATCATGATCAACAGCCTCACCGGCCGGCGTTGGCCCGCCAACCTCGAGCGCGACGGCCGCGTCGCCATCTCGATCATCGACAACCACGACGGCTACTCGTGGCTCGGCCTGACCGGCCGAGTCGACGCCATCGACGAGGACCTCGAGCGTGCCCGCCAGGACATCGTCGCCCTCGCCCACCGCTATCGAGACAACCCGACGCCGTCGAGCATCGCGAGCTTCCGCTCCCAGCAACGGGTCACCTTCCGGATCGCCATCGACGGCGTCCACGACCACCTGGAGGACTGACGCATCCATGGCGACCCCGAAGATCGGCTACGCGGCGATGCTCGAGCAGTTCGGGCCGCAGGAAGTCGTCGGCTACTCGGCCGATGCCGAGGCGCACGGCTTCACCGGCGTCATGGCCGCGGATCACTTCCAGCCGTGGGTCCCCCAGCAGGGAGAGGCCGCGTTCGTCTGGAACGTGATGACCGCGATCGGCGAGCGCACGAAGGGCGATGTCGGGCCCGGCGTCGCGTGCCCGTCGTTCCGGATGCACCCCGCGATCATCGCCCAGGCCTCGGCAACGCTCGCTGCGATGTACCCGGGCCGGCACTGGCTCGGGCTCGGCAGCGGTGAGGCGCTGAACGAGCACATCGTCGCCGGCTACTGGCCCGAGACGCCGGAGCGGATCGCCCGGATGTTCGAGGCGATCGAGATCATCAAGAAGCTCTTCGGCAGCCGCGACAAGGACGTCAAGCACGAGGGCAAGTTCTTCAAGCTCGAGTCGACCCGGCTCTGGACGATGCCCGACGAGACGCCCCCGATCTACATCGCGACCGCCGGCCCGGTGACCGCCAAGAAGACCGGCCAGTACGCCGACGGCCTGATCACTGTCGGCGCGCCCGAGTCGAAGCTCGAGATGATTCGCCAGAAGTGCGAGGAGGGCTGCCGCGAGGCGGGCAAGGACGTCGACGCATTCCGCTACATCCTCCAGCTCCACCTGTCGTGGGCGCCCACCGACGAGGAGGCGCTGGCCAACGCGATGCTGGAGTGGCCGAATGGCGGGATGAAGTTCCCGAAGCAGGACATCCGGAGCCCGCTCGACTTCGAGCAGATGGCCAAGCTCGTCCGGCCCGAAGACTTCGAGGGCCGGATGCTGATCTCGTCCGATCCGGACACGCATCGGGCCCAGATCCAGAAGTTCCTCGACCTCGGCTTCGACCAGATCTACCTCCACAACGTGGGCCGTAACCAGACCGAGTGGATCGAGACGTTCGGGCGCGACGTCCTGCCGAAGCTGACGGCATGAGCGCGGACGTGAAGATCGGCGCGCTGCTCTGGCCGCAGACCGCCTCGTGGCCGGCCATTCGTGACGCCGCGCTCCGGGCCGACCGTGCCGGCCTCGACAGTCTCTGGACGTGGGACCACCTGATGGCGATCGTCGGCCCGTGGGAGGGCCCGATCCTCGAGGGCTGGACCACGCTGGCGGCGCTGGCAGCGATCACCGAGCGGCCGACCCTCGGCCTGATGGTCGGTGCCAATACCTTCCGCAACCCGGGCCTCACGGCCAAGCTGGCGACGACCCTCGACCACGTGTCGGGTGGCCGGGCGGTGCTCGGCATCGGTGGCGCCTGGTTCGAACGGG
>JACCVQ010000205.1 GCA_013698095.1 Chloroflexota bacterium
GCCGTGGGCTGCTCGGAGCGGAAGGCCGGCCGCCGTCGGCCGAGGTCGTCGTCGCGCCCGCCGTCGCCCCGCCCCGGCCGGACCGCGCACCGGCTCCGGCAAGGAGGTTGGCGGCGCCCGCGGCGAGGTTCTGCTGGAGCGACTCCTGACCGGGCGGCGGCGTCCGGGTGACGGTGACCCGGAAGATCGTCGAGGCGACCTGGTGGCGGATCAGGCCGCGCAGCTCGCCGTAGAGCTGGAACGCCTCCTTGCGGAACTCGTTGAGCGGATCCTGCTGGGCGTACCCGCGGAGGCCGATGCCGCGCCGCATGTCGTCGATCTCGGTGAGGTGCTCGACCCACAGCGAGTCGATCGTCCGGAGCAGGACGTGGCGCTCGACCAGACTCCAGTCGACCTCGCCGATCTCGGCCTCGCGGGCCGCGAGTCGCTCGTCGGCCAGGGCAAGCAGGTGTTCGAGGATGTCGTCGCGACTGCCGATGTCCCAGAGCTCGTCCTCGGTCGTGCCCGCGCCGTCCAGGCCGATCGCCTTGAGGGCGGCGGCCAGCGCCTCCATGCCCCAGTCATCGGGCGACTCGCCGGCCAGGTGGTCGGCCACGAGGGCCTGGATCTCGTCGTCGAGGAAGCCCCGGACCGTGTCGGTCAGGTCCTCGTTGCGGAGGACCTTGTCGCGCTCGGCGTAGATCGTCTCGCGCTGGCGATTGATCACGTCGTCGAACTCGACCACTCGCTTGCGCATGTCGAAGTTGAAGCCTTCGACCCGGGATTGGGCGCTCTCGATCGTCTTGCTGACGAGGCGGCTCTCGATCGCCATGTCATCCTCGAGGCCCATCCGTTCCATCAGTCCGGCCACCCGGTCCGAGGCGAACCGCTTCATCAGGTCGTCCTCGAGGGACAGGTAGAAGCGCGACGAGCCGGGGTCGCCCTGGCGGCCGGCCCGGCCGCGAAGCTGGTTGTCGATCCGGCGGCTGTCGTGGCGCTCGGTGCCGATGATGTGGAGCCCGCCGACCCCAACGACCTTGGCGTGGTCGGCATCGGTCACGAGCTTCGCCTCGGCCAGGGCAGCGTCGTAGGTCGCCTTGTCGACCTCGGCCGGGTTCAGGCCGCGCTGGTGGAGGAGCTCCGAGGCAAGCCCGGCGGGATTGCCGCCGAGCAGGATGTCGGTGCCTCGGCCGGCCATGTTCGTGGCAATCGTGATCGCGCTGGTCCGGCCGGCCTGGGCCACGATTCCCGATTCCTTCTCGTGCTGCTTTGCGTTCAGCGTCTCGTGCTTGATTCCGCGCCGCTTGAGCATCGTCGAGAGGATCTCGGACTTCTCGACGCTGACCGTGCCGACCAGAACGGGCTGGCCGGCCTCGTTCATCTCGGCGACCTCCTCGATGAGGGCGTTGAATTTGCCGAGCTCGTTGCGGAACACGAGATCCGCCTCGTCCTCGCGGATCATGTCGCGGTGGGTCGGGATCGCGACCACCTCGAGCTCATAGATCTTGTGGAACTCCTCGGCCTCGGTCATCGCCGTGCCGGTCATGCCCGCGAGCTTGTCGTAGATCCGGAAGTAGTTCTGGAACGTGACCGTGGCGAGGGTGACGGACTCGCGCTGGACCCGCAGCCCTTCCTTCGCCTCGACCGCCTGGTGGAGGCCCTCCGACCAGCGCCGGCCCGGCATCTGGCGGCCGGTGAACTCATCGACGATGACGATCTCGCCGTCCTTCACGATGTAGTCGCGATCGCGCTTGTAGAGGGCATGGGCCCGGAGCGCCTGCTCGAAGTGGCGGGCGAGGCGTGGATCGGCGTCGTACAGGTTCTCGACTCCGACGAGCTTCTCGATCTTGTCGACGCCCTCCTCGGTCGGCGAGACAGCCTTGTCCTTGAGGTCGACGAAGTAGTCGCCACCCTCTTCGGCGCCCTCCGGCCGGCCGGTGAGCTTCGGCACGAGACGGGCGAACGTGTAGTACAGGTCGCCCGACTCCTCGGCCTGGCCGCTGATGATCAGCGGCGTCCGGGCCTCGTCGATCAGGATGTTGTCGACCTCATCGACGATCGCGTACGAGCGCTCGCGCTGGACCCGGTCGGCGAGCTCGGTGACCATGTTGTCGCGGAGGTAGTCGAAGCCGAACTCGTTGTTTGTTCCGTACGTGACGTCGGCCGCGTAGGCCTCCTTGCGGCTGACCGGGCGGAGGTTGATCAGGCGCTCGTCCGAGGTCGGGTAGCCCGGCTCGAACACGAACGATTCGTCGTGGGTGATCATTCCGAGGCTGATCCCGAGAAAATGGAAAACTGGGCCCATCCACTGCGGATCGCGCCGCGCAAGGTAGTCGTTGGGGGTGACGACGTGGACGCCCCGGCCGGTCAGCGAGTTCAGGGCAGCGGCGAGGGTCGGGACGAAGGTCTTGCCCTCGCCCGTCTTCATCTCGGCGATCTTGCCCTGGTGGAGGACCACGCCGCCCATCAGCTGGACGTCGAAGTGGCGCATCCCGAGGGTCCGGACCATCGCTTCGCGACCCATCGCGAAGACGTCGGGGACGACCTCGTCGAGGGCTTCCTGGAGGGCCGCCTGCTCGCGCGTGTGGCGAGCCTTCGAGAGCTCGCGGCGGCGTTCGAGGTCGGGGTGGGTCAGCTCCTCCTCGGTCGGCTCGCCTGGCACGGCCGCCTCGTGGATCTCTTCGCGGATGAGCTGGAATCGCTCCCGGATCGCGTCGTCGGACAGGGCCGAAATCTCGGCCTCGAGCTCATTGATCTCGTCGACCAAGGGTTGGACACGTCGGATCTCGCGGTCGTTCGAGTCGACGAAACGGGAAAGAAATCGCATGGGACGCTCAGTATAGGGTCAGTGCTCTCGTCGTCCCCCGACGGGCCACGTACCTGCGAGCCGCGAGGGGCCGGCAGCTTTCTGCGCAGACAGTTACCGACAGACTGGTACGGCGGATCACCGGTCGCCACGGGAGGGTGCGGGTCCTCCGGTCCAGTCGATCGTGCACGCGTCGCCCTCGACCCGGCCTTGATCGGGCCCGAAATACGCGCGCGACTCGCCGTAGTAGTCCCCCGGTGATTGGTTGGCGAAGTCGCGGGACACCGAGCCCCGCCGCCGGCGCTCAGCCCTCTGTCAGGTTGACCAGGAACTCGAGCGTGCCGTTGTCCTCGACCGAGACGAAACCCGCGATGTTCGGGGCGTTGATCGCATAGTCGCTCAACGGGAAGGTCAACGAGCCCGCGATCTGGATCAGATCCCCGCTCAACTGGGCCTTGGCCGGGATGTCGACGGTCTTGGTGACTCCGTGGAGGGTCAGGTCGCCATGGAGCGTGACGTCGACCTGTGTGCCGGTCGTGGCGTCCGCCGGGACTGTCACAGGCTGGGTCAGCGTGAAGGTCGAAGTCGGGAATGCAGCGGTCTCGATGCCATCCCTGCGGAGGCGGTTGTCGCGCATGGCCCGGTCGCTTGTGATCGTGGTCATGTCGACGCTGAAGTCGGCGGCTGTCACCGACAGCCCACTGCCCGAGGCCGCGATCGTCACCGAGCCCGTGATCTCGTCGGTCCGCCCGACGGCGTCGCTGTCGGCCGACAAGTTGGCGAGCCGTTCGCGCACGCGATAGCCAACCACGGAGTCCGGGCCGATCGTCCAGGTGCCGGGGATCGCGCCGGCGCCGACGGCCGAGCCCGACGCG
>JACCVQ010000215.1 GCA_013698095.1 Chloroflexota bacterium
GTCGACGGCGGCGCGCCTCGCCGTCGCCATCGATCTCGTTCTCGTCCGAGCCGCTGCCCGGTCCGCCGCCCTCGCCAATCTCGGCGGCCGCGTCGAACGGGGTCAACTCCTCATCGTCGGTGGTGACGAGGCCATCGATCGGAGCGGCCTCGGCGGCTGCCGAAGCGGCTCCCGCCGGCGCGACCCGCGACAGCTTCTCGCCCGGCATGACGGTCAATGCGCCATTGCCAGCCGGGGCCGCAGACGGCGCGGCGATCGGAGCGATCGCGGCGATGGCCGTGGGCTCACGCCCCGCCGAGCGGCTGCTGGTCCGGGTGCGAGCCGCCACCGGCTCGGCCTCACCGGCTCGGCCGCGCCCGCGACCACGGCCGCGGCTGCGCTGGCCGGTGCCCTCGGTCTGCTTGTCGGGGACCTCGGTCATCGACAGGTCTTCCTGGTCGCTGGCGACGCGCCGGCCCGAGCGCGAGGAGGCCTTGTCGACCCGTGCCAGCTGGGTGATGTCGGTGAACAGGTCGGCGACCTCGATCAGGTCGGAGGACGTGTTGCCGCGGAAGCTGATCACCTCGACCCGGACGCCCATCTCCTGGACGGCCCGGATCGCCGGGGCGAAGTCGCCGTCGCCGGAGATCACGATCGCGATATCGAGGTTCCGGGCGGTCTTCATCAGGTCCACGACGAGCTCGATGTCGAGGTTTGCCTTGACCTTGCCGTCGCCGTACTTGCGGATGTCCTTGCTGACGACCTTGTAGCTGTTCCGTGCCAGGAAGGCATGGAAGTTGCGCTGGTTCTCGTTGTCCGGGTCCAGGCCCGTATATGCGTACGCGCGGACGAAATCGCGTCCGGCGGTGGCCGCCTGGAGCAACGTGACGTAGTCGATGTCCGTGCCGGCCGCCTTGGCCGCATAGAAGATGTTCGCCACGTCCACGAAGACGGCGACGTTCTTGCCCACTTGGACTCCTCAGATGATGTGCGGACCCCGTCGGCGCGCAAGCGCGCAGCCTGACGGCGTCAATTCAGATTCCACTGCGTCCCCGGGTGGCGCCGACCGCAGCCACCTGGCACTCAGCACGCGGACCCGCAGCGACGAAACCGTGACGTTCCAGGCGGGTCCGTTCCACCGGGTCGTCCGAAAGGTCTGCCTCGACGACGCTGCAGCCCTTGTTGCGTGCCGAGCGGAGGAGCTCCTCCAGCAGCGCGTCGGTGACGCGGTCCGCGTCATGGTCGGGATCGACCACGATCAGGTCCACGGCTCCGACGAAGCCACCTGCCCGGACCGAGGGTCGGAGCGCGAGGACCGCACCTCCGACCACTTCACGCCGGGCCTCGGCGATGAAGATGCTTGCCTGCGGGAGGTAGACCAGCTGTCGGAGCAGGCCGCCTGAGTCCATCGAGCCCACGGCACCGGACGCCGGAACGGAGCCGCCGCTGAGCGCGACGAGCCGTTCGATGTCGGTGATGCGAGCCGGTCGGATCAGGTATTCCACGCGGGCGGAGGGACCTCGTGCGGTCGGCGGGAGCAATGTGGACTTGCATCCTGCGCCGATCGGGAGCCGACCGATGTGCAGGTCGCCGACGGAACCTCGCGGGGGTGGCGAGCCAGAGGCTCGACAGCCACGCCCGGGCTGCGTCGACCGATGTTTGCATTCGGTCCGCCGGTGTCTATGATACGGCATCGCTTCGGCGGCAACCTGCGCGCCGTCCGAGTCAGCGTCCTGCGCCGTCTTCCGTCCTGTACCGCCGCTCGCTTCGCCCGCTCGTCCGGACTTCGATCCGACGAACGAGGATGGGGCAGCATCGGGCACCGGTTGATCGCTCGGAGCCGACCGGATCGTCGTGGGGGAGCGCCGACCGAGGTCGACCGGGGCCACCCGGCCGACGGCGAACGAGGAGGAAAGTGAATGAAGTTCCGGAAACTGACCGCGCTTGCGGGTGCATCGCTGATGGTCCTGGGGGCCTGCAGCGCGACACCGGGCGCAAGCGGCGGAGCAGGCGGCTCCAAGGGAACCGTCTATATCGGCATCGAGCTTCCCCAGCAGGGCAGTGAGCTCGCCGCGTCCGAGCCGATCATCAACGGCATCAAGCTTGCTGTGAAGGATGCGGGCGGCGTCGCCGGCAACTACAAGATCGAGATCCCGAACTCGGTGATCCTCGACGACGCCAAGGACGGCGCTCACGATCCGCAGACCGGCGCGGTCAACATGAAGACCCTCGCCACGAACGAGCAGGTCGTCGGCGTCATCGGCCCGCTCAACTCGAGCGTCGCCAAGGTCCAGATCCCGATCTCGAACGAGGCGGGCCTGCTCCAGTGCTCGCCGGCCAACACGAACGAAGGGCTGACGAAGCCCGAGTTCGGGGCCAAGGATGTCCGCAAGGCCAACCCGGACAAGATCAACTACGTCCGGGTCGTCACCACCGACGATAACCAGGGCCCGGCGGCCGCCAAGTACATCCTCGAAGTCCTCAAGAAGAAGAAGGTGTACATCATCGATGACACCGAGACCTTCGGGAAGGGCATCGCCGACAACTTCGAGAAGTACCTCACGGCCAACGGTGGCGAGCTCGTCGGCCGCGACGGCGTGCCGAAGACCACGACCGACTACAGCGCGATCATGACCGCCGCCGCGGCCAAGAAGCCTGAGGCGATCTACTTCGGCGGCGTGACCGCGACCGGCGGCGCGCGCATCCTCAAGGCGGCCGTCCAGGCCGGCCTGGCCGACGTTCCGTACATCGGCCCCGACGGCATCTACGACGGCTCCGGCACGACCAAGGACAGCTTCCTGAACCTGGCCGCGGCCGACGCCAAGAACAGCTACGCGACCGCGGCCGCGGTGGGTGACTACCCCGGGCGCCAGGAGTTCACCGACAAGTTCAAGAAGGAATTCAGCAAGGATCCGACCGGCTACAGCGCGACGGGCTACGCCTGCGCGCAGGTCGTCATCGACGCCATCAAGCGCGCCGGCGACGCGGCCAACATGAAGGAGCTTCGCGAGAAGGTCCGTGTGGCGGCCGTGGACACGTCAGTCACCTACAAGTCGGTGATCGGCGAGTTCAAGTTCGACGCGAACGGCGACACCAGCCAGAAGATCATCTCCTTCTACGGCTTCGATGCGGCCACGAAGGACTGGGTCTTCAAGGAGCAGCTCGACTTCGCCAAGTAGGCAAGCCATGACCGAGGCCGGGGATCTCCGATCCCCGGCCTCGTCGTCTCTCTTCGCTGCGCAGGAGTGAGGGTGCCGTGACCGTCGCCAGAAGCTCGTCGCCGGCATCGGCGCCGGGTTTCATCCGTCGCTTCCGGCTGGTCGGGTACAGCCTGATCGGGATCGTGGCGTACTTCCTGCTCCTCGCGTTCATGCTCAACAGCACCGCGACCGCCGCTCAGCAGGTGGCCAACGCCCTGACCCTCGGCGCCATCTACGCTCTTGTCGCGCTCGGCTACACGATGGTCTACGGAATCATCGAGCTCATCAACTTCGCCCACGGCGATGTCTTCATGGTCGGTTCGTTCGTCGCCCTCTGGACGCTGACATCGGATCCGATCTTCAACGTCGTCGGTCTGGGCCAGACCGGGATCGTGACGAACATCGCCCTGCTGGCCGGGATCCTGCTGCTCACGTTCACCGTGTCGATGGTCCTGATGGCCGTTTTGAACATGGGCATCGAGCGGTTTGCGTACCGGCCCCTCCGGAACGCGCCGAAGGTCGCCCCGCTGATCACCGCAATCGGCGTGTCGCTGATCCTCCAGAACGTGATCCAGATCATCGTCGGCACCGGTGACCGGCCCGTCCCGCAGCTCTTCCCGACCGACGGGTTTCAGTTCCTCGGGGCCAACATCCGCTACCTCAACCTGTTCATCTTCCTGGTCGCCCTGGTCCTCCTCTACGGTCTCCAGCAGTTCGTCAGCCGGACCCGCCTGGGCCGTGCGATGCGGGCAACCGCCCAGGACCAGCAGGCGGCCCAGCTGATGGGCGTCGACCTGAACCAGACGATCGCGATGACCTTCCTGATCGGTGGCGCACTGGCCGGTGCGGCGGGCGTCTTCCAGGGTCAGTACCTCGGCTATGTCCGGTTCGACCTCGGCTTCAACGCCGGCCTGAAGGCGTTCACGGCCGCGGTCCTGGGCGGGATCGGCAACCTCACCGGTGCGGCCCTCGGCGGCTTTCTGATCGCATTCCTCGAGGTCTTCGCGGCCGCGAACGGCCAGCAACGCTGGTCGCAGGCGATCGTGTTCGTCGTCCTGATCGTCGTCCTTGTCTTCCGCCCAGCCGGCATCCTCGGCCAGCAGATCGGAGAGCGGGCATGACCGGTCGCGTCAAGGGACGGACGAGCCTGTCGCGCGCCACGCTGCGCGAGTTCGTGGACGTCCACAGGAGCACGTCGATCCTGCTCGGCATGGCCCTCGTCGGAGTCCTGCTGCCGCTGATCGCGCTCGTCCCGCCGTTCAACATCTTCCAGAACCAGAGCGTCTGGGTCAGCGGCTTCTCGAACGCCGGCGTCTTCGTCCTGCTGGCCCTCGGCCTGAACATCGTCGTCGGGCTGGCCGGCCTGCTGGACCTCGGCTATGCCGCGTTCTTCGCGATCGGCGCGTACGCCTACGCCTACGGCGCGTCGCCGTTCTCTGGCCAGCATTTCCCGTTCATCGTGCTGCTCGTCGTGGGCGCCCTCGTCGCGGCGACCTTCGGGGTTCTCCTGGGCGCGCCAACCCTCCGCCTGCGCGGCGACTACCTCGCGATCGTGACCCTCGGCTTCGGCGAGATCGTGCCGATCGTTTTCCTCAACGCCGACAAGTACACGAACGGCACGAACGGCATCGGCGGCGTCTACAAGCCGGACATCCCGTTCGTCGAGTTCACCCTCCTGAACCCGTGGCCCTTCTATGTCCTGATGCTGGTCCTCGTGACGATCGTGATGATCCTGATCTACCGCCTCACGGAGTCGCGGATCGGGCGGGCCTGGATGGCGATCCGCGAAGATGAGCTGGCGGCCGCCAGCAATGGCCTGAACACGGTCACGACCAAGCTGATGGCGTTCGCCCTGGGCGCATCGACGGCCGGCTTCGCGGGCGCTTTCAACGCGTCAAGCCTGACCTCGGTCGACCCGGGCCAGTTCCTGTCGACCGTGTCGTTCACGATCCTGGCGATGGTCGTCCTCGGCGGGATGGGCAATATCTGGGGCGTCGCCCTCGGCGCGTTCGTGATCTACACGGTCCAGATCGTGTTCCTGAAACAGCTCAACACGTTCTTCGAGGGATTGCCCTTCCACGTCCCGGTCCTGAGCGACGTGAACTTCGTCCAGTACCAGTTCCTGCTCTACGGGCTGGCTCTCGTCCTGATGATGCTGTTCCGGCCGGAAGGCCTCTTCCCGAGCCAGCGCCGCAAGCAGGAGCTCCACGCGGCCGATGCGGCCGACACCGAGTCAAGCGCGAAGGCGACGATGGAGGAGGCGCTGTGACCGGCCAGCGAGACGTCCCCGAGGGGATGGGCGATCCGCTCGAGCCGGCGGTCGTCGACATAACGGCCGAGGTCGCGCCGCCGGAGATCGACCCGGCCGAGGCGGAGCTGATCCTCGCCAGCGCCACCGTCGAGGAGGTGGCGACGGCCCCGATCCTCGCGGCCCACAACGTGACGAAGCGGTTCGGCGGCCTCGTTGCCGTCAACGACGTGAGCTTCACCATCCCGGACGGCTCGATCGTCAGTCTGATCGGCCCCAACGGCGCCGGGAAGACGACGTTCTTCAATATCATTGCCGGGATCTACGACCCGACCTCGGGCCGGATCGCGATCCGGAATCGAACGATGGTCGCCCGGCCGATCCGGGCCTGGCTGGAGCCCATCCTGTGGGTGACCCCGGCGGTCATCGTCGGAATTCTCAGCGCGCTCGTGTTTGCTGCCGCCAACAACGAGACGGTCGGCTTCCTTGGCGCCACCGTGACCCTGGTCGCCCTGATCCTGATGCTCCTCACCGCGATCGCCCGGCCGGACTGGTACCACCGCCTCCTGATCCGGCTCGGCATCTTCCGGAGTGCCCGGCCCAACGACATGGTCCGGGCCGGGATCGGGCGGACCTTCCAGAACATCCGCCTGTTCCAGAACATGACGGCCGAGGAGAACGTCCTCGTCGGGATGCACATCAAGCTCAAGGCCAACATGCTCGACGCGTTGTTCTCGACTCCGCGCAACCGGCGTGAGGAGATCGCCGCCCGGGTGCGGGCCAATGAGCTCCTGGCCCTGGTCGGATTGAAGGGCGTCGGGGGCGAGCTGGCCAAGAACCTGCCGTACGGCGACCAGCGCCGGCTCGAGGTGGCCCGCGCTCTCGGCAGCGATCCGGCGCTCCTCCTGCTCGACGAGCCGACCGCCGGCATGAACCCCAACGAGACGGCCGACATGATGGCGCTGATCAACCAGCTCCGGACCGATCTCGGGCTGACGGTTCTGCTCATCGAGCACGACATGAAAGTGGTCATGGGCATCAGCGACCGGGTCACCGTCCTCGATCACGGCGAACGGATCGCCGAGGGCACGCCCGACGAGGTCCGCCGGAATCCGCGCGTCATCGAGGCCTACCTCGGGGCGCCGGCGTCATGACGGCCGAGACGATCACCAGCGGCGCGCCAGGACCGGCCGGCCAGGACGGAGCCACGGGCGACGTCCTCCTGAGACTCGACGACGTCCACACCTATTACGGCCAGATCCATGCCCTCAAGGGCGTCACGATCGAGGTCAACCGGGGCGAGGTCGTGACCCTGATCGGGGCCAACGGGGCGGGCAAGACGACGACCCTCAAGACGGTCTGCGGCCTGCTCCATCCGCGCCAGGGGACAGTCACGTTCGACGGTCAGGACGTCTCGAAGACCGCAGCTCACAACCTCGTGAAGGCCGGCATCGGGCACGCCCCCGAGGGACGCCGGATCTTCTCCCGGCTGACCGTCCTGGAGAACCTCCAGATGGGCGGGTTCACGCGACCGCCCGAGGAGATCGACGAGGACGTCGAGCGGATCATGACCCTCTTCCCGCGCCTGAAGGAGCGGACCTATCAGCAGGGCGGCACCCTGTCCGGCGGCGAGCAGCAGATGCTCGCGATCGGGCGGGCGATGATGTCCCGGCCGCGGCTGCTCCTGCTCGATGAGCCGTCGCTCGGCCTGGCGCCCATCCTGATCCAGGTCGTGTTCGAGACCATCAAGGAGATCAACGCGGCCGGGACGACGATCCTGCTCGTCGAGCAGAACGCGCTCCAGGCCCTGAACATCGCTCACCGCGGCTACGTCCTCCAGACCGGCAACGTGGTCCTGACCGGCGATGCGGCAGAGCTCCGCGAGGATGAAACGGTCCGGAAGGCGTACCTCGGCGAGATCTAGCCACACGCTCGGCATGGATCGCCGCGAGGCGAGCCGGAAAGGATCGCCCGATGCACGGTCGAGCCGATGGACGGGTCCGCGCCTGACCGGCGCGCTCCCACGCCGACGATCCGGCTGGCCGGCCGTGGCCGCGGGCCGGGCGCCGTCGTTGCCCTGGTCGCGATCTTCCTCGCGATGGCCTGGATCAAGCCCTGGCCGACCGCCGCGCCGGCGGCGCCGCGGGTCCCGGCCGGTCCAACAGCGCGGCCGGCCCAGCCGACCGCCGATCCACTCTCCAGCCTCCGCTACCACTGCCAGGAACCGTCGGGCTGGCGCGTCTACGCCCGGGAGCGCTGGGGCGGCCGCGAGCTGCGCTCGTGGCGGACGATGGATCCGGCATGGGTAGCGAGCGGCCCGCTCGACCCTGCGATCCCGGTCGCTCCCCTCGGGGCAGCGATCAGCGAGCTGGGCTACTGCAGCCCATGGCGGACCTCAGCGCGACCGCCCGAGGACGCGACGGTCACGGCCTGGCGACTCACGCTCGCGAGCGTGTCGGCAGGCTGGCGGGCGACCCCGGTCGAGCTCCGCGCCACGGCGCCGGCGCCGGCCACGGT
>JACCVQ010000219.1 GCA_013698095.1 Chloroflexota bacterium
AGGCGGCAGCCGCGTCCCGGCGGGCCTCGACCCTCGCCGCCGAAGCCCCGCGCTCGGTCACCGGCGACACCCTGACGGTGCGCCAGGGTGGGCTCGACGCCGCCAACGCCACGAACATCGACATCCGTCAGGGTGGGATCGGCCGGGCCCGAGCGAGCGACATCGCGATCACCCAGGGTGGGGTGGGGGCGGCCCGCGCCGACCGGCTGAGCGTCGAGCTCGGCGGGATCGGCGCTGCGTTGACTGGCGACCTCACGATCACCCAGGGCGGGGCCGGCTCGATCGTGGCCCGCGACGCCCGGATCGAACAGTCCTTCGTCCGGCTGCTGATCGCCAACACCGTCCACGCCGAGCGAACCACCGGCGTCTTCGTCCTGCTCGCCCGCAAGGTCGACGGCAACGTCCGGACGCTCCTCGACTGGCGCGGCGCGCTCGCGTTCGGGGCCGCTTTCGGGATCATCACGTCGCTGCTGCGGCGGCGCCGCTGAGCGACCCGAGCAGCGCGAGCCGCGAGCGAGCTCGCGCTATCTGTTCACCCCGTCAACGACTCTTGAGCATGGTTCCTCGGGTGCGGAGGCGCGCTCGCGGACGACGGGCCACGGGGTTCCGGCACAGGGCTCGGATATACTCGCCGCCGCGCCCCGCGCACCCGGCGGAACGCTGAGACGCATCGCGCCGCCTGCCGACGCATCCGCACTGGAGCCTCTGACCAAGCCGTGATCGACCCCTCCGCGCGCGTCCACCCGACCGCCGATCTCGAGCCCGACGTGACCGTTGGATCGGGCACCAGCATCTGGCACCGGGCCCAGGTCCGGACCGGAGCCCGGCTCGGCAGCGATTGTGTCATCGGGCGGGACGTCTTCATCGACGAGGGCGTCACCATCGGGGACCAGGTGAAGATCCAGAACGGCGCGCTCGTCTATCACGGCGTGACGGTTGGCAACGGCGTCTTCATCGGCCCCGGCGCGATCCTCACCAACGACCGCTATCCGCGGGCCATCACCGCGACGGGCGAGCTTGCCCGCGCCGCCGACTGGCAGGTCAGCCCGATCCGCCTCGAGGATGGTTGCTCGATCGGGGCCGGCGCGGTCGTCGTCGCCGGCGTGACCGTCGGCCGATACGCGATGGTCGGTGCCGGCGGGATCGTCACCCGCGATGTCCCCAACCATGCCCTCGTCGTCGGCAGCCCGGCCCACCGAATCGGCTGGGTCTGCGCCTGCGGTGCTCGCCTCGTCGACAGCAACGGTGACCCGATGGCCGCCGAGCCCGGTCGCTACGCCGCCCACCAGGAGCTGATCTGCCCGGCGTGCGGTCGGACGTACGCCTATCTCAAGGACGCCGAGACGCTCGAGGAGCGGTCCGGCCCGCGCACAGGAGCACCGGCATGATCCCGATCGCCCGTCCCGACATCGGCCAGGAAGAGATCGCGGCCGTGACGGAGGTCCTCCAGAGCGGGATGCTCGCCCAGGGCAAGCGGGTCAAGGAGCTCGAGGACGGCTGGGCCGAATACGTCGGCGTCACGCACGCGATCGCAATGGGCAACGGGACCCTGGCCCTGATGGCGATCTTCGCCGGCATCGGGCTCGAGCCGGGCGACGAGGTGATCACGGTCAGCCATACCTTCGCGGCGACGGCCAACGCGATCCTGTCGACCGGCGCGACGCCGGTCTTCGTCGACATCGAGCCCGACACGTACCTGATCGACGCGAAGAAGATCGAGCAGGCGATCACGCCCCGGACCCGAGCGATCTGCCCGGTCCATCTCTTCGGGCTCGTCGCCGACATGGACATGATCCGGGCGATTGCCGATCGCCATGGCCTGGTCGTCGTCGAGGACGCCTGCCAGGCCCACGGCGCCACATTCCGGGGCCGGATGGCCGGCTCGTTCGGGCACGGTGCGTTCAGCCTGTACGCGACCAAGAACATGACGACCGCCGAGGGCGGCTTCGTCACGACCAATGACGGCGCCCTCGCCGACTGGCTCCGCGTCTACCGGAACCAGGGAATGCGGGCGCGCTATCAGTTCGAGATGCTCGGCTTCAACTTCCGGATGACCGACCTCGCGGCAGCGATCGGGCTCGCCCAGCTGGCGAAGCTGCCGCGCAACACGGCCCGCCGCCGTGAGATCGCTGCCCGCTACGACGCCGCGTTCGGCGAGCTGCCGATCGGCCTGCCGATCACGCCCGACGGCCGGACCCACGTATTCCACCAGTACACCCTCGACGTCGGCGGCGCCCGCGACGCGATCGTGGCCGATCTCCGCGAGGCGGGCGTCGGAGCCGACATCTACTACCCCATCCCGGTCCATCGCCAGCGCTACATCATGGAGCGCGGCCTCCACGCCGAGCTGCCCGTGACGGACGACGCCGCGGCTCGGACCCTCGCCCTCCCGATGTTCCCGGGGCTGACCGACGCCGAGCAGGATCAGGTGATCGCTGCGGTGACAGGCGCGGTCGAACGGCACCTCGGACCGAACGCGACAGTGGCCGTCGGCGCAGCGCCCGCGGCCCCCGGTTCAGCGCCCGGAACCCAGCCCGGGGCCCAGCCCGCCGCGGGAATCGCCGCCCGATGACCGCGACCTGGCAGCCGGCCGGGGACCGCGAGTTGCGGGTGGGGCTGGCCGGTCTCGGCTCGATGGGCCGGAATCACCTCCGGATCCTCTCGGCCCGGAACGATATCCGGCTGGTCGCGGTCGCCGATCCGATCGAGGCGGCCCTGACCGGGGCGACGAGCCAGACCGGCGCCCAGGGCTTTGCCGAGCCGTTGGCGATGATCGCCGAGGCGGAGCTCGACGCAGTCGTGATCGCGGCCCCGACGACCGCTCACGTGCCGCTCGCCCTGGCTGCGATCGAGCGTGGGATCGCGGTCCTCGTCGAGAAGCCGCTCGCGGCAACGGTCGATGAGGCGATGCGAATCGTCGTCGCGGCGCGCGCCGCCGGAGTCCCGGTCCAGGTCGGCCATGTCGAGCGCTTCAACCCCGCGGTCCTCGAGCTCGGCCGCCTGATCGACGACGGCTGGCTGTCCTCGATCTTCTCGATCGCGTCGCGCCGGGCGGGACCGTTCCCGGCCCGGATCCGGGACGTCGGCGTGACCGTCGACCTGGCCACCCACGACGCCGACATCCTGAGTTGGATCGCCGGGGAACGGCCGTCGCGGGTCTACGGCGAGACGGCCCAGCGGATCCACGCCACGAACGAGGATCTCCTCTTCGGTCTCCTCCATTTCCCGTCCGGCGCGACCGGCATGCTGGACGTCAACTGGCTCACCCCGGCCAAGCGCCGGCAGCTGGTCGTCGTCGGCGAGGAGGGGATGTTCGAGCTCGACTACCTGACCCAGCGGCTGACCTTCACGCGGGCGACCGATACGACGAACCCGCACCTGATCGGCGGCTACGCCCCGACGTTCGAGGGCGAGATGGTCGTGCTGCCGGTCGCGTCGGCCGAGCCGCTTGCGTCGGAGATCGACGCATTCCTTGGCGTCGTCCGCAACGGCCGCAAGCCGGTCGTCGACGCCGAGGACGGGCTGTGGGCGGTCGCGATCGCCACCTCGCTCCTCGAGTCCGCCGCGAACGGCGTCGCCGTCGATCTCACGACCCTGACCTCGAGGTTCGCACCCGCGTCATGACGATCGTCTCACGCCCGTCGTCCGTCCAGAGCCTGATCGGCGGCTCGATCGAGCTGCCCGTCCACGCCTGCGGCCACGGGCCGGCGATCCAGTCGGCGCCGTGGGCCGCGGAGCCGGGCACGGCCGGCATCGTCGCGGTCGTGGGGGCCGGCAAGATGGGACTGCCGCTGGCCGCCCAGTTCGCCGATCACGACTGGCACGTGATCGCAGTCGACGTCCAGCAGGCCGTGGTTGACGCGATCAACGAGGGCCGCTCTCACGTGACCGAGGAGCCCGGCCTGGCCGAGCTTGTCGCGACGGCCCACGCCGGTGGCCGCCTGCGGGCCACGACCGACGGCGCGGCTGCCGCCCGCGAGGCCGATGTGGTCGTCCTGATCGTGCCGGTCATGCTCGACGACGAGCAGCAGCCCGACTACCGCTCCATGGACAGCGCCGTCGCCGCGATCGCGCCCGGGCTCCACAAGGGCTCGCTCGTCATCTTCGAGACGACTCTGCCCGTCGGAGACACGCGCGACCGCTTCACGCCGCGCCTCGAGGAGGCGTCCGGCCTCAGCGCCGAGCGCGACTTCTTCGTCGCCTTCTCACCGGAGCGGCTGTACAGCGGCGCTGCCCTGCGCAATCTCGCGACCTATCCGAAGCTCGTCGGGGGGATCGGGCCGGCGTCCACCGACCGCGCCGCCGCGTTCTACGACTGCGTCCTCGACACGGAGGTCGTCGCGATGAGCAACAGCGAGGCCGCCGAGTTCAGCAAGCTCGCCGACACGACCTATCGCGACGTGAACATCGCCCTGGCCAACGAGTTCGCCCGCTACGCCGAGCGGGTCAACGTCGACATCCACGAGGTGATCGCGGCCGCCAACTCACAGCCGTACTCGCACATTCATCAGCCGGGGCTGGGTGTCGGCGGCCACTGCATCCCGGTCTATCCCCACTTCCTGCTGTCGCGCGCGCCGGAGCTGGAGCTCGTGGAGCTGGCGCGCCGGACGAACGACGGCCAGGTCGGGGCGGTTATCCGTTCGATCGAGAGTGAGATCGGCGGGCTGGCGGGCGTGCCGGTCCTCGTCCTCGGGCTGACCTATCGCCATGGCGTGCACGAGCTGGCGTACTCGCGGGCTTTGCCGCTGATCGAGCGGCTCGCCCACCAGGGAGCGCTCGTGTCGGCCTGGGATCCGCTGCTGTTGCCCGACGAGATCGCGCGGCTCGGGGCGACGTCGTGGACGTGGGGCGAGACCGCGCCGTTCCGGGTGATCGTGACCCAGACCGCCGACCCGCTCTTCGGTGGTCTCGATCCCACCTGGTTCCCCGAGCTGGAGGTCCTGTTCGACGGCCGGGACAGCCTCCGCGACCTGGCCCTCCCGGCGGCGGTCGCCTACCGCGGGATCGGCGTGCCGCCACGTCCACGCGCGGTCACGGCAGCCGGCCCCGGCCCCGGCTCCGGCCCCGGCTCCGGATAGGCCGCGGTCCCCTTGCGGATCGTCAGCGTCGTCGGGACCCGGCCCCAGCTGATCAAGGCCGCCGCCCTCCTGCCGGCGCTCCGTGCCCGCCACCAGGACGTGTTCGTCGATACCGGCCAGCACTATGACGATGCGCTGGCCGGCGCGTTCTTCGACGAGCTCGGCCTGCCCCGACCGGACCATTCACTCGGAATCGGCGGAGGGACCCAGACCGAGCAGACCGGGCGGATGCTGCCGGCGATCGAGTCGATCCTGATCGCGGAGCGGCCTGACGCGGTGCTGGTCTACGGCGACACGACCTCGACATTGGCAGGGGCTCTGGCGGCGGCCAAGCTCGGCATTCCGGTGGCCCATGTCGAGGCGGGGCTGCGCTCGTTCGACCGGCGGATGCCGGAGGAGATCAACCGGGTCGTGACCGATCACCTCGCGCGCTGGCTGTTCGCCCCGACGCCGGCTGCGGCCGCGAACCTGGCGGCAGAGGGGATCGTCGACGGGGTGGCGCTCGTCGGCGACCTGATGCAGGACCTGGCGGCGCGGGTCTCGGCCGATGTCCGGGACCCCGGCGCGCTGGCCGCCACGGCGCCCGCCCGTGAGCTCCAGCTCGTGCCGGGCGGCTACCTGTTCGCGACCGTCCACCGGGCGGAGAACCGGACTCCGAGCGGGCTCGTCGGCTGGACGTCGCTGCTGGCGTCGGTCGCCCGACCCGATCGGCCGGTCGTGCTGGCCCTCCACCCCGGCACCGCGGCCGCGCTCGAAACAGCGGGGATCCGGTTGGCCGATGACGTCCGGGTCATCGCTCCGCAGGGCTACCGGACGACCCTCACGCTCCAGCTCCACGCGGCGGCGGTCCTGACGGACTCCGGCGGGGTCCAGCGCGAGGCTGCCTGGCTCGGCGTGCCGTGCCTGATCCTGCGCGACCGGACCGAATGGGTCGAGGCGGTGGCCGAGAGCGACGGACGGATGGTCGTCGTCGGGCTCGATCGGGCGGTCGCCGCGGCGGCGCTCGAGCGAATCGCACCCGTTCGGCCGGGCGCGGCTGACACGTCCGGCTCGGCGGTTCGCGCCGGCGGGCGACCGCACGCGACGCGCTCCATCGCGCCGTCCTACGCGGCCGATGCGATCGCGGACATCCTCGCCCGGGCCGCCGGGTGACGGGCTCGCCGGCCGCCCTCCGGATCGCGATGTTCGTATACGGCGACGTGACCCACGATTCGCGGGTCCTCCGCGAGGCAGGCTCCCTGGCGGCGGCCGGCCACGCGGTGACCGTGCTCGCCCGGCCGGCAGACACGACGAGCGCGATCGGCGACCGCGAGAGCCGCGCCGGGTTCGACATCGTCCGCGTCCCGATCCCGGGCTGGTGGCGCGGACCCTGGCGAATCCTCGGGCTGCCGTTGCGCGGGGCGGCGCGGTTGCTCGACCGGGTCGCCGGCCGGCCGGTCGCATCGGAAACCCTGACCTGGGCCGTCCTGTGGCGGTTCGCCGTTCTGGGCTGGGCCCGCGCCGCCGCGGCCGCCGCGCCTCCGGCCGACGTTCACCACGGGCACGATCTGAGCGGGCTGCCGGCGGCGATCGCGGCCCGCCGGCGCCACGGCGGGATCGTCGTGTACGACAGCCACGAGATCTTCCTCGAGTCCGGTGCAAACGTTCGGCGCCCGGCCTGGATCCGGCGGCGCCTCGCTCGCCGGGAGCAGGCCTGGATCGACGAGACCGTCGCCCTCATCACCGTGAACCGGGCGCTGGCCGACGAGCTCTGGCGGCGCTATCGCCTGCCCCGGGTCGCGGTGGTCCACAACTGCCCGCCCCGCTGGAAGCCACCGATCGCGCCCGATCCGCGGATGCGCGAGGCGATCGCCGCGCCTCCGGATCGGCCGATCGCGATCTACCACGGCAGCTTCGGTCCGCACCGCGGCCTGGAGCAGCTGGCGGCGGCCATCCAGGAGCCCGGGCTGGAGGAGGTGCACCTCGTCTACCTGGGCTACGGTTCGCAGCGGCCACGGCTCGCGGAGCTGGCAACTCAGCCCGGGCTGGCCGGTCGCTTCCATGTCCTCGATCCTGTCCCGCCCGAGGAGGTCGTCGGCTGGCTCTCGGGCGCCGACGTCGCGGTCATGGCTCTCCAGCCGAGCACCCTGAACCACGTCCTGTCGACGCCGAACAAGCTGTTCGAGGCCCTGGCGGCCGGGCTGCCGGTGGTCGCGAGCGACTTCCCCGCCATGCGGGCCGTGGTCGTGGACGATCCGGATGGACCGCTCGGCGAGCTGTGCGACCCGGCTGACCCGGCATCGATCGCGGCCGCGATCCGGCGCGTGCTGGAGCGGTCGCCGAGCGAAACCGCCGACCTTCGGCGACGCTGTCTCGCTGCGGCCCATGCGCGCTGGAACTGGGAGACGGAGGCAGCGACCCTCATTGGTCTGTATGGCACGTTGCCCGGGCCGGCCCGATGACCGGCGACGCGGCCCGTCCTCGGCCCACCACGATCCCGCAGCGGCTTGCGATCGTCCTTCCGAGCACCGGCGAGTTCGACTCGCGGACGTACCGGATCGCACGAACGTGCGCGGCCCGCGGCCACACCGTCACCGTCCTCGCGCGGTCCGGGCCGGGTCTGGCGGACGACGAGATGACGAGCGACGGTTACCGGATCATCCGGGTGACCGCGGTCCCCGTCGACGCGTTGCCGCTGGCTCCGTTCTGGCGTCGGGTCCGGGCGCGCCGGCGGCGACCGTCCGCGGGCCAGCCAGGGAAGCCGACCGGCGCCGACGGTGAGCAGCCGTCGAACGCGGCCGTGGCGGCGGGCCGGCGCGGCCTCGTCGGACGTCTCCGGAGAGCCATCCGCGGCGCGACCCGCCTCGCGGCAATCGTCCTGACCGACCGCGCCCAGACGAAGGCCAGCCGGGCCGTCGATCCCGGCGCGGACCTCTATCACGGCATGGCCTACATGGGCATCCCGGTCGCCCTCGATCTCGCCCGACGCCATCGCGCCGCGGTCACGTACGACGCTCGCGATATCTATCTCGAGGCCCGCAATCTGGCCCGGATGAGCGGCCCGGCCCGGCGCCTGCTGGCCTGGATCGAGCGGCGCTGGGCCCACGCCGCCAACCGCGTCGTCACGGTCAACCAGGCGTACGCTGAGGTCCTTCGAGACCGCCTCCGGGTCCCGCTGCCCCTGATCGTGATGAACTGCTCGGAGCGCTACAACCCGCCGGATCCGCCGGTCCGTCGGTTTCACGACCAGCTCGGCGTGGCCCCGGATCGGCCGGTCATCCTGTACCACGGTGGCCTGTTTCCCGATCGTGGGATCGAACAGCTCATCACCGCCATTGGAGCCGTTCCGGATGCGGAGCTCGTGCTGATGGGCTACGGCGCGCTCGAGACGGAGCTGCCACGGCTGATCGCGGCCGGCCCGGCGCCGGACCGGGTCCATGTGCTGGCGGCAGTGCCGCCGGACCAGCTCCACGATTGGGTGGCGGCGGCCGATGTCGTGGCGATGCCGATCCAGCCATCGACCCTGAACCACCGCCTGACGACGCCGAACAAGCTGTTCGAGGCGATGGCGGCGGGCGTGCCGGTCGTCGCCTCGGACCTGCCCGGCATGGCCACGATCGTGACGGGGACCGGCTGCGGCGAACTGTGCGATCCTGCCGATCCGGAGTCCATCGCGGCGGCGATCCGGTCGATCCTCGATGCCTCGCTCGACGGCCGGGAGGCCTATGGGGTGCGCGGCCGACGGGCGGCAGCCGAAACCTACAACTGGGAGGCGCAGGCCGCGGTGCTGCTGGAGGAGTACGGCCGGCTCACCGGGCGCCCATGGTGACCGACGCGCCTGACGCGCCCGTGACGGCGCGCCGCAGGGCCGTGGTCCTCGTCGGCAATCCGGCGGCACCCTACTCGCGCGCCCTTCGGATCGCCCGAACCCTGCAGGACATCGGGTTCGACGTCGAGATCGCGGCCGTGGCATCGGCGGACGTTCCGGATCACGAGGCGGACGGATCGGTCACGATCCGGCGCTACCGCCCGAGCGGGCCGTTTGCGTTTCTCGCGGCCGGGCGTGGCGCCGCCTCATCCGCTCCCTCATCCGGTCCATGGCGATCACGACCGGCCCCGCTCCGGATCGCACGGTCGGTGGCCGCGGCGCTCCGACGCTGGGCGCTCTGGCCGCACACCGTCCGAGGCTGGTGGGCGACGCTCGATCGGGACCTCGCACCGGCCGACCTCTACCATGCCTGCGGGAGCCTGACGGTGGCGGCGGCCATCGCCGCGCGCGGCCGCGACCGGCGGGCGGGGCGCACGAGCCGCGTGCTGTATGACGCGATCGACGACGTGGTGGACGGCAACAACCTGCTCGGCGTCCCGGCACCCGTGAAGGCAGTGATGCGCCGGCGCGAGACTCGCTGGGCCCGCTCCGCGGACGCCCGGATCACGGTCAACGAGGCCCTCGCCGCACGCCTCGCGACCCGCTGGCGCACCGAGCGTCCGCTCGTCGTGCCGAACTGGCCCGACGTTCGCGGCCCGGCAACCCTGTCCGGCGGTGCGCCTGACCTGATCCGCGCGGCGCTGGGCGTGCCGCCGACCACGCGGATCGTCGTCTTTCAGGGCCGTCTCGGACCGAACCTCGGCCTGGACGCCGCCGCCCAGGCGATCCTCGAGGTCCCGGATGCCGTGCTCTGCCTGATCGGGTTCGGGCGCGGGTTCGCTGCCAGCCGAGCCCGCGACGACGACCCGCGCTTCGCGGGCCGCCATCGCACCCTTCCGGCAGTCCATCCTGACGAGATCGTCGCGTGGGCCGCCTCGGCGGACGTCGCGCTCGTTCCGCTCCCTCCCGTGTCGGCCAATCAGCGGGCCTCGACGCCCAACAAGTTCTGGGAAGCGCTCGCGGCCGGAACGCCGATCGTGCTCGGACCCGACCTGCCCGAGATGGCCCGCATCCTCCTGGCCGACGAGCTCGGGGTCGTGGCGCGATCTCTCCGACCGGGCGACCTCGCAGCCGCGATCCGGACGGTCCTCGATGTGCGCCCGGAGGTGGCTGTCGAGCGGCGGACGCGCATCGCCGCGATGGCCCGTGATCGATACAGCTGGCCGCGCGCCGCACGCGACTATCGCTCTCTGATCGCCCGTCTCGTCGGCTCCGGCGGCTCGGCGGACCCGACCGCCCAGGTCGTCGCCCGGCGCCAGCGAGACGCCGCCCCGTGATGCGCCTCCTTCGGCCTGATCGCTGGGTCGTCATCCGGGAGGGCCGCCATGCGCGTTGGGGAGGCGAGCTCCGCCGCCGCAATCTCTTCTCGGCCCTTGCCGCGAGGACCGATGCGACGGTCGTCGAGCGTTGGACGAACGCGACCCTCGTCGCGGCCACCCGCGGTCCGCGCTGGAAGGGGTTCGTCCAGCCGATCGTCGGTCGAGCCCACCTCGCGTCGTCCGAACAACTTCCGGAGTCGATGGTCCCGCTCGCCCGACGGTTCGCCGATCCCGTCGCTGTCGGGATCTACGACGATTCGATCGCGCAGCTCCAGGCGCTCGGGATCGTCCTCGAACCGGCACGCATCGACCTGCTCCGGCGGAAGCGCGACCTGAACGAGGCGCTGTTCCGCTGGCACGTGGTCCCGACTGCGTCGTTCGCGGCCCTCACCGGCCTCGATCCGGGCCGGGTGATCGTCGGCGGCAACGCGACGAACGCCGCACACGTCCGACCGGGACCGTGGCCGTCCAGCCCGGCGATCGGACTGGTATCGGGCGCCGCCCCGGGCCGCGGCATCGAGGCCCTGATCGCGGCCGCCGGCCTCGTCCGCGAATCGTTCCCCGACGTCCGGCTGCTGCTCTGGCTTGTCGCGACATCGCCCGAGAGCGAGGCGTATCTCGAGGGGCTCCGGGTCGTGGCCGCGGACCAGCCATGGATCGAGATCGGGACCGTGGACTACGACCACCTCGGCTCGGAGCTCGCCCGTGCGACGGTCATGTGCATTTCCCATCCGGCGAGCGACTACATGGACGTCGCCCTGCCGGTGAAGCTCTTCGACTCGATGGCCGCCGGCCGGCCGCTCGTCGTCACGCCGCGGACCGAGACGGCAGCGATCGTGGAACGTCACGGCGTCGGGATCGTCACGGCGGGCGATCGGCCCGACGACCTCGCGGCCGGTCTCATCAGGATCCTCGGTGATGAGGCGCTGGCACGACGGTTGGGCGCTGCCGCCCGGACGACGGCCGAGACGGAGTTCGATTGGCCGATCGTGGCGGGCAGGGTCGCCGACGAGGTGTTCCGGCGCGAGGGGATCCGAAACCGCTGACGGGCGACGCTACCGGCTCGCGGATCCGTCGTCGCCGCCGTCGGCCGCCCATCGATCGGCCAGGCCGCGCAGCCCGACCTCGCTCCGGACGGACGGATCCGCTGCTGCCACTGACTCGGCGGCCAGCGCGTCATGGCCCTCGATCGGGATCAGGCGCCCTGGATCCACTCCGTCCTCGACGAGGATTCGACGGATCGCCGCAGTCGCCGGGACGAGCCAGGCGTTGGCGGGAGCGTTCCGCTCGACCCTGCGACGGATGGTCCCGAGCGGGTCCGAGGCGAGTCGTGCCAACCGTCCGATCAGGCCCGATCGGCGCGCCGTGCCGGTTCGGACCACCGGTTGCCAGACCGGTTCGACCGCGACCTCCACCAGTCGCCCGACCGACGGCAGGGGGACGCCGGGCGGCTCGAGGCTCGTCACGACGGTGATTCCTGAGCGCAGCTCGGCGGGGAGCGCGCCAAGCCGTCGCGCTGCCACCGAGCGGTCAAGAGCGATGAGGATGGAACGGGCGGGGCGGACCCGATCGCTTGGCGCGACGCCGCGCCCGGGCGACCGGTCGCGACTGGCGAGGCCTCCGCGCGACGGCCATCGTCCGAGCGCTTCGCGGTATGCGACATGGAGGCGTTCGACCACGAACTCGGCCCCGAACCGGCGCTCGACCGACGCGCGCAGGGCGACCGGATCGAACGCGTCACGCCGATCGAGCGTGCGCAGGATCGCCGCCCCGAACGCCTCCGGATCGTCGACTGGCACGAGCGCGCCAAGCCGCTCCGGCTCGCTCCCCAGGATCTCGGATACGCCGCCGGAGTCGGTCACGACGACAGGCATCCCCGAGGCCAGTGCCTCGACGACGACGACTCCGAAGGTCTCGCGCGGACTGGCATGGACGAAGACGCTGGCCCGGCCCATCGCCGCGACGACGCCGCTTCGATCGGTAGCCGGCTCGAAGGTCACCGCATCGGCGATCGCGAGCTCCTTCGCCAGCGCGTGCCATGCTGCCTCCGACTCGTCACTCGACGGCCGTCCGACGAGGCGAAGCGTGATCGACGGCCGCTGGAATCTGGCGATCGCCACGCCTCGCAGGAGCGTCTCAATCCCCTTCGATGCCTTCCGGTAACCGACGAACAGCAGCTCGTCTTGCCGCCGCGCCGCGATCGGCACGATCGGAAACCGATCGACCGGGACGGCGTTCGGGAGCGTCTCAATCGTCGCTGCGTGGATGGGAAACGCCGACCGCAGCTCGATGGCAAGCGATTCGCTCACGGCGAAGACCCGATCTGCGCGCTCGAGCATCGCCTCGTACTGCGCCCGGAGCTCGGGAGTGCTGATCAGGCGAGCCACGAACGAGGCGTGCTCGGTCACGATCAGTGGCCAGCCGAGCGCATCCGCCAGCGCGATCGCGGACGCCCCGTCGGGATAGCCGGTATGGGCATGCACGATCCCGGCCGCGTCCGGATCGAATTCCGCCACGCTTGTGCGTCCCCGACGCGCCTCGGTCCGCGGCCAGGACGCCCCATCGGCCATGAGCCGTTCGCCCAATGTCGTGAGAATGGCCGAGCGGTGGACGGCCCCGTGCGCGGCACCGGACAGGGCGCTGGACCCGTCGGGAATGGACAGTCGCGCAACCGGTATCCCCGGCGTCACGGACCAGCCTTGTCGCGCGAACGGCTGATCGACCTCGCGGATCGTCGACCGGCTGGCATCGAGGATCGCGCCCGCCTGCGCAGCGCGCGACCGAGCGAGGCCGGTCAGCCTCACCGGGTCGAACGAGATCGCGGCGGGCCGGAACCTGCCGGCGGCTGCCAGCGCTTCCGCCTGGTCCGCAACGAATCGACCGGCCCCCGGATCGTCGACCGACGGAAACCACGTCGCGACGACGAAGACAGTCGGGCGCGAACCAGGCTCCGTCATCGTCGCGCTGTCATCCGGTCGCTTCGGACGGCTTGTCGACCGCGGCAACCCTCCGGGCCAGCTCCTCCTCGCGGGCGATGCGCGACCGCTCGGACCGCTCCTGATGAAGCTTGACGACGTCCGCCGGGGCGCCCTCCAGCACGATCCTGCCACCTTCGAGGAGGATCGCCCGGTTGCAGAATTCGGTGACCCAGGTCATGTCATGGGTGACGAGGACAATCCCCTTCGCGGCCTTCGTCAGTTCCACGATCCGCTTCTTGCTCTTGGCCCGGAAGACGGCGTCGCCGGTCGAGAGGACCTCGTCGATGATCAGGACGTCCGGGTCCACTGCGGTCGCAATCGAGAATCCGAGCCGGGCTCGCATCCCGGACGAGTAGGTCTTGATCGAGGCGTCGATGAAGTCGCCGAGGTCGGCGAAGTCGACGATCCCCGGCAGGCGCTCCTCCATCTCGCGATGGTGGATGCCGAGGAACGCGCCGGCGAGGCGGATGTTGTCTCGGCCCGACAGGTCGGGATCGAAGCCGGCACCGAGGGTCAGCAGGCTCGACACGTGGCCGATGACGTCGACGCTGCCCTCGTTGGGCCGGATGATCCCGGCCAGGACCTGGAGGAGCGTGCTCTTGCCGGCGCCGTTCGGGCCGATGATGGCGAGGCTCTCCCCGTGGACGACTCGGAAGGAGACGTTCCGGAGAGCCCAGAAGTGGGTCGGGCCGTCGCTCCGCTTGAGGAGGTTCCTGAAGGACGTCCGGACCGTTGTCTGGCGGGTCAGCCGGAGGTTGTAGCGGACGCCCAGATCCTGGGCATCAACCGCATACGGCGGCGGCGCGTCACGTGTCGACATCGGGGTCCCCATTCAAAGGACCTTCGCGAATGCCGGCTCGAGGCGCTTGAAGTAGAGCGTCGCGAGGGCGAGCATCACGAGCGAGACGGCGAGAAGAACAGCCAACGGTCCCCACGACGGCATCGTTCCCTCGTAGATCACCGCCCGATACGACTCGAACAGCGGCGTCCACGGATTCAGCGCCATGAGCGTCCCGAGGGTCTGCGATCTCTCCGAGACGTCGCTCAACTCGTACAGCGCTGGCGACAGGTAGAACCACAGCCGCAGGCCGTGGCGCGCCACGTTGGCGATGTCCCGGAAGAACACGTTCGTCGCGGCCACGAACATGGCGATCGCCAGGCTGAAGACGAACTGGACGACGGCCACGAACGGGATGAGCAGGATCGTGGCGAACTGACGATGCGGGAAGAACAGGAGGATGAGGGCGACGAGCGGGATGAACCCGAAGACGAAGTTCACGACGCCACTGAGGGTGGCCGAGACGGGCAGGACGATCGTCGGGAACTTCACCTGCTTGATGATCCGCTCGCGCGACGTCACCGACGAGATGCCGTCGTTGACCGCCGTCGAGAACCACTTCCACGGCAGGATGGCGCAGAACACGAACAACGGGTAGTCGGGCTTGCTCACGCGCGCGATGACCGACACGAGGACCACGTAGACGACCATCTGGAGGAGCGGGTCGAGCAGCCACCAGACGTTGCCCAGGAACGTGTCCGCACCGTGCTTGTGCAAGTCCGCTCGAACGAGGTAGCGAGCCAGCCTGCGCCGAGACCAGATCTCCCGGAAGCCTTCGGCGATGAACTCGCGCGACGAGAGTCGTCGGGCAACCCGAATCGGTCGGGCGGGGGTGGGCGTTGACATGCGCCCGGGAGCGTAGCACGGACCCGCGCGCCGGCCGAACCGGACCCGCGACGGGCAGGGCAGGGCTCAGCGCTTGCGCGCGATCAGCACCTCGGTCGACGGGCCGCCGCGTAACGGCCGGGTGAGGACCCGATCGATCGACGCGAGGATCCGGCCCATCCGGCGGCCGCGCCGCGGGTCGGCGATCAGCCACCGCTCGAGCCACGACCACCAGCGGCCGGACAGGGCGGCGAGCGCTGCCGGGACGTCGACGGCGGGGTGCATCGTCACGAACACCGGCGCCCGGCTCACGACATCCAGGCCATGGCGGGCGAGCGCCGCCTTGTACTCGGCGAGCGTCCGGCTGACGTGGTGATGGCCACGGATTGCACGACGCGGGAACAAGTCGCTGACAAGCAGGACCCCGCCCGGACGAAGAACCCGCCCGGCTTCCCCGATGGCCGTCGCGAACCGGACGTCATCGACGATATGGAACAGGACGTCGAACGCGGTAACGACGTCCGCCGACGCATCTGGCGAGGGCCATGGCTCGGTGATGTCGACCTGCTGGAAGGCGAAGGACGGGTACGCGGCTGTAAGGCGCTCGCTCGCGACCGCCGTGATGTCGAGTCCGAGGAGTGACCGGACACCGCGCCGTTTCCAGAGCTCGACATAGAAGCCGGTGCCTGGCCCGAGCTCGACGACTCGTGACTGCGGCGGGTCGATGCGCAGACGCCGAAGCACGCGGTCGAAGACGATCTCGCGCTGGCGGTACAGCGCCTCGTTGAACGGCTTGCCGATCCCGCGGAACCCGGCACCCGAAAGGTCGAATCGGCCCCGGAGGCGGGCCTCCCAGAATGTTTCCGGATCGTAGGTCGCCGGTGAATCGGCCGGCTGCCTCGCGGTTCCAGGCTGCCTCGCGGTTCCAGGCTCGCCGTCGGCCGGTGTCCGACGGCCGCGAATCCCGTGCCCATCTGGAGTGGACGCGTCCGGCGCGTCGAGCCGCCCGTGACCGCTCGTGTGCGTCATGCGGGACATGATCCCATGCGCCAGTGACCAGGGCCGGCGGTGCACGGTCGACTCGCCGGGTGCGGGGGCGGCCGAGGCCACGGCGGCGGATCGACTAGCCTTCACGCGATGGAGGCCGCATGACGATCTCGCGGACCGAGTCGCGAGAGCTCCCGCACCCGCCGACCGATGCCCGACTCGCGATCGTCGGCCTTGGCTACGTCGGCCTGCCCCTCGCGATCGCGTTCGTCGAGGCCGGCCTGACCGTCGAGGGAATCGACGCCCACGTCCCGCGGGTCAACGAGCTGTCAGCTGGCCGATCGCCGATAGACGACATCCCGGACGAGCGCCTCCGGACCGCCCTCGAGAAGGGCCTGTCGGTCGTCCTCGCGGCCGACGCCTCGATCGCCGCCGCCGACGTGATCTTCGTCTGCGTCCCGACGCCGATCACGAAGTCGAAGGACCCGGACCTCGGGCCTGTGCTGTCGGCCGCCGAGCTGATCCGTGGCCAGCTCCGGCCGGGCCAGCTGGTCATCCTCCAGTCGACGACCTTTCCCGGCACGACGAGCGGGCCGTTTCGCGAGGCGCTCGAGGCGGGCGGGCTCGTCGCCGGCACGGACTTCGACCTGGCCTTCGCCCCGGAACGGGTCAACCCGGGCGATCCGGCATCCGCGTCGCGTGGTGTCCCGCGGCTTGTCGGCGCGACGACGCAGGCCGGCAGCAAACGGGCGGCGGCCCTCCTCGGCCGAATCAACGAGCACGTCGTCGAGATGAGCTCGCCCGACGCGGCCGAGCTCGCCAAGCTCCTCGAGAACGTTTTCCGCAATGTCAACATTGCCTTCGTGAACCAGCTCGCGCTGCTGTGCGAGCGGATGGGGCTTGACGTCTGGGAGGTCATCGACGGCGCGGCCACGAAGCCATTCGGGTTCATGCGCTTCACCCCGGGCCCGGGCGTCGGCGGCCATTGCATCCCGGTCGATCCGTACTACCTTGCCTGGCGAGCCCGCGAGTTCGACTTCATCGATCGCTTCGTCGAGCTGGCCGGCGACATCAACTTCGCCATGCCGCGCCACGTCGTCGACCTAATCGGCGAGGCGCTCAACGATCGCGGGCGGGCGCTCAAGGGTGCGCGCGTCGGCGTGATCGGCGTGGCCTTCAAGCCGAACGTCCGCGACGCCCGCAATTCGCCCGCGGCCGACGTGATCGGCGGCCTGCGCGAACGCGGCTCTGACGTCCGCTACCACGACCCACACGTGGCCTCGTTCCGCGACGCGAACGGGGTCGCGGTGCCGGCGGTCGAGCTCGACGAGCTGCTGTCGAGCAGCGACGTGATCGTCGTCATCACGGCTCACCGGGCGATCGACCTGGGGCGCGTCTATCGGGAGGCCGACCTCGTCGTCGACACGGTCAACAGCTCTGCCGGCCAGGTCGTCCGGCCGGGCGGCGTTCTCCGGCTGGGTGCGGGCTGGAGCCGGACCTGAACGCGGCCCGGCGGCCGATCGCGATGGTCGTCCACGCCTACTACGACGAGGACCCGCGAGTCCGGCGCGAAGCGGAGTCCCTGGTCGAGGCGGGTCACGAGGTCGATGTCTTCGCACTCAGGCGCGAGCACGACGCGGTCGCCGGAACCCTCGCCGGGGTGTCAGTCCGGCGGCTCGGCGTCCAGCGCCATCAGGGGGCCGGCCTCGGAGTCTACGTCCGCGAGTACCTGTCGTTCGTCGTTCGGTCCGGCTGGGCCCTGGCGACCGCCCATCGCCGCCGTCGTTACGGCCTCGTCCAGGTCCACAGCCTGCCGGACTTCCTCGTGTTCGCCGCCCTGCCCCTGCGCCTGGTCGGGGTCCCCGTGATCCTCGACCTGCACGAGGCGATGCCGGAGTTCTTCAGGAGCCGTTTCCCACGCGCCTCGAACCCGATCGTCCATCGTCTTCTCCTCGTCCAGGAGCGCATGTCCATCGCGTTCGCGTCGGCGGTCCTGACCGTCAATGCCGCCCTCGCGGAGCGCCTCCGAGCGAGCGGCGTCAGGTCCGACAAGGTCCATGTCGTCCCGAACAGCGCCGCCCTCGGGCGGTTCGATGTCGCGGCCGCCAGCCCCCGGCCGTTCGCCGCGGACGGTGTCGTTCGCCTCGTCTACGCGGGCGCCCTGACGCCGACGTACGAGCTCGATGTCGTCCTCGACGGCCTCGCCCGGATCGTCGCGGAGCGACGCGATCTGGCGATCCGCCTGGACGTCTACGGCCGCGGCGACGCTGAACCGCACCTCCGCGAGCAGGTCGCCAGGCATGGACTCGAGGATCGCGTCACGTTCCATGGCCGGATCCCGATCGAGGACGTACCGGCCGCGTTGGCCGCCGCGGACATCGGCCTGGCGCCGACGCGGCAGGACGACTTCACCGACGTCAGCCTCTCGACGAAGCTGTTCGAGTATGCGGCGATGGAAAAGCCCGTGGTCGCAACACGATTGCCGCTGGTCGAGGCCACGTTCCCGGCGGGCACGATCCTGACCTACGGCGCGGGCGATCCTGTCGCTCTCGCGGCCGCCGTTCTCGAGGTCGTCGACCGGCCCGCCGAGCGCGCCGACGCCGTCGCGCGGACCCTCGCCATCGTTCGCGCTGGATCCTGGGAGCGGCACGCGGTGGTGTACGTGCGCCTCGTCGAGGCCCTGATCCGGGGCGAGCGGCCGGACTGACCGGCCGTGTACGGTACGATACCGGACCGTCCGGCGGCGACGTCGCCCCCATCCTCACGATCAGGACCGCATCACCCCATGACCATCCGAGTCCGGCCCGTCGACCGCGGGCGCAGCAGCCGCGATCCGAACCGGCGCACGTTCTACACGAACCTCGCGTTCGGCGCGACCGTCGTCATCGCGATCCTCATTCTCGTCATCGTCGGCGCGACCACCTGGTACGGATCGCACCTGGCCGCCGCGGCAACCGTCGACGGCCAGACGATCACCAAGGACCAGTTCGTCGACCGCGCGACGGTCGAGGTCTTCCGTCTCCAGCAGCTCGCCTCGCGGGTCAACGCCGAGCTCCAGGCGGGACGCCTGACGGCGGCCCAGGCCTCCGCTCGGATCGAGCAGATCAACCAGCAGCTCGACGACAAGGAGCTGGCCTTCACCTCCACGATCGTCGAGAAGCTGATAGACACGAATCTCCAGGCGAAGTACGCCAGGGAGCTCGGCGTCACGGTGACCGCCGAGCAGATCGACGCCCGGATCCTCGAGGACAAGACCCGCAAGGAGGAGCGCCACGTCTGGGTGATCGCGGTCAAGCCCGAGGTCATCGCGCCGGCGACCGTGGCGACGCCCTCGGCGAAGGCAGCGGCAAAGGAAAAGGCCGACGCCGCCCTCAAGTCGATCAAGGACGGCAAGGCGTTCGCCGATGTCGCCAAGGAGGTCTCGACCGACGCCTCGAAGGCGAGCGGCGGCGATCTCGGCTGGATCGACTCCAGCGCGATCGAGCAGGGCGACTGGCAGGCAGCGCTCTTCAAGCTCGAGGTCAACAGCCCGACCGACGTCATCCTCAACGACGATGGCATCTATCGGATCGGCCAGGTGACCGAGATCGTGGCGGCCCAGGCCGACACGACGTGGGATCAGAAGATGGTCGACGCCAAGGTCAAGCCCGAGGTCTACCGGGCGGCGATCGAGAGTGAGGTCATCCGGACCGTCCTCGGCGAGAAGCTCGTTGCCGAGGCCAGCGTCTCCGGACCCCAGCGCCAGGTCCAGGAGCTCTTCATCGCGGCCCCGCAACAGCCGCCTGGCGACAAGGCGATCAAGGTCCGCCACATCCTCTACTCGCCCAAGGACAATCCCGAGGGAGCCGGCACGCTGCCCGAGACGGACCCCGAGTGGACAAAGGCCCAGCTGGCGGCCCAGGCGGCCTACGACAAGATCAAGGCCGATCCCACTCAGTTCGACGCGATCGCCCGGAAGGAGAGCGATGAATCGTCGGCCACCGGTGACGACGGCAGTGGCGGCAAGCTGCCGTACTTCGACATCACGAGCCAGATCGACGACGCGTTCGCCTCGGCGATCTTCGCCGACGGCCTGAAGCCGGGCGACCTGCTCGCGCCCTTCAAGAGCTCGTTCGGCTGGCACGTCGTCCAGGTGATGTACTTCCCGCCCGACGCCGACCAGATCGCGAAGCTGAGGACACAGGCGACGACCACCGGAACCGACTTCGCCACGCTGATCAAGGACTTTTCGGAGGGCGAGAAGGCGGGTGCCGGCGGCGATATCGGCTGGGTTGCCAAGGGGACCCACGACGACCGCCTCACGAGCGTCATCCTGAACACCCCGGTCGGGTCGTTCACAGACGTCATCGACGTGAAGAACGACGGCCTCCACTTCTTCAAGATCCTGGCCGAGAAGACGGCGCTGCCCGACGCCGACCAGCTCGAGACGATCGAGTCCGACGCCTTCGGCAACTGGTACGCGGGCAAGAAGGCCGCGGCGACCGTGACCCGCGACGTGCTCGACAGCTAGAGGCCGGCCACGGTGCTCGACGCGCTCGTCGCCGAGGCGCGCGTCCGCTGGGGGCTCGACCTCGCGGCCGGGCTCCAGGTCATTGCCGCCGAGACGCTCGTCGCGACGCCGCTCGAGCCGTCGCGACCGGCCCTGGTCGTGCCCGCGGCCACGCTCCGGATCGATCCGTTGCGGGACGTGTCCGGCACCCCGTCCGCCGGGCTCGCCGCGGTGCTCGCCGGACGGCACGGCCCCGGTGGCGACGATCCGCTGGCGGTCATCCGGCGGCTGTACCCGGCCGATCATCCGGTCGGGCGGTTCGGGGCCGTCGCGAGCCTGACGGTCGGCGAGCTGACCGCTGACGCCTTGTCGGGACCGCTCTACCTCGGTCCGGTCGCGCCGGACATGGCCGTCGCGAGCCCGTGGGCCATGCCCTGGATCTCGCACCGCCTGCGTCTGCCGGACGGCTGCCCGTGGGATCGCGAGCAGACGCACGAGTCGCTCCGGAACCATCTCCTCGAGGAGGCGTACGAGGTCTACGACGCGCTCGGCACGGGCGCGACGCCGGCCCTCGCCGAGGAGCTCGGCGATCTGCTGCTCCAGGTCATCCTCCACGCTCAGCTTGCCGCCGAGGCAGGCGTGTTCGACCTGACCGATATCCACGCGGCGATCGCCTCGAAGATCGTCCGCCGCCACCCCCATGTCTTCGGTGATGCCGAGGCGCGGACCGCGAGCGACGTCAACCGCCAGTGGGAGCGGATCAAGGCCGACGAGCGGGCGGGCACATCGGCCGGGGTATCGGACGACGCGTCGCCCCCGGCCGAAGCGTCGCCGGTCGACCGATCCGACGCCGTCCCTCCGGCCGACGTGAAGCCGCCGAAGGGCGCTCTCGACGGCGTCAGCCGGATCCTGCCGGCCCTGGCCGCCAGCCAGGAGATGCAGGAGCGGGCCGCAAACATCGGCTACGAGTGGCCCACGATCGAGGGCGTCCTCGACAAGGTCACCGAGGAGCTGGCGGAGCTGCGAGCGGCCGGGACCCCGGCCGAGCAGGCCGAGGAGTACGGTGACCTCCTGTTCGTCCTCGTCAACGTCGCCCGCTGGCAGGGGATCGAGGCCGAAGCCGCACTGCGCGCCGCCAACGACAAGTTCCGCCGTCGCTTCGCAAGCGTCGAGCGCCAGGCCCGTGAACGCGAGGTCGCCCTGCGCGACCTGTCGTTCGCCGAGCTCGACGAGCTCTGGAACGCCGCCAAGGCCGAGGAACGGGCCCACCCCACCGACACCGTGAAGGAGACCGCCCGATGATCGGCAACCATCCCCAGCTCCGGGCCGACGGCCGGGTCGCGACCCAGCTCCGAGCGGTCCGCTTCGAGCTCGGCGTCCAGAAGTGGGCCGAGGGCTCATGCATCGTCCACTTCGGCGACACCCGGGTGTTGTGCGCGGCGACGATCGCCGATCGCGTCCCGCCCCATCTCCGCGGCAAGGGCACGGGCTGGGTCACGGCCGAGTACTCGATGCTGCCGCGGGCCACCGCCGAACGAACCGATCGCGAGTCGGTCAAGGGCAAGCTCGGTGGCCGGACCCACGAGATCCAGCGCCTGATCGGGCGCTCGCTCCGCGACGCGGTCGACCTGAGCCGGATCGGTGAGCGGACGATCACCGTCGACTGCGACGTGCTCCAGGCCGACGGCGGAACCCGGACGGCGTCGATCACCGGCGGGTACGTCGCATTGGCCGCGGCGATGATCGCCCACGGAATGGACCGCCACCTCGTTGCCAAGGTCGCGGCGATCAGCGTCGGGCTCGTCGCGGGCGAGACGCTCCTCGATCTCGACTACAGCGAGGATTCGCGGGCCGATGTCGACTTCAACGTCGTCGGGACCGACGCCGGGACGTTCGTCGAGGTCCAGGGCACGGCCGAGGGCAGGCCGTTCGACCGTGCGGCGATGGACGGCCTGATGGATCTGGCCACGTCCGGGCTCGAGCAGCTGTTCGCCGCCCAGACCGAGATCCTGGCGACAGTCCGGCGGTGAGCCGCTTCTGGGCTCGGCCGGACGAATGCCCGCTGGGCGGGCCTTGCGTCGGCTGGCGCAGGGAATCCGGCGCTCCCGAGGCCCTTCCGATGCTGGATTGCCCACCGGCCGAGCAATCTGTCGTTCGAGGAGCAGTCCAGCCGTCACAGCGCCCACGCAGCGGGCAATGAGCGCGCGGTTGCGCCTCCTCATCGCCACCCACTCGGCTCACAAGCTGGCCGAGCTCCGCGAGCTGCTCCAGCTGGAGCACGCCGAGCTCGTCAGCCTCGACGACCTCGGCATCAGGGACGATCCTGACGAGACCGGGAGCACGTTCGCGACAAACGCCCGGATCAAGGCCCGCTTCGGGGCGCGCCGAACCGGCCTGCCGACCCTCGCCGACGACTCCGGCGTCGAGGTCGACGCGCTCGACGGTGCGCCGGGCGTCCGGACGCGGCGCTATGCCGGTCCCGAGGCGAGCGACGTCGACAACAACACGAAACTCCTCGCGGCGCTCCACGGATTGCCGCCGGAGCGCCGCGGGGCACGCTACGTCTGCGTCCTCGCCCTTGCCCAGCCGCCTGACGGCGCGGGCTCCCGTGACGCCGTCCCGATCCGGCTCGTCCGGGGCACGACCCGCGGCCGGATCGCCGCTGCACCGAAGGGCTCGGGCGGGTTCGGCTACGACCCGATCTTCGAACCGGCAGGCGAGCCGCCCGGCGGCCGGACCTTCGGCCAGTGGAGCGCGGCCGACAAGCACGCGGTCTCGCATCGCGGCCGGGCGGCCCGCCGGATGATCCCGATCCTGCGCGAGCTCGGGTTCTGATGGCCGAGGCCTACGGTCCCGCGCCGATCCGCTCGATCTGCGTCTTCTGCGGCGCCAACCCCGGAACGCATCCCCGCCACGTGGCCGCCGCGACCGCGACCGGCACGACCCTCGCCGAGCGCGGGATCCGGGTCGTCTACGGCGGCGGCCGGCTCGGACTGATGGGTGCCGTCGCCGACGCGGCGCTGGCTGCCGGCGGCGAGGTGGTCGGGGTCATTCCACGCGGGCTCGTGGACCGTGAGCTGGCCCATCCCGGCCTGAGCGAGCTGCGGATCGTCGAGACGCTCCACGAGCGCAAGGCCCAGATGGCCGACCTGGCCGACGCGTTCGTCACTCTGCCCGGCGGCCTCGGGACCCTCGAGGAGCTCGCGGAGGTCCTGTCGTGGGCCCAGCTCGACCTCCACGCCAAGCCGATCGGCCTGCTCGACGTCGGCGGCTATTTCTCGGCTCTCGAGGCGTTCCTCGATCGCGCGGTCGCAGAGGGCTTCGTCGCCGAGCGGCATCGCCGCCTCCTCCTGCGCGACGACGACCTGGACGAGCTCCTGGCCCGCTTTGGCGCATGGGAGCCGCCGACGGGTCGATTCGCCCGTCCTCGCCCGGTGGACCGGCCCACGACCTGAGGGACTGCTGCCGCGCCGCGACTACGGGGCGACCGACGCCCTCGGGCTGGCCGCCGGCGCTTTCGACGCCTTCGCCTTCGGCTCCCACGGCGTCGGCGGGGTGCCCGGGTCGCTGAACAGCCCGTCGGCCGCCTTCCGGATCGCCTTGAGGTCCGGGATCTGGATCGAGCCATACTGGTTCCGGCCAGACCGGACGAGCGGCGAGCGGATGACGGTCCGAGTGATGCCGCCGCTGCCCATCTCGTCGGCGATCGAGGCCAGCGTCGGCAGGAGCGCGACCGGAATATCGGTCTTCACGAGGTCGCCGACCGCGTCGAGCAATGCCGGAACCTGCCAGAATAGCGAGCCGCCGCTGAGCATCTTCGTCCGGATCGCGACCAGGATCTCCTGCTGGCGGTCGGCGCGCTTGAAGTCACTCTCGCCGTTGGCCTGGCGCGAGCGGGCGTAGGCGAGGGCCTCATAGCCCGAGAAGTGATGCGGGCCGGCGCTGATCGTGTAGCCCACCTTGTTGAACCCGAGGCCGTCGTAGAGCGGGTCGGTGAAGCCGTCCTTCACGTCGATGTCGATCCCGCCGACGGAGTCGACGACCTTCACGAAGCCGTCGAAGTCGAGCCGCGCGTAGTAGTCGATCGGGATCCCCAGCAGGGCGCCCACGGCGGCCGAGAGGGTCTTGATCCCGCCCTGGGGAAACTCCTTCGGGTTGCGGTCGGCGTAGCTCATCAAAGAGTTCAGCTTCGGGCCGTAGGTGTCGCCGTTGCCGAGCGGGACGCCGACAAGGTCGCGCGGGAGCGACACGATCGTCAGGGTCCGGCCGACCGGATCGAGCGACACGACCATCATGGAATCGGTCAGGGTGGCGGTCCGCCAAGGCGTCTTGTCGATGCCGGTGACGAGGACGTTGATCCGCTTGGTCAGGTCGGGAGCGGGCGCCGCAACGGCACCCGCGCCGGGTCCGAAGATCCGGGCGAAGGAGGCGCTGGCGGTCGAGCCCCAGCTGTTGGCAACGGCGTGCGGAACCGTCGTGAACAGGACGATCGCGACCAGCCCGACCAAGCCGAGCCGCCCCGTTCGCCCCGGCTGGCGCGGGTCGAGGAACGCCTGACCGAGCGCGGCGAGGCGCCAGACCAGGATCAGCACGTTGAGGACCAGGAACCCTTGGAGCGCCCGCGGCTCGATCGCCCGGGCGAGCAGGATGGCGGGCGCGGTGGTGACCACGAGGAGCGCCACCAGCGTGACGAGGATGACGGTGGGAATGAGGAACCACGACGCAGCCGGCCGATTCCGATTGAAGGCCTGGCCGAGGCCGGGCACGAGAGATGAGAGAAAAGCCGCGAACAGTCGGCGAAGGTCGATCGGCCGCCGGTCGGGCTGGGCGGGTTGGAGGGGTCGCGCATGCGCGCCGACGGTGGAGCGCCGGGAGCGGGTCGGGGGCGATGCATGGCTCCATGCCGCGCGGTCGGCCATCGCCGGGAGTGTAGCTGCATCGGTCGGTCGTGTCGCGGCGAGGGGTCGAGGGTCGCGGGGCAAGGAAGCACGGTCTCCGGGACGTGGGGGACATGGCGACGCCGGGCGATCGATCAGCCTGCCAGTGATCGCCCGGCGTCAGTGTCTGTGACGCGCGACCTGCGCCGACTGTTCCGTCGGAGCGGAACTTGCTGTTTTCGGCGAGCCCGGATCGTGCGTCCCGTTGGGCGGGGCACCGCGAGCGATTGGACCGTTCGTTCTGTCTGCCGCCCGTCGCTGATCGGGTGAAGGTGATCGCGGACTCGCTGGAGTGGCAACCGCTGGCAGGTTGGCCCCGTCGGGATAGCTGGCGGTTGCGACAGACCTCCGGATCGACAGGCTTTCGCAACGCGCGCAGCCCCACGAGACTGTTGGGTGCCGGCCCTTGGAAGTCACCTTGGTTGTCGACCCCCAATGAATTCACGGAGGCAGACCATGTGCTTGAACTGCGGATGCGGCGAACCTGAGACTCGCCACCAGGAGGCGGACATCACTGCGGACGACGTCCGTCAGGCGTCGGCCGGGAAGCCGCTGGATCAGACGGTCCAGAACATGCGCGCCGGCCTTGACAAGATGGGGGAGTCCCAGGGCAGCGAGACGGGTGGCTCCATGAGTCAGGCGAGTCCGGGCGGCTGAACGAATAGCTGACCCAGAGTCGATGTGGCGGCGGACCGGC
>JACCVQ010000242.1 GCA_013698095.1 Chloroflexota bacterium
CGGCCTTCCTGCGCTCGCTCCGGGCGCGTGGCCTGGCCGGCGTGCGGCTCGTCATCAGCGACGCCCACGAGGGTCTCAAGTCCGCCATCGCGGCGGTCCTCCTGGGCTCGGCCTGGCAACGATGCCGGGTCCACTTCCTGCGTAACGTCCTGGTCCGGATCCCGAAGGGCAGTTCCGAGATGGTCCTCGTTGCCATCCGGACCGTCTTCGCCCAGCCCGACGCGGCCGCGGTCAGTGAGCAGCTCGACGAGATCGTCACCCGCCTCGAGTCGCGCTTTCCGTCGCCGCCGCGATGCTCGCCGAGGCGAAGGCCGACGTGACCGCCTTCAGCGCGTTCCCGGTCGGCCACTGGCGCAAGATCTGGTCGACGAACCCACTGGAGCGGGTCAACAAGGAGATCCAAGCGGCGGACCGACGTGGTCGGGATCTTCCCGAATGAGGCGGCGGTGACGAGGCTGGCCGGGGCGGTCCTGCTCGAGATCCACGACGAGTGGGCGATCGCCGAGCGGCGCTATCTGTCGGAGGGCTCGATGACCCGGCTTGACCCGGCCGGCGATGATGGCTCGGCCAAGGAGGTGAGCGAGCGAAGACCGTCCTGCTGGCGTCCTGACCGACGCCGTCGACACCGTCGCCGAGGATCACGACGGATCGCTCAAAGTCCACCACTGCAGGGGGGGCACGGCCCCCGCCGGAGGCGCGCCAGCTCCCGGAGAACTCGATCATGGTCTGATCGGAGGAGGACCGCGTGGCGCCAGGTGGTCATCGAGCGTCCTGGCCGGCGATCGCGATCCGGCGACGCTCCGATCGTCGTGTCGCGGCGGGCGGTGACTCGAGGGGGCACGTCGGCCCTAGCGGACTCAAGAGGCCAACGGATTCGCTAATCGGCGTCAGGTGACCAAGCGCGACGCGACCGTCGGTCGGGAAGTCACGAACAGCCCGGCCTGCAAGTACGAGGGTTCAGAAGGCGGTCGGACCCTCAAGTCCGCGAGGTGGATCGTTGGCGTCATTGTTCGCCGAGCCGATCGAGCAGTGGTAATCGCCCTCGCTGAGTATCGTCAGGACGTGTACGGCCACGAAGCGGGCCCGGGGCAACGACGCCTCGGCCGGCGGTCGGGCAGAATGAACCGCATGTTGGCGAGACCATGCGCGTCCTGATCCTGGGGGCCACCGGCAAGATCGGACGCCTGGTGCTCGAACGCGCGCTGGCCGACGGCCATGACGTGGTCGCGCTGGTCCGTGAGGCTGCCCCGCTGGAGTTGCGAGAGCGGCTGACCGTCGTGAATGGAAGCATCGCCGACGCGACCGTGGTCCGAGGCGCCCTCGAGCGGTCATCGGCGGTCATCGCCGCCCTCGGTCCCCGGTCGAACACGGTGGAGGACGAGCTGGCGCTTGAGGTCGGAATGCGCAACCTCACGGCCGCGATGGAGGCGGCCGGCGTCGACCGCCTCATCGCGCTGTCGGGCGCTGCGGTGGCTGTGCCTGGAGACAGGAAACCATTCCTGGATCAACTCGCGTCCGTCCTCGTTCGGCGGTTTGCGCGGCACGTCGTCGGGGCCAAGCAGCGCGAATACGAGGTCTTCTCGGCGACGGCGCTCGATTGGACGGCCCTACGCCCGCCTCTTGTCATCGACGGTCCGCCGAAGGGCTACCGGCTGACAAGCCGCCTGAAGTTCGGCGCTCGTGTGAGCCGGACAGATGTCGCTCACGCGCTGGTCGATCAGCTCGTGGACACCCGGTTCCGGCGGGCCGCTCCGTTCGTCCTGCCAAAGGACCGTCCGTAACTCGAAGGGGCTGTCGCGACAGGGGTAGCTTCGACTTCACGGGCAGGCCCCATCGCCCATTGCCGCGGCAGCGGCCAGACAATGCCGCCGCATTGAATGGCACCTCGATGGATCATTGAAACTAGTCGACCCGCCGCGTAAATTGCGCTCGCTCAGATAGGGCAACAGACTCTTTCCGTTTTCGGAATGGGCATCTGACTCATTTCGGGATGGGCATCTGACTCACCCCGATTCGGCGGCCGACAGAGGCCCGCCACATGCTCAAATCGCGGCTCGCGAGCCTGATTCCGATATACAGACTCTGGATCAGGCGCCCTCGGGCCATCAGCGAAGTCGGTTCGATCGATCGGTGCCCGAATATGGCAATAAGTGATCGGGCATGAGGCGCATCGTCGGTGGGTTCCTAATCACCTTCGAGGGCATCGGCGGCAGCGGCAAGTCCACCTTGGCTCGGCTGCTGCGCGAGCACTTGGAGCAAGTCGGCTGGGATGTCCGCCCAAGTCGCGAGCCTGGTGCCACGAAACTCGGCACTTCGCTTCGCGACCTTCTTCTGTCTGGCGAGACGATTCCCGCCCCTTGGACCGAAGCCTTCCTCTTTGAGGCCGACCGAGCCCAGACCTATGCCGAAGTTCTCAGGCCGGCTCTCGAGGACGGAGCGGTAGTCGTCTCGGACCGCGGCCCATTCGGGACTGTCGCCTACCAAGGTTTTGGCCGTGGCCTTGCGGTCGGCCTCATCGACGAGATGAGCGCGGCTGCCTGGGCCGGGTTGACCCCAGACCTAACGTTCGTCGTCGATGTCGAACCGAGACTCGGCCTGTCGCGCAAGACCGGGGCCTCCGAGCACGATCGATTCGACGAAGAGGATCTCGCCTTCACGTCACGAGTCCGCGACGGCTACCTATTCTCGGCATCGAGGCATGTTGAAACCGCCGTCCTGGTCGATCGGTCGCAGCCGATTGCCGGCGCCTTCGAGTCCGTGAGAGCTGCGACCGAGCGGCGGCTCGCCGATCGACTGCGAACCGCCGCATCAACGCCAAGGCCATGAGCGCGAGCCTGTTCTTGAGCACAGCCATCGGGGGGTACGCAACTAGCTCGGCGGCACTCCTCACACGCACCAAGCGTAGACGGGCTTGACGGCGATGTCGGAATATCCGACAATACGTGTCGTGACTGAGAACACACGCTCCCCCTTCTTCGAGCTCCCGCCCGCAGCTCCTCCACCGCGCCCGCGTCGCGTACCCGTTGTGGTTGACCCTGCGCGGATCGATTCGCTTGACGTCGATGGGCTGGTCGAAGAGCTCACGACGATCCTGGCTCGCCTCAAGAACCGGACGACGAACGAGCTGCTGGCTGGGGACATCGCCCCCGACGGCTCCGTCGCGATCAAGAGTCTGATCGCGGTCTGCCTCGTCGGGACGGTTGGCAAGGCTTTCGGCCAACCGCGCCTGGTCAACTTGGCCCAAGTACCACGTGATGATCTCCGCAGCGTCCGCGGGGTCGCGCGACTCATCCGCGCAGCACTCGATCAGCATCGGCGGGGAGCCGCATGAGCACCTACATCGAGCCCGCGGCGACCGTGAGCGAAGCGTGGCTGCGAACCGTCGAAGTGGTTGTTCGAGGTGGCGGTCGCCTCGTGAATGTCCTGACGACGATCACCGAGCCCGGCAGCGAGGACGCCCACGTTCGCGCGGTCATCGACCAGGCACTCGACGGACAGGAACGGCGGGCTCAGTCGGTTGAGACCGTGGCCGGCACGATCTTTCCAGCCGAGCTCTATCGCGACGTCGGCTACCCCTGGCGACCAGGGCTCAGTCCCGACGAGGCGGAAGCCCTCGATGATGCCGCGACCGCGCTGTTCGACTCATATGAGCTCATGCTGCCGCTCCTCCTGACGGCGAATGGGAACAAGGGAGGCACGTACTTCTCGCGGATGGTCACCTGGCCTGGCAAGGAGCCCGGTGGTGTCAATCAGCTGGCAGACCGAATCCGCTACCTACGTGGCCACCGGACTCGGGGCGTGACAGCGAACAACGCCGCCGACATCGCGATCGGCGGGGAGGCCGACATCCCCGACCAGGGTCTCCAGGTGTATGCCGCGACGGATCGGCGTCAGCGAGCCTTTCCGTGTCTAGTACACATCGACCTGACGCTCCTGGCGGGCCGGCTGAGCATGCTTGCCGTCTATCGGCACCAGTTCCTTCTTACCAAGGCCTACGGGAACCTTATTGGGCTCTCTGACCTCCTGAAGTTCCTGGCGCAGCAGACCGGCTTCGATATCGGTGAGCTCGCGGTCCAAGCAACGCTGGCGGACGACGAGCGAGGGAGCTTCAGCGGTAGGGCGGGAGTCGAGGCCATCATCGCTGCTGCACGGGCTGGGCAGGCGGTCGCATGAATGCGAACGTCGTTGGGATCGGCGTCGACCTCGTCGATGTCGATGAGCTTCAGCAGCTTCTCGGCGCAACTGAGGGAGCATTCCTGGAGACCGGTTGGACGCCGAACGAGCTGGCGCAGTGCGAACGTCAATCCTCACAGCTGGCCGCCTGCTGGGCGGCCAAGGAAGCCGCAATGAAGGCGCTCGGGCTTGGCATCGGCGAGATCGATCCGCACGACGTGGAGGTCGACATGGGCAATAGGCGGCGTCCACTCATTCACCTATCGGGATCGGCAGCGGCCGCTCGAATCGACCGCGACATCGCGTCGCTCGTCGTGACGGTCGCGCTCGACCGGCGGTGGGCCATCGCCACGGCGATTGCCATGGGACCAGCGAAGTGACCGAAGAGCGCACTGCCATGGACCCCGACACGGAGCAGATCGACGATCAGGTCGTCGGACAGCGGTTGCGCGAGGCACGGGAGACGCTCGGCCTCACGCAGGCTGAAGTCGCCGGGGCCTTAGGCATCCCAAGGACCAGCGTCCTGGCGGTCGAGGCAGGACGACGAAAGGTCACTGGGCTCGAGCTGCGCCGGCTCGCCAGAATCTATCGACGTCCGATCGAATGGCTCTTGGGCGAGGAACCGCCCGCGGTCGACGCCGACGATGCCCTGTTCCATGCAACCGCTGCGCTCTCCACCGACGACAAGGCGCAGGTCCTGCGATTCGCCCAGTTCTTAGCATCAGCCGGCTCTCCGAGCGACAACGATGAACGATCAGCGCAACCGCGACGCAAGCGACGCCCACCCGACAATTCGGGTCGAGGCTGACCCATGTCGCAGGGGTCCTGGATCGGGCGGCGTCGAAGCGCGCTGCTCGAAGCAGCCGGCCTCCTTGAGGATTCAGGCGTCGATCAGACGCAGCCAATCGACGTGTTCGGGCTCATCGACCGACTCGACCTCTGGCTGACGTTCGTGCCGATGGACACAACGCTCGGCGCATGCATTCCGGTTGGGCGCGGCGGAATCATGATCACCACGCGTCGGCAGCCTGCCGTCCAGCGGTACACAGCCGCGCACGAGATCGGACACTGGACGCTCGATCAGGGCCACGCATGGTTCGATGATGAAGAGGCGATCCTCCGCTCCTCGGCTCCTGAGCGCGAGCGCATCGCTCAGCTGTTCGCCGCGTACCTCGTGATGCCGCCGCCGCTAGTCGAAGCTACCGCGCGACATCACGGGATCGAGGCGGGCTCGTCTGAGCCGCCACAGGCGTATCTGGTTGCCCGTGACATGGGAGTCAGTTATGAGGCGGCCGTTCGCCAGATGGCGGAGCTCGCTGTCATCTCGACGCAGGATCGCGATCGCCTTCTTCTTGTGAGCCCGCTGGCCGCGAAGCGCTATCTTGCCCACGGAATCCGTCCAGTCGTGGGTAATGCCGACATCTGGCCGATCGACGAACGCTGGAACGGCGCCCACCTCGACGTGACGATGCAGGACGAGATCGTCATCGCGTTGCCCGAGAACCGTACGACCGGCTATCGCTGGATGGCTCGGGCTGATCTCGGCGCTCGGGCTGACGTGAAGCCCCATGCCGCACTTCTGCCGTTGGCCGGCGATGCGCGCGCTCAGGCAACCGCGCCGAAGCCGTCCCACGAGGACGGGCTCCTGATCGGCGACCGTGAACGTGAAGGCGGACTAGACGACGGGCGACCGCTCGACATCGTGACTGACCGCTATGTGGCGGGCGGCCCACCCGCGTCGACGCGTGAGACGCTCGCTCACCGTCAGGCGCTCGCCAGCGGGCGGGTGCCTGACGGGCCGGCGCCACGGATCGGAGCGACGGGCCGGCGATGGTTGTCCGTCCAAGCCCGGACGGAAGGGACGTGGCGTTACGAGCTCGTCTACGCGCCAGCCCACGAGCCCGTCGGACCCGCTGTCGCCTCGTTCCGCGTCGACGCGACCGTTCATCCAACGCCTTCGATCGTCCACGCACGCCGCCTACTTGCCGTGGTCCCGGGCGGAGAACCGGATGACCCGCGTCCCCCGACCCCATAGCCGCTACCTCCGTGTCCGCCCGAGGTCGTGCTGGTCGTGCTAGAAGCGCTGGTGGCGCTCGGCCAGCCACCGACTTGCGCCACTACTTGCCATCGCCGGTACCGGCACAAGGGCCTCGACCCTTGTGCGTCCCGTTTGCGATGGGTGCCAACCACGAAGCCGGTCGAGCCCTCGACGGTGCGGGCCTCGAAGCCCTTGCCCCGGAGTCACTCTGGCGGCGATGCTCGCAGCTTGGGCAGACAGGTCCGGATGGTGTGCTGCTTCACGACGTGGCGGACGCCATCGGTGTCGTCGGCCAACCGTCCTTGGCCCTGTGGCCGTACAACGCGGGGCTCGGGCCTGGCACCGAGGAGCCCCCGCCGGCTGCCGGTCCTGAGCCGTGGCTGACGGCCGGCTTCGCCGAACTCCAGTTGGCCCACGACGGGTTCGAGGATGACGTTGAAGCCGAGCTTGCCCGCGGCTCTGCCGTCGTCCTTGTGATCGAGATGACCGACGAGTTCGAGGACCCGGAGCCAGACGGTCGGATCCGCGTACCCAACCTGCGCGCACCGGCCGGCGATTACCACGCCGTGCTGGTCGTCGGCGCCGACGACGTTTCGGGCAACCGACACCTGCTCATCCGCAACAGCTGGGGTGTTGGCTGGGGTTCGGGCGGCTACGGCTGGCTGCCCGTCGCCTACCTGGAAGCCTTCGCCGTTCAAGCGGGCGCGGTTCGGGTCACGTCGGGTTCTCCACCGTGAGGCACCCATCGGGCCCCTGGTCACCTATCCAACGCGGAGGACACGCACGTGGACATTGACGCCTATCAAGCAGCCGCACAGGCGACCGATCAGAAGCCTGGGCACGACGGGGACGCGATCGTGGTCCCCCTGCTGGGCATGGCTGGCGAGGCCGGCGATCTCTTGACGGCCTATAAGAAGCGCCTGCGAGACGGGCCGGCCTACACCGCGTTCGATGAACGGATCGCCGAGGAGTTGGGTGACATCCTGTGGTACGTCGCGAACCTCGCCGCGAAGTTCAACCTGCCGCTCTCCCGCGTCGCGGAAGCCAACCTCGCGAAGACCGGGACCAGGTGGGGCGATCGGCAGTCAGGCGAGCTGGTCCCGACGGAACCCCTGCTGTTCGACGCTGCATTCCCATCGCATGAACAGTTCCCGCGCGACATGATCGCTGAGGTGGCCGAGACGATCGATGAGAACGGGATGGCCATCGTCCGGCTCACGATCGATGGTTCGTCGTTCGGCGACCCACTGAACGACAACGCGAGCATCGACGACGGGTATCGCTTCCATGACGTCCTTCACCTCGCGAATGTGGCGACGCTTGGATGGTCGCCGACCATGCGTCGCCTGATGAAGCGCAAGCGGAAGAGTGATCCGCGCGTCGATCATGCCCAGGACGGTGCACGCGCGACGATCATTGACGAGGGCGTCGTCGAGATGGTCTTCGACTACGCCCGCCGGCATAGCTTCTTCGAGGGGGTCGATCGCGTCGACTACGAGCTCCTTCGTGCGATCAAGCAGCGCACTTTGGGGCTCGAGGTCAGTGTCCGGTCCGTGGCGGAATGGGAACGGGCGATCCTGGAGTCCTATCGACTGTGGCGGGCGATCCGCGCGAACGGCGGTGGCCGGTTCCGCCTAGACCTTCTGAAGCGAGAGGTCGACTTGCTCGACTGACCGGGGCGCGCGGTCGAGCGCGATCCGCCCGTTGAGGCCCCATTTCGGTGGGAACCAGGGTAGTTCGGCATCGACGCGTGGCGCGAACGTGCGCTTCAGGCGATGTCGCCCACCCGGAGCCGTGAACTCCGGGTGCGAGACGCGAGAGTACTTGGCGATCTCGCAGAACAGGTTCTGGCAGTCGATCAGCTGCAGCCGTCGGCCCCAAAGCGTCATGAAGTCGAGACCGCGTCGGGCGAGCTCGAGCTCCTGGCGATCCGTGACCCACCGGATGATGTCGTCGTCCGTCCAGCCGTCGCGGGCCTCGAAGCACTTGCGGATGCCCTCGCTCGCACCGGGTCCAGCGGCCACGAAGTCCATCTCATCGAAGTCGAGGTGGGGGCCGTAGTTCAGGTCGGTCGCGAGTTGGAAGGACAGAAAACGCCCGAGCGATGGGTAGGTGCTGAGGAGTTGGAAGATGCGCTCCATCGACGTTGCCTCGGCGACCCGATCGTCGACCCGGTCGTCGAGCATCCAGCGCACAAGCCGGAGGTGCTGTTGGTGCTTCCGAGCCCCCCCAAACTGGGGAACCGGGGGGATCACGTACGCCGCCGAATACAGGGGAGCGCCAGTCGCCGCGTACTCCTCCAGCGCCTGGCCGTACGCGCGCTCGTCGAATGAGTTGATCTCGATCGGGCCGACTCGTTCCTTGAGGGCCATCCATGTCGCCGGCAGGTTGAACAGCCGGAAGAGCAAGGTCCGAAAGACCTGCTCGCGATGGTCTTGCGAGCCACGATAGATCACGTTGCCGATCAGGAACTGGCTCGTGCGGTCCGCGGCTCGGTACGTGTTCGTGAACCGAAACCCGCGCAGGATCGGGTCCGACGTCCAGGGAGCTGGCGCGCCTGCAAGACGTCGGAAGTAGACGGCCTGGCGTTCGCAGGCAAACTGCCAATAGGTATCGAAGACGACCGTCGCTCGCGGAGGCCGTCGAACCGGGATCGCGCCAAGCGCTGGCGGCAATTCGGGAGTTACTGCGGTGGCCACGGTCGCTCGACGACTCCTGCGGACGAAACCGAACGGATGGTCAATCCGGCCGAGCGCGACGCGTGTCGCCCGGCCAGCATCGCTAGCGTAGCTCGCGCGATTCCGCGGGTCGAGGCACGCTAGCGTGTATGGACGACGACGCGCGGTTGATCGGGCTTGCCGAGGCGGCCGAACTCCTCGGTGTCAGTCATGCGACCCTGCGAGCCCAGATCTGGCGCGGGCGCCTCAACGCCGAGAAGGTCGGCCGCGACTGGATCGTCACGGGGGCGGAGATCCGGCGCTATCGGTCGGAGGTCCAGGAGCCGCGCCGCCGCGCTCCTACGCGGGAGAGCTGAATGGTTTCCAGACGTCGCTGACAGGGCCCACACGCTTGTTCGATTCCGCAGCCAAGGCGGACTCGCTCGATCGCATGGACTTCCGCGACTCGATCGCCGGCTTCGGCACACAGGCCCTGCCTCGACTCGAACGGTGGATCGCGGAGGCGGGCAGTCAGTGGGCCTGGTAGCAGCTCGATGAAACCGGTCCCGGAACTGGCGGTTGGCGAGACCTGGGCGTACCGGGCCCGCGGGCAGGACTCGCTCGTGCAGGTGTCCATCGTTCGTCTGGGCATCAAGACTCCGGCCCGCGTCTTGGTCCGATGGGTCGCGGATGAGTTCGAGGGGGCGCAGGACTGGGTGCCACACGCCCGCCTGAAAGCCAAGTGGGCGGACGTCGACGAGTTCCGCGCCCGAGAGGCCCGCTGGGATACGGTCCAAGCCGAGGCCCAGGATCTGTCCGAAGCAATGTCTTCGGCCGCATCGACCGTGTTCGACCTGCTGATCGACGAGAAGCTCGCGAGTCTCGGCTACAACGCCGAGAACGGTGTCCTCAGAATCCACGATGTCGCTGGCCTGGCCGCTTCCGTTGACCTCGATCCCGAGGAGCTCAGGAAGGCGCCCGCTTTCGAGGAAGCAAGCGACCTGATCTCGCCCATCTCGGCCGCCGTCGATGTAGCGCGTCGAGCAGCCGAGCGCGACCCATACCGCGTGCTCCAGTACGTCGAGCGCGAGGAGGCTGACGCGGCGCGCGAAGGGATCTACGGGCGCTTCTACCGAGGTCGCGGCCCGAACGGCGGGATGGAGATTTCGCCCGAGATCTGCCGCCAGGTGGACGAAGAGCACGGCAAGCCGGTGCGGGCGATCCTGCGGGAATGGTGCGGAGCTGGACCCGTCGACGTCCGCTACGAGATCGCCGTCCTTCGCGAGGAGACGCAGCGGCTACAAGAGCTCGCCACCAGCGCACTCGACGCCCTTCGAACAGCCGGCAACGTCAGAACCGCCAACCGGATCGAGCGAGAGTCGGCCACGCCTCGAAAGCTTTCCTGACGTGGCGCGCGGTCCAAGTCCGGACCGAAGGCGGATCAGCAAACCGAACTACCTAGAGCTCGAGGTCGAAACGCCGGAAGGCATCTTCGTTCGCCGTATCCGGCCGGCAAGGGCTATCGGCGTCAATTCGCGACTCGCCTTTCCAAGAGCTCGATGATGCGATCGCCAATTCCCGCCCCCGAGCGAAGGATTCGCTTGGGTAGCCGCCGTTGTTCGCGCCGCCGGGTCTCGCGCGTCTGTTCAGCAGTTTCGTGGCGGCCCGTAACGACCAACCCTGAGTGGTCACCGCGACCGAGGATGTCAGGACCCGAGTAAAGACATGTCGAAAGGCACGGGGAGTAGTCGGAGCTCAGACAGCCGGCGGCCGCCGTGTAGGTCTGAGCCCCCACGTTCGAGATCCCACCCGGGGCGACAGCAAGCGAGAGGAACTGCAATGCCTCAAGCGAGGCGTCAGCGACACCGAAGATGAAGACGTTCTCGTTCCTCTTGATCGGGTGATCTTCGGGTAGGCCAGCGATATACGAGGGCCGGTCGAAGTACCCCTCTCGCTCCGCCGAAACCAGACCAGGGTCGTACTGGCCGACGCACTCGAGGCACCGACGCGTCGGGGCCGCGACCTGGGCGACCCATTCCGCCCCGCGCATCCGCTCGCCCTTGATCGTGCGAACGAGGATACCCCCGTCGATCACAGGGATGGCATGTGCATAGGCCATCAAGTTGAGGACGGCCCGCGGCCACGGCCGATCAACGCAGGAGAACAGGACGTCGCAGTCGAGCGCGGCGCGGAAACCGTCGGATTCGGCGACGCTAAACTCGATTGCCTCGACGCGCTGAGAGCGGGACACCGCTGACCTTCGGACAGCTCGGGCCGCCGTCTCGACCTTCGATCGGGCGAGCAGGACATCGAGGCGGGTTGCTCCCAGGGTCCGATCAAGGTTCAGGACCTCAAGGCTGTCGAAATCGATGAGCCGAATGTCGCCGATGCCAGTCCTTGCCAGGATCTCTGCGACGATCGACCCGACGTTGCCAGCACCGACGACCCCAACCCGGAGTCGCGCGAACATCGCTTGGGCGGTCGGGCCCCAGGCAGCGACGGAGCGAACCTGGGTCCTGCCGGCGGTTGGCGCTGGGCGAAGCCTGGGCTCAAAGAAGACCTGGAGGCGTTGGCCGATGACCCGGACCGACTCACACTCGCGGCGTTGGTAGCGGCGCGGCCCCGATCTCACCCAGAGTCGGGCGGCAACTGTTTCGTCGCCGGCCATCGTCATGCCTAGCAGCGGGAGGCCTGTCGCGCCGAAGGCCGATGGTCCGAGGCTCGCCTCGGTGTCGCGATCATCGCTGCTCATCCCTTGCCAGCCCGACCCCAGCGGATGGGCGTGCATGAGGGCCACGCCCGCCCCCCTTGCGAGAGCCTCGGCCAGGGCGCGCTCGACGTACTGCGGCATTACCTCGGCATTGCCGTGAACCAGCCGGTCGCCATCGTGCGGCAGGACGAGCTCGTTGACGATCGAACTGCGCCGATCGCGTCCCTGGCTCGGATGCCAGAGTGCAAACGTCACGTCCTCCTGTCCATCGCGACGTAGCAGATGGGCCGCGGCCTCGCGATGAAGGTCCTCGAGGAGGACAGCGCTGTGGATCACAGGCTCGCGAAGAGCCCGCGGATGAAGGCCATGTACGTGGCGGCATTCCCCTTGCTCTTCGCCCACTCACCCGTTGGGAATGGTCGGCTCCAGTACTCGAACGCGTCGCCGAACTGCGGTGATTCGTGGATCCGGCCCGTCGGATGTTCGCCGTCGGATCGGAGCGGCAGCAGCCGAGGCGACACGTGCGGGCCGCTGGGCGGCGACGCTGGGAAGTCGCCGGGTAGGACAAAACCGAGCGTCACCTCCTCACCGGCCCTCGAGCCGACCTCGATCTCGTACGGGAACGAGACCTTGTCGCCGTCGACCTCGGCGACCTCGTAACCGAGGAACCGGAGCTGGGCAGTAAGGTCGGCCGGGCCCATCAGGAGACGGGCTTGGGCCCGGTGTTGACCGAGACGAGCTGGAGCTTCTCGTGGATGTGGATCGGGACGTCGTTCTTGCCCTCGAGTGAGACACGCTCGTGACCGCGGATCTCAAGGAGGTAGTTTGTCGCCGGATCGATCCCGGCGCGCGTCATGATGTCGGCCGGGGTCAGCTCATGCTCGGTGATCTCGAGTGGCTCGCCGTCGACCGTGATCGTGAAGGCGTGGACGGTGTTCATTCTTCAAGTCCCTTTCTGCACGCCCGATCGGGCGTATGCTCTGTACGAGTCGTGCGCCGCCGAAACGCGGTCGACACGCCTGACTGGAGGGCAGTGTATCACCGATGGATCAGCGATCGACGTCAGATTCAGACGAGTTGCGCAGACTGGGTAGCCGCGTGGGCGCCCAGCGCAAACGCCTCGGTCTGAGCCTGCGGGATGCCAGCGCCGACATTGGCATTTCGTTCAACACGCTGGCTCGTGTGGAGCGCGGACATCTTCCGGACCTCGAGAATTTCCGGCGGCTCCAGCAGTGGCTCGGCGATCCGACGACCCCGGGGACGCCCGGCGAGTCTCGAATGGAGCCGACCTCAACGCCCGAAGCGATCGCCGCGCATCTCCGGACCGACCCACTTCTCCCGGTCGAGGCTGCCGATAGAATCGCGGCGATCGTTCGCGATCTCTACGACGCGCTGGCGGCTCGTCCCGCGACTGCGCCGCTCCATCTCCGGGCCGCTCGGACCTTCACGCCGCTAGCCGCAGAAGGCCTCGCAGACCTGCTCTCCCGGATGCAGGCCGGGTTACTCCGAGACTCCTGATGTTGCCCCGCGGGTTCAAGGCCGACGCCGAGCGTCGTGCCATCGCTCTTCGCGCCGAGATGGGGCTCGGGCCCACCGACGCCCTGCCCCCGAAAGATCTCGCAGCTCACTTGAATGTTGGCTTCAGAATCGCCGATGAGCTGGTCCCGCGAGAGGCGCTCGAATCGCTCGACCGACTCCAGCCCGGCTGCTTTTCGGCGTGCACCTTGCGCGGTCCGGACAATGGCCCCGTCATCGTCGTGAATCCCCTCAACAGCCAAGGCCGGCAGCTGAGTGATGCAATGCACGAGCTCAGCCACATCCTCCTTCGACACGAAACGCGGAAACTCGAACGCATCGCGGGACTCGTGTTTCTGACCTGCGATGCAGCCCAGGAGGAGCAGGCAGACGCGCTGGGGTCAACGCTCTTGCTGCCCCGCCCGCTCTTGGTGGCCGCTCATGCTCGTGGGATGTCGGCGACGGCGATCGCGAGCGCCTACGAAGTAAGTGAACAGCTCGCTCGGTGGCGGCTGAACGCCACCGGAGTAACCATTCAGATCCGGAGACGCGGCACGACTGGGTGACTTTGGCCAAACTATGGCCCATCGAATCGTCGGCAAGTGCAGGCATCGCCGTTCGCGGCGACAAGGTCGGGCGGCTCGCCCTCGAATTCGCGAATGTCACTCGACCCTGCGCCAGCCGATCGCCAGAAAGCCACTGAGCTCGACACCGAACCCAACGGCTTGCACCGCACCGTCGCCCAGCCATGACGCCTCGTAGTACTCGCCGGCTTGCTCGATTACCAGGTCGTATTCATCGGAGAACTTGCCGTCTTCGTAGAAGTAGCGGATGTGATACCGGCCGGCGTAGCCATCGTCTGGCCCTCCGCTTGCGTGCCCAGGTCCGCTCCACGTGTTCTCATACGACCACCTCGCATCGAGGGTGCCTGGCGCCTCCCCCTTCCGGTAGACGACGAAGCCGACGTTTGCTCCCGAGACGGCGCCCGTCAAACTCACCTCGCTCAGGGTTGAGCAATGTCACGTGACGATAGATATTCGCGCCTTCGCTGCTGCGCGGCGACCGCATGTTCGACATGTTTGGCGCAAACGGCGTCAAGGCCGAGGCTCGACCGTTTCTAGCGCTGCATCGTAGTCCGGCACGTCGAGGACTGACGCGGCCTCAAGGAGCCAGAACATCCAGTCGTCCGGATCGTCCTTCGACGCGCGCACTGGGCTCGGATTCGGCGCCCGAAGCAGCCGAGGGCACCACACTGACGGGCAGTTGAGCCGAGTCTTAGCTTAGCCTCTACAAGCGTTGCGGCCATCCTGGCGTCGGGGCTCCTCGGATCAGGCGCTCTCGCCAGCCCACCACGTTTCCCGGGAGCCTTCGATCGGTATGCGGATATTTATGGCATCCGCGCGCTCAACTCCTGTCGGGCGCGCCATTTCAACCTTTTCGGGCAGCGCCAGCGCCAATCCGTGCGTAGCGGTAGAGCCCGGCGATCCAACGGCGGTCGCCCGCGAAACCTGGTTGAGGTGGTAGCGCCGCCATTCGAGCAGCGCGCCGCGAGCCCGGAGACGCGCGAACTCCCGGCCGAGGTATTTGCCGTCCTGGAGCCACGAGGCGGGATTGCAGGCAAGCCAGACGGCGGGGTCCTCGATGTCCGCATCGCGCGGGGCGCCGTACCAGTAGATGAGTGTGCCGTTGACGCGGTCGCGGTAGATGAGCAGGGAACCCCGGACCTCGAGCTCGCCGGTGCCTGAGAACATCGAGTCGTACAGGTCGGCGAGGATGCCTTCGCCGGCGACGCCGGCGGTCGTGATCCAGAGAGTGAACGGCTGCTCGCGGGCGCCGGTTCCGGTGGTGAGGGCGGTGTACAGCTCGGCCGATTTGTGGGCGTGCAGCTCGTCGATGATGTTGGCCGACGGGTTGAGGCCATGCTGGAGCGCGCCGTCACTGCTGAGCGACCGCATGATCCCGCCGTTGCGAGCGCACTCGATGCGGAGGGAGCGGTAGGGCCGCAGGCGATCGAGCAGGAGCGGTGACCGCCGGACCATGCTGATCGACTGGCCCATGACGATCCCGGCCTGGTTGCGGGCGGCCGCGGCGACATAGACCTCGGGCTCGGACTCGCCGTCGGCGTCGAGCATGTACAGGCCGGCACCGCTGGCGATGGTGCTCTTGGAGTTCTTCCTCGGGAGTCCGAGGCCGACCTCGTTGTAGATCCGCAGGCCGGTGGCCGGATCGAACTCGAGCGCCTCCCACCAGAACTCGCGCTGCCATTCTTCGAAGTCGAGCGGCTGTCCCGCCCAGCGGCCCTTGGTGTGTCGGATATAGCGCTCGGAGTAGGCAGCCAAGTGGGGACCGCCGGTGAGGGCGTCGGGGACCACAGATCAGCCCACATCGGCGACCACCCGAAGCCGCGGCGGGAGGCCGATGTCGGCGGTCAGCGAGTCCAGCGCGCGCTCGCGCTCGATCCGAAGGCCCACCCGCGCCGAGGGCGAGAGGCCCAGTTCTCGGGCGAACTGGCGGATCTCGTCGGCGTTGTCGCGGGCGACCTGGTGAAGCGGGTTCTTCACCAGGTTCCCGTCGCGCTTCACGATGGGGCCCGATTGCGCGTACAGCCGGGCCGCCCCGGCGTAGCGACTGACCGCCTCGCAGTAGCAGCGCAGGATGTCCGCGTCGGCGGCTCTGATGACGCCCGTGTGGCGCATGTCGCGCAGGACCCGCCGCCACACGACCTTCGCCTCGGGGTCCATGTCCGCGGGCATCTTCGGCGCGTCGGCGGAGGGCATCGGCTCGTGGAGGTTGAGGCGGCTCGCGCGCGTCTCGCCGCGCAGCCGCTTCACCCGCGTCGGGGTCGGGGCCGGGCCGCGCCTACCCACCGGCGACCGCCTTCGAATGGTGGGTAACTCGCCTTGACTCTATGGCCGATAGCGGCCAGGTTATGAGCATGAACACCACGACCCGACCCGAGACCAGCCAGGAACGACTCAACCGCCTGATGCGCGAAGCCGCCGATCGTCGCGCGATCGGGACCACGCTCAAGAACTCCAGCCGCACAGCGCGCTGGAACGGCGACGTCTGGGTCTACGGGAAGGAACGGTAGGAACGAATGGACGGCACCACGAACGAGACCGAGATCACGACGGAGATGACGAACTTCGAGACGCTGATCCACGCGACGATCCGGCTCGACGAGGCCGAGCGCGGCGTTCGGGTCGCGGCGATCCGCCTGAACAGCCTCGTCCAAGGCGCGCCGCTCCGATACGGCGTCGAGGCAACCCGACGACTGCGGGCCGCGGACGCCGAACTTGAGGCGGCCCGGGTCGCCTACGAGGTGGCGCAGGACCTGCCCGCCCCCGAGGACTGAGCGGTGCTGACCCTCAGCGAAGCCGCCGACGAGCTCGGGTTGGCGGCCTCGACGCTTCGCCATCAGGTCCAGGCCGGCCGCCTTCGGGCGCGCCTGGTCGGCAAGACCTATGTCGTCACGTCCCGCGAGATCGAACGCTACCGGCTCGAGCATCTCGGGAAGCCCGGTCGACCTAGCCATCGGCCCGTACCGCCTGCTGGCCGGTGAAGTTGTGCCAGCGCTCGATGGCGAGCTGGCAGTACTTGGGGTCGATCTCCATCCCGAGGCAGCGCCGGCCCAGGGTTTCGGCTGCCACGAGGGTCGTGCCCGAGCCCAAGAAGGCGTCGTAGACGGCCTCGCCCGCCTCGAGGTGGTT
>JACCVQ010000260.1 GCA_013698095.1 Chloroflexota bacterium
GTCCCCACCCGCTGCGGCCGCTCGACCCGCGTCCGGGTCGGCGCCGCTTTCGGTCCCCGCCGGCGCCTGACGCGCGACGATCACCACCCACGGCGGCCCGTCGGCCGGCAAGGGCTCGCGCCTGGCGATCTCGACGGCCCGTCCGAGCGCTTCGTCACGGGCCAGCTCAAGGGCGACCAAGCCGGCGATCCGGGCGGTCGCCACCCGCTCCAGCTCGCTCGCGGGGCGATCGCCGAGCAGCGCCAGGGCACCGCTGTTCGCCCGCGGGTCGCCCGGGATCGGGAGGGCGATCCGGGTCGTCGCCGAGCGTCGCTGGCGGTGATACGCGGTGACCGCCGCCGCGGCCCACGGCGTGTCGGGCGGGACGTGGACCGCAAGGGTCGTCCCGCCCCGGCCTTCGATCGCGATCGGCCGGCCAAGAAAGCCAGCGATCGCCGCGGCCAGTCCCTCGGGCCCGCCGCCGCCGAGCGCAACCTGCTCAAGGCGCGTCTCGAGGAGCGTCGCCTGGCGCTCGAGCTCCGCCCGGTGGTTGACGAGGAAACCGATCGCACTCCGTTCGATCGCGATCGCGTCGCCGGGCCCGGCATCGAGCACCGGCAGGCCGGCCGTGGCCGCCACCGACAGGAGGTCGTCCAGGTCGTTGGCATCGGGCCCGTTCGGCGGTGACCCAACCGACCCCGTCTCCGTCACGAGCACGATCCCGCCGATCCGCTCCTCCAGGCACATCCGGACGAGGCCCTCCAGCCCACCATCACCATCCGACATGACGAGCGCGAGGGCGGCCCGGGGCATGATCGCGAGGTCGGCCGGATCGAGGGCGTCGAACGCCGGCAGCCCGCCGCGCATCAGGCGGACCCAGGCGAGATCCAGGCTCGCGGCCGTCGACGGAGCGACGTCCGGTCCGGCGACCAGCCAGCGGGCATTGGGCAGGACGGCGGCACGGAGGTCGGCGAGGGTGGCCATCGGGGAGTTCGGCGGCCCCGGTCAGCTCGACGCTGGACGTTCACCGCCGGCCGACACGCGGCGCCGCGCATCCTCGGTCGGGCGACGACGCGCGACGAGGTCGTCGAGCAGCCGTCCGAACTCGCGCTCCACGTCGACGTAGCGATCCGAGCGGGCCACGAGGCGGAGCTCACCCTCCGTGTCGAGTCGCGCCCAGACCCGGCGGCGCGGGAGGTAGAACGTGATCGAGAGGCCGACGATCAGGAGCGCGAACGCGGTCCACACGATCCCCTGCCCCGGGTCCTTCTTGGCGATGAGTAGCACGTAGTCGCTGAAGCGCTTCACGCCGATCGAGAAGTCGAGCCCGCTGGGAGCCTCGGCTTCGCCTGCCATCAGGGCGACCGCGCTGCCGCCCATCTCCTCGATGATTGGCAGGCCGTCGCTGCCGGTGCCCGTGACCCGATACGGCAGGATCAGCAGGACGCCCGTCTTGTCCGGCTGGCGCTGGAGGAGGAGCTCCAGCCCTATGTCGCGGCCGGGAACAGCCAGGGTCCCGTACGGCAGACCGGCCGCCTGGTCGGTCAGCGGCACCGGACCGTCCCAGAGCGGGCGACCTGCTGCATCGCTGATCAGCAGCTCTGGCGCCGCCCCGAACCCGTTCTCGTGGAACGAATAGCCGGCGACCTCGAGCGGTTCGTTCACCCGGATCGTCTTGCGTGCGATCTCCGCCCCGTTCTGGAAGACGCCGAGGTCGGTCGTGAAGTCGATCGCCCGTCCGGTCTCGAGGAAGCCCGGAGCCTCGAACCGGTAGTTCTTCACGAGTAACAGGCCGGGCGTCCCGATCGGCTGGACCGTGAGCGTGTCCCCCTCGGCCACCACCAGACCCTGCTCGTCGCCGAGCTGCCAGGTCACGACCGCCGCGACGAGAAACAGGATCAGGCCCATGTGGCTGATGAGGGTGGCCAGCTTCGTCCAGCGATGGCGATCGCCGTAGAGGTAGCGGACGCCGTCCGCCTCGGCCTCGCGGACGCCGAACCGCTGGCGTCGGAGCGCGGCCCGGACGTCGGCCGCGCCCACACCGGACAGCGCCGCCCGATCGGGCAGCTCGGGGTCGTAGAACGGGTCCGGCTGGACAACCCGGATGTCCTTCGACTGGCGCCACAGCCGCGGCGTCCGGTCGAGGGTGCAGACGATGATCGAGACGACGAGAACGGCGAGCCCGACCGTGAACCACGTCGACGAGAAGACATGGAACAGCTGGAGCCGCTCCATGGCGTCGACGATCCCCTTGCCGAACGCCGGATCGTAGCGAGCGTGGAGCGCGGCCATCGCCGCCGCGTAGTCACCTTCCGAGCGGAACGCGAAGCCCGGCAGCTGCCGGATCGTCATCCCGATCACCGCCAGCAGCGACAGGGCGATGATCTGAACGACGGCGAAATCGACCGAGGTGAACAGGCGCAGCACCACCCGACCGAGTCGTTCGAAGACGTCGGGCGCAGGCGGCCGGGCCGAGTCGGCCCACGTCGTCACGGGGCTGGCGATCGGGTGGTCCTCCGGAAGGTCAGACGGGGGTCGGGTCGGGCTGCGCGATCGAGGTTTCGTCGGTCGCCGGCGTCCGTCCGTTCGACGGCTCGGCGCTCGGACTGGTTGCGCGGCCACCCGCCGCGCCCTCGCCCGCGGCCCGCGCCACGGCCAGCGCGTTGTCGAAATCGGCGATCAGATCCTCGAGATCCTCGAGCCCGACCGAGCAGCGCAGCAGCCCGGCCGTGATCCCGGCCGCCGCGAGCGCGGTGTCGTCGAGCTGACGATGCGTCGTGGACGGCGGATGGGCAACGATCGTGAACACGCTCCCGAGCGACGCCGTCCGCTCGGGGATCGTGAGGGTGTCGATGAACGCCCGACCGGCGTCACGCCCGCCGTCGAGCTCGAAGGCGAGCATCCCGCCGCCCCGCCGGAGCACGCGCGACGCGACCGCGTGTTGCGGATGGGACGGCAGCGCCGGGTGCCACACCCGGTTGATCCCGGGCTGGGCCTCGAGCCAGGTCGCGAGGTCCACGGCCGTCGCGGAATGACGCTCCATCCGGAGCGCGAGCGTCGACAACCCACGCATCGCAAGGAACGCGGCGTGTGGGTCGAGGCTTGCGCCCGTGTCGACCTGGAAGTCGCGAACCCGCCCGACGAGGCTCGTCGATCCGGCCACGATCCCGGCCATCACGTCGCTGTGGCCCGACAGGAACTTGGTGGCCGACTCGACGACCAGGTCGGCGCCAAGCTCGACCGGCCGGCACAGGTAGGGCGACGCAAACGTGTTGTCGACGACGTAGCTCGCGCCGTGGCGATGGGCGAGATCGGCCAGGGCGACGTGGTCGGCGACGACGATCGTCGGGTTGGCGATCGTCTCGGCGTAGAGGACCCGGGTCGGGGCCGCGGCGAGGGCCGCCTCCACTGCGCCGAGGTCCGTGACGTCGACGAACGTCGTCGTGACCCCGAGCCGGCCGAAGACGCCGGTCAGGGTGGCCCTGGTGGTCCCGTACGAGACCGCGGTCGCCACAACGCGGTCGCCGGCGGACAGGAGTGTCCCGAGCGCGGCGTGGATCGCGCCCATCCCGGACGCGAAGCCGAACCCAGCCTCGGCGCCTTCGAGCTCGGCGACGGCCGCGGCGAAGGCAACGACGGTCGGGTTGTCGAGCCGGCCGTAGGCGTAGCCCGGAATCTCGCGGTTGGCGACGGCGCCGAGCTCCTCGGCATCGGCCGACGTGAAGGTGACAGTCTGGTAGATCGGGACCGAGGTGGGCGGCTGGTCCACGACCGGCAGGCGGTGGGCCGCCCGGATGGCCCGCGTCGCAAAACCACGGGGAGTGACGTCGGCGCGGCGCCCGGTCTCGTGATCGGCCATGCGGCCGATGCTACACCGTGTTGTCGGCCCGCTCCCGAACGACGACTGCCGGCTCGCGGGTCGTCCCGTCGGGCCCGCCGCTCTCGTCCGGGGCGACCGGTTCGACCGGGCCCGCTGGCTCGCTGGATCCGGCCCGGCCCACGGCGGCTTCGTCCATGACGGGAACGCCCGTCACCCGGTTCTTGCCGGCGCGCTTGGAGCGGTACATCGAGCTGTCGGCGGTGATCATCAGCTCGTCGCTCGTCCGGCCGTCCTCGGGATAGCTCACGACGCCGATCGAGACCGACGGCTGGATCGTGCTGCCGGCGACGTCCACCTCAAGCTCGGCGACGCCGAGCCGGATCTTCTCGGCCAGGACGAAGGCTCCGGTCGGATCCGTCTCGGGCAGGAGGACGACGAACTCGTCGCCACCGTAACGCGCCGACGTGTCGATCCGCCGCCCGCCGGATCGGATCACCTCGCCGACGCCGCGCAGGACGCGATCGCCGAAGAAGTGGCCATGACGGTCGTTGATCGTCTTCAACTCGTCGAGATCCATCATCAGCAGGCAGAACCCGCGACCGGACCGAGCACTCCGAGCGATCTCGCGTTCGACGGCCGCGAAGAAGAACGTCCGGTTGAACAGGCCGGTCAGGGGATCGATCGTGGACAGCCGGATCGCCGCGTCGCGGGCCCGGCGCTGCTCGCGGGCGATGACCATCGCGACGTAGGCGAGGAGGATCAGGGCGGTGATATTGATCCCGACGATCGCGACCGTCCGGGGCTGGAGCCCGCCCGAACCGGGCGGCGCGATCGCGAAGATGTACGCGACGCAGGCAGCCGCCGCCAGCCCGAACGTGACCCGCGGTGACACCACGAGGGCGGCCCCGCCGACGATCAGCGGGAACGTGAAGAAGAACGGGCTTTCGTCCCGGCCGGTCAGGACCACGAGCAGGGTCGCGAACGTGATCGCGACACTGCCCTCGAGCACGAACTTGGCCGTCCCGAGCGCGCCGGTCGGCAAGAGGTCATGGACCACGAGGACGAACAGGCCGGCAGCCGCCAGGAGGGCGAAGATCGCGGCCTGGTTGTCGGCCCACAGCCCGGTGACCGCGACGATCGTGGAGCTCGCCAGGATGAAGACCCACGACACGATCCTGACGACGCGGTCGTAGGCGCCCGGCGGGACGCCACCGAAGACATCGAACTCGGCCTGGCGATCGGCGGCGGCAGCGGTCAGGTCGCCCGGCGGCAGGGCAGGCACATCGCGGCCAAATGAGGTCGTCCGGAAGGGCCCGCGCCGCCCGATGAGGGGCGGCACCACGACCGCGGCCATGACCAGCAGGTTCGCGAAGACCGCGAGCAGAATCAGCGTCTGCGCTTGGACCGGCTCGACGGGCACGCTCGGACCCTCAGCAATGCACCCAGGGGCAGACGCCCCCGATCGTCGCATCGTAGCCGGTCAGACCACCAGCGACCGCCATTCGGACCGGACGATCCTGGGAGAATGGGGTTTTGGGTGCCGCCGCGCACCGGACGCGACCCTAGCGCGTTCCCCACTGGTAGGACTGCTTGACCATCCGGAGGTACACGAACGTCTCGGTGTCGCGGACTCCGTCGATCGTCCGGAGCCGCTCGGCCAGGAACCGGAGCAAGCCTTCATTGTCTTCGCAGACCGTCTCGATCAGGATGTCGTAGGTCCCGGCCGTGATGACCACGTAGTCGACCTCGGGCATCTCGGCGCACTTCTCGGCGACCGCCATCAGGCGATCCGCCTCGCAGCGGATGCCGATCATCGCCATCTGCTGGAAGCCGAGCTTGAGCGGGTCGGTCACGCCGACGACCTGGAGGATGCCGCGTTCGATGAGCCGGTTCGTCCGGGCCCGGACGGCCGCCTCCGACACGCCGAGGTCGGCGGCGATCTGGGTGAACGGCCTGCGACCGTCCTGCTGGAGGTGCTCGATGATCCGCTTGTCGAGGTCCGACACATCCTCGCCGGGGCGGCCGCCGGATCGCTTCTGGGTGGTCACGGCGCCTTGCTCGGAGCCGCGCTCGGTGCCCTGCTGGGAGCCGGCGACGGCTTGGCCGAGGCAGCGCCGGTCACGGCCGGTTCGGCCGACCGGGCGGCGATGACAACGACCGAGTGCTGGGCCAGCGGCCAGAGGAGCGGGTCGAGGGCAGCCACGATGGCGGTCGCCACCTCCTGCCGAGCGGCTTCCGGGGCATTGGGCGGTGCGACCCGGCTGACAGGCCCGAACGCGATGAGGACGTTTAGCCCGGCGATCGCGTACGGCGTTTCGTTCCGCGCCGGCGTTGGGCTCTTCCAGCCGACCGCCTTGCGGAGCGCTGCCGTGGAGCGGTACTCGGTGATCCGCAACGGCCAGCCGCCGATATCGGCGTTGATCACCTTGACGACGTCGGAAACGGCCCCGCCGAGAGTCGCGTTGTTCGCGCGCATCCCGAGCTTCGCCGAGCTGAGCACCCGGAAGACCTGGTCGGCGGTCACCGGCTCCTTCAGGTGCGGGTCGGGCGTGACGACCGGTGTGGGAATCGCGGTCGGGGAGGCGGACGGCGCGGCGGTCTGGCCGCAGCCGACCGCGAGCAGCACGAACAGGCCGACTGCCCATGACGGCGGGCGGCTCCCCCGGCCAGCTTGATTCGAATGTCGCATTGCCGGCGGGAGCCTAGCACGGGGTTCGCAGGAATTTCACCCCTGACTTCCGTACCACCGTGGGTTCGTCGTGCGCGAATCAGCTCCGATCGAGGATTGGCAGAACCGCTGCGAATCGCTCGACCGACCCGCGATCGATCGGGTCGAGGACGATCTGGACTTCGTCGATACCGGCGTCGGCGTAGGCATGCAGGCCCGCGGCGACGACCTCCGGCGGTCCCTCGAGCGGGACGACCCGGGCGGTTGTCGTGGTGTCACCCATCGTGCGGCCCGTGCCGCCCGGCATCCGGACGTGGACGGCGACCGTCCGCGAGATCGCGGCCGGATCGCGGCCGACGTCGGCGCACGCGGCATCGACGACGGCCCGCAGCGGCGCGACACCCGTGGGCGTGTTGTCGGTGTCGGCGTACCACGAGTTCCAGGCGTCGGCATGGGGCATCGTGATTCGCAGCATCCGCGGTCCGTTCGAGCCGACGAGGATCGGCGGGCCGCCGGGTCGCGGGCGCGGCACGAGCTCGCAGTCGCGGGCCTGGTAGTACGTCCCGTCGAAGTCGATCGCACCGTCCTGGAGGAGGGTCCGGACGATCGTGAACGCCTCCTCGAACCGGTCGATCCGGTGGTCGAACGGAAATCCGAAGGCGCGGAACTCCGTCTCGTTCCAGCCCGCGCCGACGCCGACGACGAAGCGGCCGCCGGCGATCTCGTCGATCGTTGCCGCCTGCTTCGCCAGGAGGGCCGGGTTGTGGAAGAGCAGGCACGCGACGAGCGGCCCGATCGTGACCCGAGCGGTGGCGGCGGCGAGGGCGGCCATCAGGGTCCACGCCTCCCACGGTCCGCGGGCCGGACGATCCGGCCAGCGGTAGAGGAGGTGCTCGCCGACCCAGATCGCGTCGAAGCCGGCATCCTCGATCGTCCGGGCAAGGTCGACGAGCTCCGGCCAGCGCACCTCGCGCTCGACCTCGGGCAGCTGGATCCCGACGCGGAGTGGGCGTGTCATCGCGCCATTCTGGACCGACCGGGCGGTCCCGGCTGGACGCGTTTCGCGCCGCGGCCGAGACAGCCGCGCGCCGCTGGAGGATGATCCGTTGGTGGAGACGCTTGGCCCCGGTTCGGCCCTGACGCTGGATCACCCCTACCTGGCAGAGGTCGAGTTCGAGCGCGAGCGCTGGGCCGAGATCGGCGACCTGTGCAGCCCGCCTCACTCGACGGCCGTGAGGGCGAGCGCACCAGGACGTCGCCGGGCGAGCCGTCAGACGGTCGTCTTCTGGGCGACCTTCCCCTGCTGGAGGACCCGGATAGCGTTGCCGAAGGGGTCGCGGAGGCCCATGTCGGTGCCGTAGAAGTGGTCGGTCGGCTCCTGGGTGAAGTCGCTGACGCCGCGCTCCTTGAGGGTCTCGTACAGGCCTCGGGCATCGTCCGTGATGAACACGAGCCCGCCCAGGGCGCCTTTGGTGATCAACTCCCGGAGCTGCGCGGCGGTCGCTTCGTCGTGCAGCGGCGGCCCCGGCTGCTCCAGGGAGATCTCGGTCTCCGGGTTGCCGGGAACCCGCACCGTCAGCCAGCGGTAGTCGCCCTGCCGGACGTCATTGCCAACCTCGAGTCCGAGCTTGTTGACGTAGAACTCGAGCGCCTCCTCCTTGTCGAGGACATAGATGGACGCGACGTTCAGCCTGTTGATCATGGCGATGCTCCCGTGTGCGAGGTGATGGGTTCGGCCCTGATCCTAGGTCGCTGCCGACCCGGCGGCTTCTCCAAAACTGCTCGATTGCGTCGGCACTCCCGCTGCGACCCGCGGCCGCATGGCAGCCAGTTGGACGCAGTGAGGTGTCACGATCGGGCCGTGCCCCGCCCGGTAGCCCGACGGCGTTTCGCCGACGATGTCCCGGAACATGCGACTGAACGTCCCCAGGCTGGTGAAGCCGACATCGAGGCAGACGTCGGTGATGCTGCGGTCGGTCTCGCGGAGGAGGAACATCGAGCGCTCCACCCGTCGGCGTTGGAGGTAGCGGTGCGGCGTCTCCCCGAAGACCGCCCGGAAGGACCGGCTGAAGTGCGCCTCGGAGATGTGGGCCACCGCGGCCACGGCGCGAACGTCGAGGGGCTCGGCGTAGGCGCGGTCCATGGCGTCGCGAGCGCGCAGGAGGCGCCGGTTCAGGTCCTCGGCTTCCCGGCTCACCGTGCCACGCTACGCCATCCGGCACGGGTCTGCCCGGGTCATCTGGGTAGTGGTGGTGGGCGACTTCCCGCGAGTTCGCTAGGCTCGCTCAGTTTCACGCTCAGCCGGTTCGTGCGCCAGTCAGGCCAACCGCGTCCCGGCAACCGAGTAGGAGTTCGCATCGGTGCGGTCCCGTGCAGGGGATGGCTCCGCCCGATCCCTGGGATGTTGGGGCCGAGTTGCAGTTCGCTCACCGCTTCTGGGCGAATGACATCACCGGAGCTGGCCACAAACGGACACATGTCCGTAGAGACGCTGATGTTCGCCTCCGCATTGGGATCATTGCGCAATCGCCGGCTCGGTCGTGTCCCTAGGGTTGGTGTAACAGCCGAACCGGCTGACGAAGGAGTCGGCCATCGCGTCATCCTCGCGTCGTTGGACTGAAGAACCGACGACACGAAGGAGAACAACGATGGCCGAGGACAGGATGGCCGTGCTCGAGATGCTGCGCAAGGCGACCGCCGACGGCGACGTCGACGTCCTGCGCGAAGGGGTCCGGGTGCTGGCCGAGGCGATCATGGAGGCCGAGGTCTCCGAGCTCACCGGCGTGGCCAAGGGCGAGCGCGCCCCGGACCGTCGGCTGACCAACCGGAACGGCTATCGCGAGCGGCGCTGGGACACCCGGGTCGGCACGATCGGTCTGGCGATCCCCAAGGTCCGCGACGGGTCGTACTTCCCGAGCTTGCTGGAGCCGCGCCGACGGGCCGAGCGGGCTCTGCTCAGTGTCGTCCAGGAGGCGTACGTCGCCGGCGTGTCGACCCGCCGGGTCGAGGATCTCGTCGAGGCCCTGGGGATCGCCTCGATGAGCCGGAGCGAGGTCAGCCGGATCTGCACGGCGCTCGACGCCGAGGTCGCCGCGTTCCGGGGCCGCTCGCTGGCCGACGAGCGCTATCCCTATCTGTTCCTCGATGCCACGTACGTCAAGGTCCGCGACGGTGGCCGGGTCGTGAGCATGGCGGCCCTCGTGGCGGTCGGCGTGGCGAGCACGGGCGAGCGCCGGATCCTGGGCCTCGAGCTGGCCGCCGGCAACGACGAGGGCAACGCCTGGGCGCCCTTCCTGCGGGGGCTCTGTGAGCGTGGCCTGGCCGGCGTCCGGCTGGTCATCAGCGATGCCCACCGGGGTCTCGTCGCCGCCGTCCGCGAGCTCCTCCTGGGCGCCGCCTGGCAGAGATGTCGGGTCCACTTCACGCGCAACGCCCAGGCGCTCGTGCCGAGAAGCGCCGCGGGCATGGTCGCGTCGGCCATCCGGAGCATCTTGAGCAGCCCGACGAGCACGCTGCGTCCGAGCAGCTCCGCCGGGTGGCCGATGGCCTGGCCGCCCGCTTCCCGGCCGTCGCCGAGCTGCTGACCGAGGCCGAGCCCGATCTCCTCGTCCACTTCACCTTTCCCGACGCCCACCGGCCGCGGATCCGGAGCACCAACCCCCAGGAGCGGCTCAACAAGGAGATCAAGCGGCGGACCGCCGTCGTCGGCATCTTCCCGACCCGGGCCAGCCTGATCCGCCTCGTCGGGATGGTCCTCTTCGAGCAGGACGACGAATGGCAGGACGGCCGCCGCTACTTCCTGCCCGAATCGATGGCCCGGATCGACGCCGTCACAGCGACCGAGGAGGTGGGCCCAGCACTCCTCATGGCGAGCTGACCGATCAGGCGCGCGGATGACGCCCTGTTACACCACGTCCCGGGACTTGACCGCCGGCTCCTCACAGAGTGAATGGTCTATGTCTCCTCGACCGGAGTTCGCTTAGGATTGGCTCCCACCTGGAGCGGAGTGACAGATGGCGGAGCACCCCAACGCGACGGCGTACAGGCGCACGGCAGCCGCGTTCCGTGCTGGCGACCTCGCGGCGATCGAGGAGCTGATTGAAGAGGATGTCGTCTGGCATATCCCCGGCACGAACCGGTGGGCGGGCGACCTACGCGGTCGGGAGGCTGTGGCGGCCTTCCTGGCCGGTCTGATCGGAACGGGGTTTTGGCTGACGGAGCACGACGTCTTCGGCAACGACGAGCATGTCTGCGCACTCAGCGTGGTCGGCATCCACCAGCCGGACCTCGAGGTCGAAACCCGTGTCGTGAACGTGTTCCATTTCCGGGGAGGTCGCCAGTCGGAACGCTGGTTCTTTCCCGAGTCGCTCGCCCTCTGGGACCAGATTCTCGGCGCGCCCCCATCGGAGCAGGCGTAACGAGGTCCACGCAGGAGGGATTGCCGAATGATCCGGATGGGTGCCCTCAACCCGGAGGCCAAAGCCTCCGGACGCCGGGCGATTGACTTCGACTGTGTGCCCTGCCACGGTCTCGCCCAGCGCTCCGGCACCTCGGTCCCGGGCGAGTGAAGAGGTAACGGGTTCTCGAACACAACGCATCGCGACGGACCGCCGTCGGAGGAGCGCCACCATGAACGAGTTTGAGCCGCTGATCGGTACGTGGCACGGCGAGGGGGAGACTCCCGACGAGCCGCGGATCAAGATCTCTGAGGAGGCCAAGATCGAGCGGCTGGGCGAGTTCGTCGTGTTCAGAACGACGGGCGAGCCCGCCGAGTTGCCCGACAGTATTGCCATCATCGGCGGCGCCCCGGCCGGCGAACCACAGCCGATGCGTTACTTCGATTCTCGCGGCGTGAAGCGCATGTTCATGATGGCTCTCGCCGACTCGACGTGGACGATCTGGCGAGCACCGGACGAGGACTGGAACGGCCCGGACGGTCCGGGCTTCAACCAGCGGTTCATCGGCGAGATATCGGCGGACGGTCAGACGATCGAGGGTCGCTGGGAGCGCGGGATGGGCGCCGCCGGTGATCAGTGGGAAGTCGACTTCCCACTCACGTACGTCAGAAAGTAGCGGCGGTCGCTCTACGGGTTTGGGTAGAGCGCTTCCGCGGTGATGATCCCATCAGGATCGTCAAGCCGGCGATGGTGAGCAGGGAGCCTCCAGGACGGAAGTCGGTCGCCCAGGCGCGGCCCCGGGCCGCAACCCGCGCCACGTTCGCTGGCAGGTGGCGGTTCTCGTCGTTATGCGGTCGCCCCCAGCGGGTTTGCCTGCTTGGTGGAGTCTCGAGTGCCGTCGGGAGGTGGTGGAGGCGGTGGTCGGGGTGGTCGGATTCGAACCGACGGTCTCGTGCTCCCAAAGCACGTGCGATAACCAGGCTTCGCTACACCCCGAGGTGTTCGTGCTCAGGAACCACACATAACTCCTGCGCACGGCTACTGCGACTTGGCCTACACCGCTCCGATCACCTCGGTCTGGATCCTCATCCGGACATCCAGGAGACGGTCGGACCAGTGCCAACCCGAGCCGCAACCGGACCTGATGATACGGCTTCGTCCGAGCTGATCGGCCACCTGACGTCGTGGCGCCGCCACCTGACGGCTCAGCGGATGAGCCCGGCCACCCTCGACACGTACCCTCGTCGGTGCGCGGCCTCGACCGCTTCCTGTCGTCGGCCGGAATGCCCCGGACAGCGCCTGACCTGCACCGCGAGCACGTCGAGGCCTTCATCACCGAGCTCCTCAGCAGGTGGACGCCGGCGACCGCCCACAACCGCTACCGGGCCCTCCGGAGCTTCTTCGGCTGGCTCGTCGAGGAGGGCGAGATCGCCACCAGCCCGATGGTCCGGTTGAAGCCGCCCCGCCTGCCTGAGACGCCGCCGCCCGTCCTCCGCGAACCGGAGCTACGCCGCCTCCTGAACGTCTGCGAGCGCGACAGGACGCCTGCCAACCGACGTGACGAGGCGATCCTGCGGATCTTCATGGACACAGGTGCCCGCCGCGGCGAGGTCCTCGGCCTCAGCCTCGACGACGTCGATCTCGACCTCGGGTTGCTGCGCGTGACCGAAAAGCGTGACCGGAAGCGGTCGGTCGCCATCGGCGCCCACACCGTGCGGGCGCTCGACCGACACGTGCGATCTCGAGCGAAGAGCGCCGATGCAGCCCGGTTCTCGCGCGCCGGCACGGCGAGAGGGCACGCCGGGCCGAAGAACGTGACCTGCTCGCGGCGACGAACACGGCCGACCGATCGCGGCTCCGAGAGCGCATCGCGACGGGGGCTGTGGTGCTCATGGTCGCGGAGGACCGCGACGGTCCGATCGCCTCGGGCATGCACCAGCCGGTCGACGACGTGACTGAGGTCGTGGCCGTGGCGACACTCCCATCAGCCCGGCGGCGGGGCGCCGCCACGGCGGTGACGGCGGAGCTCGTCCGTCGAAGCGCTCACGTCGGGCGCGTCCGTGGTCTTCCTGTCTGCCACCAGCGATGGCATCGCGCCGATGTACGAACGGCTGGGTTTCCGCCGGGTTGGTCGCGCCGGGATAGCTCTGGTTCACGGCGCCTGAGCGAGCGTGGGCCTGGCCGCGATGCGGCCGCTGCGGTTCCAATGATCAACCTCCCGGAGACGCCTGCATCCCGTGATATTTCGGCGCGGTCACAGGCAGGGGAGGTATCGGATGCGTCCTTTCCGCCCGCGACGAGATGGGAGCCCGATCACACCCGTCGACGTGCCGATCCACGGTTTACGCGACAGCCTTCATTGCCACCGGGCAGCTTCGTCGCCGCCAGCGACCTACACGCTTGGGGAAGAACAGCGGCGTACTGGCGGACGCGCCGCGCACTCGCCGAGCCTCGTGGACGCGTCGTTTTCTCCGTCCCGGGAACGATTCGGCGATTGGCGGCGACATACCCTGTGAGCGCGACGAACGCGCCGCGCCGGACAACGAGGGTGCCGTGGACAAGCGAGAGCTCGTCGAACGGGCGGGACGAGGCGATCACGACGCGTTCGCACTCCTGGTGGGCACGTCGATCGGTCGCCTCGATGGCGCCGCTCGGCTGATCCTGCGGGATCCCGACCTCGCCCGCGATGCCGTCCAGGACGGCTTCCTCAAGGCCTGGCGGAGCTTGCCCGCGCTGCGGGACCCGGAGCGCTTCGACGCCTGGCTTCGCCGGCTCGTCGTGCGCTCGTGCTTCGACACGCTCCGCCGTCGCGGCCGACGGGCTGTCGAGGTCGAGCTCACGCCGCTCCACAGTCCGGTGCTCGACGACATCGCATCGATCGTTGCCGACCACGACCTGCTCGATGGCGCGCTTCGGCGCCTCGTTCCCGAGTCGCGCGCCATCGTCGTCCTGCACTACTACCTCGGGTTGCCGTTGCCCGACGTGGCGGCAACGCTCGGGATCCCGCTCGGAACCGCGAAGTCGCGCCTGCACCGATCCCTCTCCGCGATGCGCAGCTCGATCGACTCGAGCCTCGCTCCAACAGCCGTGCCGGTCGCCGGAGGGCAGTACGCGTGACCACCTTCGACCGACTCGAACCGCATTTCGCCGAGCTCCTCGACGAGCTCGCCCCCGCTGCAGTCCCGGACTACTTCGACGACATGCTCAAGGCGACCGCACGCACACGCCAGCGGCCGGCCTGGACGTCTCTTGAAAGGTTGCTCCCAATGCAGGTCTCAGCCCGACTGGCGCCGCTAGGATTCCCGTCCTGGCGTCCGCTCGTCTTGCTCCTCGTCCTCGCAGGACTGATCCTCGCCCTCGCCACGACTTTCCTCGCCGGCGCGAGACCGAAGCTGCCGCCCGAGTTCGGGCCGGCGAAGAACGGCATTGTCATCTACGGCAATACGACTGGGGACATCATGGCGGTCGATCCGGCTACGGGCACGACGGCGGTCGTGATCGGGGGTGCGACGCAGGACTTCGCCCCGGGACTGTCACCCGACGGCCGCACGATCATGTTCGTCAGGACCGTCGACGGCGCCGACATGCTCTATACGGCCAACCTGGACGGCAGTCGGATCAAGCCGTTCGCCTCAGGGGCGGAGGCGTCATGGATCGAAGCGTCGCCCGACAGTCAGCAGCTGCTCTACATCGCCGATGGCGGCGGCACACCGTCCATTCGAAACGTCGCGACGGGTGTGGTAAAGGCCGTCCCAGTTGCGGCGCCCGTGGATCGCGCCTGGTGGCTCTCGAGCACGAAGCTCCTTGTCGTCGTCGCCGAGGAGGGAATGGCGTACCAATACTCGACGATCAACGTCGACGGGACAGACCAAACCCCACTCAAGACACCTGACGCGTGCTGCGGGGAGGCGGTCCTGACGGGCCGAGGCCTACTCGCGTGGACGAGTTGGAACGCGACCACGGGACTAACAGGGCGGACCCACGTCTTGGACATCGTCAGCGGTCAGGACACCCGCCTCGCGTCGACAGACGATTTCAATTCGAACTTCCTCGACCCAGTGTTCTCGCCGGACGGCAAGTGGCTCGCGGTGAAACACGCGGGAGGAGGTTTCGGCGGCATTCAGCTCGCGCTCATCGCCGCGGATGGATCGGGCGCCCCCATCGACCTGGAGCCGTGGTTCGGCAAGATGTCAACGCAGATCGACGCAAGCTTCTCGCCCGACGGCACGAAGCTCCTCGTCACCTACGGCGACGGCACGACCTGGCTGTACTCGGTTCCCGGCGGACGTGGGGCGATGGTCGAATGGCCCGGGGTCGTGATCGCAAGCTGGCAGCGGCTCGCACCGTGACCGGCCCAGACTCAATCCGACTCGGGATCGTTCAGCAACTGTTCGAAGTCGCCATCACAGCGCGCCTTTCTCGGACCCTGCTGGCGATCGTCGTCGCGATGTCCCTCGCCGCCTGCGGCGACAACGTCGGACCGAGTGGCGCCCCTGCCTCCGCGGCTTCTCCGGCGCCAAGCGCCGCCGGAAGCCCGTCGCCCGCTTCCAGCGTCGCCCGCAATGGTGTCATCGTGTACAGCGACCCGGCCGGCGACATCCATTCGCTCGACCCGGAGACCGGCAAGACCACGCTCCTGATCGGCGGTCCCACGAATGATTTCGGGCCGGGTTTCCTGCCGGACCAAACGCGTTTCCAGTTCATTCGGCTGGAAGGCGGCGAGGACGTGTTCTACAGCGCGAACGTGGATGGTTCGGACGTGCAGAGAGTCGGGCCTGCAAAGGAAATGGCGAACTCCGAGTACTCGCCGCAGGGCGATCGGCTCGCGTCAGTCCAGGAGGGCGGCAGCAACCCCACGATCACCGACGTTGCGAGCGGATCCAGCCGTGTGATCCCCCTGACAAAGCCCGTGAACATCGTGTCCTGGTTGACTGATGACCTGCTCTTCGTCGCCGACTTGAACGACGAGGGATCCACGGTCGAGATGTGGACGGTCAACACCGACGGCACGGGGCAGAAGGCCATCCCGGCACCTGGCCTGTGCTGTAGCGTGTCGACCCTTCGCGGTGGCGGTCTCGTCGCCTGGGACAGTTGGGCGAGCGGCGCGGAGGGTCGGGTCCACATCTATGACACGGCCACCGGCATCGACAGACTCGTGACCTCGACCGATGTCCCGGGCGCCCACTTCCTCGACGCGTTGTGGTCGCCCGACGGGAAGTGGCTGACCGCGAGGCGGGTAATGGCCGGCGTGGAGGGCGTGCAACTCGTGCTCCTTGCGTCCGACGGCAGCGGCGACGCGATCGCGCTCGGTCCGAAGCTCCCGACCAACGACGGCCAGATCCGGTCGACCTTCTCGCCCGACGGGACCAAGCTGCTGGTCACCTACGAGGACGGCTCCGCTTGGCTTTTCGACCTCCCTGCGGGGACCGGCGGCAAGACAGATTGGCAGGGTGTCGTTGCGCCGACGTGGCAGGCCCTCGACCCGACGCCGTGAGGACGATCGAGACGGACCGGTCGCCAAGCGCACCAAGCGGCGCCACGACCAAATCCAGAGATGGACGAACAAGAAGGAGTGTTTCGATGAACCCAACTGGCCGTCGCGCCGCGATCCTGGCCATCGCGGTGCTCACAACCGTGGCGACGCTTGCACTTGCGACTGGTGTCGGCGCGACCGTGCCGGGCCGCAACGGCCTGATCGCCTTCCACGCCGACATCGGTGATGCCGGGCCACAGATCTTCACGATGCGATCAAACGGGAAGCAAGTGCGTCAGATTACGCACGTCGACGGCGTTGCCGCCATGCCCGACTGGTCGCCCGATGGGCGCCAGATCGCGTTCACCCTCAACGACTGTGCGATAGGAATGATGGATGCGGACGGCGGCAACGTCCACGAGGTCGCATCCGATCCCGGCCTGTGCCTCAGCGACGCGAGCTTCACCGCGGACGGTTCGCGGCTCGTATACATTCGCTTCGACCCTGGGCTCGAGATCGAGCAGATCTGGAGCATGAACGTCGACGGCTCTGACCAGCGGTTCGTCACGGACGCCGGCGGTCCGGACCCGAACGTCTCCCCAGATGGCCGCAGGGTCAGCTTCAAGGGCCCGCCCGACGGGGCCTTGTTCGTCGCGAACATCGACGGCAGCGACCTCCGTCAGATCTCACCGTCGATCTCGGTGACGTACAAGCACGACTGGGCGCCGGACGGTCAGCATCTGGTCGTCAGCGACAACTCCGACCCAGGCCCCGACGACGCGGTCAACATCGTGACGGTTCGGCCCGACGGGAGCGATTGGCGCTACTTGACGCACTACCCGGCAGGCTACCGTGCCAACGTTGGCGGCTACTCCCCCGATGGCAAGTGGATTGTCTTCCGCCTGCAGGGTCCAGGACTCGTGCCGACGATGTACCGCATCCGCCCCGACGGGACGGGCCTGCATGCGCTCTTCCAGTCATCAACGATCGTGCCGCGGTTCATAGACTGGGGGCCGGCGGTGACCCGTAACGGTTGAAGTCGACGCCGAAGAAACAGGGAGGGAGCGAGCTTCGCGGCCGCTCCCTCTTATCGTGTCGGTCTCCGGCTCTGCGTTCCGGCGGGAACAGCGTGGCGGGCAGCGGATGGAAGAGGCGCCGGCCCGGCGGTCGGTCCAATCCGGCGGGTCGTGGACCATCGGTGGCGGCGGACCGGGACGGTCGCTCGGCGGGACCGGCTGTTGCCTCGCGGGCAATGGAAACGTACCAGCGAGCGCTCACGACGCGACCGTAGGCGGGGCCTACCAGAGCGGCAGCGACCGGCGGGGCTGTCTCGCCTCGCCGCGCGCTACGGCACGCGGAGCTCTCAGGCCCGCGCTCGCCGCCAACTGATAACGCCGCCGCGCTCGTCCTCACGAAAGAAGCCGGTCCCGGCTAGCGTCTTGGCGGAGGCCTCGTTAGCGACCTCGGATCGGGCGACAAGCTCGTCGATGCCCGGCTCTCCGAGGACCCAGTCGCCGAGCGCTAGCGCGGCCTCGGTTGCGTAGCCGCGACGCCGACGATCTGGGATCACGCTGAACCCCATCTCGACACGGCCTCCGTCCGGTGGTCCGAGGAAACCGATGTCGCCGACGACGGTGTTCGTCTCGCGCTCGATCATCAGCCAGATTCCGAACCGCTCGTCGTCCGGTTCGGCGGCGGCCTGCATCGGGAGCACGTCGAGCAGGTCCGCTTGCGGCCAGGCGTCCGGCAGCGCGGCGACGAGCACGCGCGACGCCGTCGCTCGATCGTCCGGCAGCGCAGCCGCGGCCGTCGCTGGTAGAGGCGTCAGGTCGAGCCGCGGGCCGCGGATCCGCAGAAGGTCCATAGGTCCGGATGATCGCACGGAACAGCGGGACGGAGCCCTGACACACTCCCCAGGGTCCTCGCCTTGGCAGCCGTGCGGTGCCTGTCTATGAGCACCTATTGTGCGTTTGGGGCACCTCCGACTGAGACGGAGCGGGCTTCACCAAGACTAGGATGGTCGCTAAGGTCGGCGACTATTCCATCCCCGCGGATGGCCCTCGGTCGCCAAGGAGACGAGAGATGCCGCCCGTAACCGCCCACCGGCGAACTGAGTTCGCATCCCTGCCAGCGCTGGCACTCACCGCCGCACTCGTGATGCTCAGCGCGTGTTCGGCTGCGGCGCTGCCGAGTTCGAGCGCCTCCGCCGCGCCTTCGGCGGTCGCGGTCGAAGTGCCTCCCTCGCCTGGACCATCGACGTTGGCCTCGGCGTCGCCGCCACCCCGACCCACCATCGCCGTTGTCAAGGTGACGCCGATCCCGAACGCGCCCGACAGCAAAACGGTCGTCACCATTGTCGCGGCCCGCGTGCGCTGGGTCCCGAACACACTCACGGCCCCGGCCGGCGAGGTCTGGCACGTCCAGATCGACAACCAGGACGGGCCACCGGAAATTCACAACTTCATCGTGGCATCCGGAAACACCTTCCCGGAACGGATCTATCAGAGTCCGAATTTCAAAAAGGGGATCTTCACCTTCGACGTCCCCGCGCTGCCGGCCGGCAACTACCTCTTCATCTGCACGGTCCACCCTGAGGTCATGACCGGGTCTCTCGAGCTCCGCTAACGCGGGTCGGGATGCCTTGGCACACTCGGCGGTCGCCTAGGGTCGGGGGCGTCTCTGTTCCCGCTGATAAGCCGCAGGTAAGCGACCCAGCGTATGACCGACCGATTACGAGAGAAGGCGCATGACCTTCCCCCCGGGAATGTAGGTCATGGCGCCTCAGCGTCGTGGGGCACCACGACACGAGCGAAGGGTCACGAACGCCGACCGGAGTGTCAAGACACGCCGCATTACAATTTGCACCGTCCGCCCCACTGGTTTGCGCCGATCTGGACACTCGCGTGCGGGCGGCCGATGATGCCCCCCCGGTCCGCCGCGCGCTCGCCGGTTGTCCTCAAGGCTAGACCGGCGGCGACGGCGGGCGTCGCCGCTCGATCGACCCTCGCTGTGCCTCGTAAAACTGCGCGAGCACCAGCTCTGCGACGGTGTCGATCGCTGCGACGGAGTCCACGATCGCATCGGCCGCTGCCTTGTACGCAGGCGCGCGTGTCGAAGCAAGCCGTTCCAACGAATCTGCGGGGTTATGGGCGAGCATTGGGCGGCCATCTCCGCTGCCGACACGCTTGATCAACACGCCAGTCGGTGCTCGCAGCCAGATGACGATCCCCGCTGCCCGCACGAGTTCGCGGTTCGTGAGGCGCACCACCGTCCCGCCGCCACAGGCGATCACGAGCGCCTCGTCTGAGCCGACCGTTTCGGCCACAACCTGGTCCTCGAGATCTCTGAGGCGCGCCTCACCGAGCGTCGCGAATGCCTCCGCGAGCGGCGCTCGGGCGAGTTCGACGAGGACGTCATCCGTGTCGACGAACCGGCGACCCAGTAGATGCGCGCACCGTCGGCCGACGGTTGATTTGCCGACGCCCATCAGCCCGATCAGGACGAGATGGCGGCGATCAGCGACGGACTGTGGCATCTGCGGACGATACAACGGTGTGTCCCGCTGGCTGGCCCGTAGGTTCGGCACTGCCGTCGGCCCGCCGCTCCGGGTGCCGGCTACGTCCTCGAGGCTAGATCGGCGGCGACGGCGGGCCGATTGTCGCTGTTCCGACACCCGATCGACAAGGCCCGCGAGGCCCGTCTGCGCCGCGCCGCGCCACGTCAGGGACTCCTCGGCCTTCGGGCTGGGGCGTTTGTGTGTCATGCATTCGGATGACGATCATGGCCCGTCAGGCCCGTACTCTTGCCCCCGGCCCTCGCGAGCGTACCCCGGCGGTCGCGAGGGCTGATTAGCCGCAGGTAAGCGAACCGGCGTAGGGTCACCACGGTCCGCCGCTCCGGGTGCCGACCGTCGATCACGTTCCGCGAGGGACGTCCAGCCGGGTCGGTGGCGACTTCGTCGGGCCGTTTACCCCTGTTGCATGTCGGCGGCGCTTCGGACATCGGTGGGCGTGGGAAGGTCGCCATGCGGAGAGTCACGTAAGCGGCAGGTCAGCGCCCGGTGAAGACGATCCGCCAGGGCGCAGCGGCCCGCCGGTCCGTGCGCCAGCTACGTCCTCGAGGCTAGACCGGTGGCGTCGGGGGGCGGTCGCCCACGGAGGTCAAGCGAGCTTGGACCCCCGCCACCCGCGGGCCAAGAATCAGACAGATGTTCTGGCGCGCCCGACAGGAGTTGAGCACGCGGCGATGGTCGTCGCGCTGGCGGCGCACGACGCCCTGCTGTGCTCGGCGGTCGAAGGGCCGGCGGGACGGCGAGTGAACGACCGCGACGGGCTGTTGGGAGCGTTCGAGCGGCCAGGCGCAGCGGCCGAGGCGGTGCTGGCCGGCCAGCGCGCCTCGCGGAGCACGCGTGGCCAACGACGGCGCCCCTTGTCGTCCGGATGGTCATCGACGCTGGCTCGGCCGAGGGCCGCGACGGCGCCTACTTCGGGCCCTCGCTCAATCGCGTGGCGCGGCTGCTCGCGATCGGGCACGGTCGTCCGATCGCGAGCGCCTGGCTCTGCTGTTGGCGTGGCTGGTTCGCGCTCCCCAGCTCTGAGCCGCGGGCTCTCAAACAGCCGTATCAAGGTCCCCGGACAGCCCCGGATCGAGGAGGCGGGCAGGATCGTGCTCGGCGTGACGATGCTGACCTGGTGACGGTCCCGGGCCCCACCTGGGTTCTGCCGGCCGCTTGATAGTGCCACCAGCCTCGCGGGCCGGAGTCGACCCTCACCGGCCGTCGACGATCACCACCTCAAAGCTGGTGGCATTCGGCGGGATGCCAGTGTCGAACTTGGCGTTGACCACCGCAAGGCTGCTGCCGTGGCGTGCGACCGTGGTCGGGATCTGGAACAGGGGGCTCGTGATGATGCGTTCCACCGTCGCCGCCGACAGGTCGGGGCTCAGCCGCAGCTCCGTCACCTGATTGAGGAAGTTTTGCACCGCCCACAGTCGGCCCGCCTCGAGGAGAATGCCGTCCACGAAGGGAACATTGGCCCCGGCGATCGCCGCACTCGCTCCTGTGTCGGGATCGACCGTGTAGAGGGTTCCGTCCGTGCTATGGGCGACGATCAACGTCCTGCCGTTCGGAGTAGCCGCGATCCCGTTCATGTTGAAGTCGCCCGAGAGGTTGGCGGCGGGACCGGTGACAACCAAAGTCGACGGGCTGCCGATCGATCCGTCGCGTGCGATCGGCACCCGATAGAGGTGCGGCTGCACAGAATCGGTGAACCACGCGGCCCCGCCCGCGACGATCACGTCATTGATTACCGTCCCCTGTGCCGGATCCGCCAGCGGGAGCACGGCCACGTCGGCGCCGGTCCGCGCGTCATAGACATATCCCTGCCCGGTGAAGCCGCCGGCGACCACGAGCAGGTCGTGCGGAACGTCCACCTTCATGCCCAACGCCATCCTGCCGCTGGGCGCGTCCACGAACAACGAGGCCGAGCCACTGCGCAGGTCGCCCCGGTAGATGTCGCCCCGGAACAGATCGCCCGCGAAGAAGCTGGATCCGATGCCGGTGGCGATGCCCTCGGCAGAGGTCGCGCCCGACAGCTCGATCACATCCGGGAATGGCCTGGCAGCGGCAGTTCCGGTGAAGCCGAGCAGGAAGGCGGCCACTGAGAACACGCTGACAAGACGCCTCATGAGAAACCCTCCACACGCCCTATGCCGGCCCTTGGGCAGAGCGAACGCGGCTGCCAGAAGGACTTCCCCGAGTCGGTGGAGTGTGGGCGTGCCGACGGACTTGTCGAGGCCGCCGTCCAGATCCGGTGACTGCGTGCACCACCTTCCGATCCGCCTGCAGGCACCCACAGGGTGTGCGGGCAGAGACGGAGCCCGCCTCGCTCCGACAATCGATTCGGAGCTCCCGATCGCGCAGGTCGTCGTACACGTCGGATGGTCAACGACGCGCGAACGGGCACCGGCGGCGCTCGCGCTCGCGCACGAAGGGATCGCGCCGCGGCGCGAGTGCCCGACGAGGGCCGGCTGGCGCGGTGCGAACGTGACAGATGAACCGAATGATGAGTGCTGGAGCCTGTTGTCCACGCCTGCGGCGACGGTCGATCTTTCGGTTGTGAGGTGACGGTACACCGGCGCGGGTGAATGGCTATCAATCAGAGGTCATCGTCTAGGACATGTGGTGCGCGGATCCACATCCGAGCACGACTACCTCAGGGGTCGCCAATTGCCGACGAAGCGCCGCACGTTATCGCCTGAGTAGTTCAGGACCGGTCTCGCCGTCGTTCTCTCACCCGAACACCGGGAACGACGAGCGACGGAGCCCCGCGGTGAGGACGAGACTGCAGGCGAGCACGTCGAGGGCGAGGCTCAAGAACAGAATGGCCCGCGAAGATCCCATAACGAGCGAGCCGGCGTCGACGACCGGCAGCCTGGCGAGCGTGAGCACCAGGATGATCGCGCACAGGATGATGACGCCTGCGGCGACTGTGCGCCGCCTCGCCCGCGCCCGCTGGACCGATGTGCCGT
>JACCVQ010000015.1 GCA_013698095.1 Chloroflexota bacterium
GTGAGTAGCGCGTACACGTACTCGTCGACCCATTCGTCCTTCCACCAGGCGCTCTTCAGATGGTGTGCCTCACGTCGCATCTGGAGACGTTCGAGGAGCGCGACGACGTGGTCGTTGCGGACGTCGCAGTCGGCCGTCACGCGGTGCTTCTTGCGCTCCAGGAACAGGTAGTCAAGGAGCCAGGCGACCGCCTCGCTCGCGTAGCCGTTGCCCTGGGCGGACGTCGCCAGGGTCACGCCGATCGTCACCAGCCGCGGGTCGTCCGCGTCCACGCCGGCAGCCACGTCGCCGATGTGTGTCCCTGTCGCTGCCTCGACGAGCGCGAACTGAAACCACTCTCCGGGCGTGTCTGGGTTCGTGGCTCCGAGACTGTCGATGAACGCCTGTGCCTGAGCGAGCGTGAACGGGCTGTCCCAGCTCTGGTAGCGGGCGACCGTCGGGTCGGACCGATAGGTGGAGAGCGTCGAGGCGTCCTGCGCCTGAAATCGGCTGATCACCAGACGGTTGGTCCCGCGCTCGTCGAAGGCGATGTCGGGAGTGTGGAGGCCGTCTTGCACGGCCCAGGGCTTCGTCGCATCCGCTGTCCGGCTTCTTGGGGTCATCGCCGATCCCGACTCGTTGGAGTCGTGGCGCGCTGACCGCGAGTTGCTGGGTCGCGATGGCTTATCAGCGCACCGACCCGGTGCAAATAGGTGGCGGGCCGGGCGATCGGGTGGCCGAGGACCTCACCCTCGCCACCGGTCGGCGTGATCAGGCCGAGCAGCATGCGGATGGAAGTGGATTTGCCGGCCTCGTTCGGACCGACGAACCCCGCCACCCCACCCTCGGGCAGGGCGAGGTCGATCTCGTTGACGGCCCGCAGGTCGCCAAAGTCCTTGGTCAGACCGGCTGTTCGGATCGAAGCCATGTGCCTACCGTTCCATCTGGATCTGCGGTCGGTGTGGTGTGGCGGGTTCTGGGATCGACGCTGATGCCGTGCGGGGCCAGGTCCAGGCGGAGCGCAGGATGAAGGCCAGGATCAGCACCTCGACTCCGATGGTGAGGGCGTAGTAAAGGGCGTAGTCCCAGGACGCCCCTGCCGCGTTGAACACCATGACGGGGATGTACAGCGATGCAACGACGAGGTTCGTGGCGCGGTTGACATGGGCGGGCAGCGTCACGGAGAGCATGATCATCAGGGCCGGGATCGCGATGATCACGAAGAAAATGGACATCAATGTCCCGCTGATGGCGAACTCGAAGATGACGCCACCGCGAATTGAGTCGATTTCGCCGGGCTGGTAGAGGTGGAAGTAGTCGAGGTAGATGACGAGGAACATGAGGCTGGTCCAAGCGGCCGCGAGCTTCGCCTGCACCGGCATCCGGGTGTCCTCGTAGGTGTTCGCAGCGTTCACTTGTCTGGTCATGATCTGCTCCTTCGTTCTCTGGCGGTCCCGGTCCACAGCCGGTGTGGGCTGGTGGGATGTTTCACATCTTTAGCTTATGTCATAAGCGTATGGCATAAGCTATCATGGCGTCAAGGGCACTCGAGAAGAACACTGATGACACGCTGCACGACTCATAAGCGAGCGCCGCTCACCCGGGACCGCGTGCTGCGCGCGGCGCTGGAGCTCGCCGACGAGGGCGGCACCGCGGCGCTGACGATGCAGCGGATCGGGCGGCGGCTCGGCGTGGAGGCGATGTCGCTCTACCGACACGTTCGCAACAAGGACGACATCCTCGACGGGATCGTCGACCTCGTCTTCGCCGAGATCGAGCTGCCGCCGGATCGCTCGAACTGGCGAACGGTGCTCCGTGCCCAATCGATCTCGACCCGCGCGGCCCTGCGCCGGCATCCTTGGGCGATCACGCTCATGGAATCGCGGACGACGCCCGGCCCGGCCAATCTCCGCGCACACGAGGACACCATCACCGTCCTGCTCGGCGCCGGGTGCTCGGCGGTCATGGCGACCCACACCTACAACCTCGTCGACAGCTACGTGCTCGGGTTCGCGCTGCAGGAGGTGAACTTCCCGTTCAGCAACGCCGAGGAGCTGGCAGCCATGAGCGAGGAGCTGCTCGCCAACCTGCAGGCGGACGAGTACCCGAACTCTGCGCGCGTCGCGAGGGAGCTCCTCACGTCCGGCTTCGACTACGCCGACGAGTTCGAGTTTGGGCTCGACCTCATCCTCGACGCCATCGGGCCGGTCCTGCCGGGAGCCTGATCACGGGCGACCGTTCAAGCGGGCCGGGCCCACGGCGGGTCCCAGCCTGGGGACGCCAGCTTGGGAAGCGATCGGCGACCTCGACGAGGGATGCGGCCACGCGAGGATCGCGCAGGTGGTGGGCGTTGGTCAGCAGACCCAGACCGCTGCGCGAGGCGCTTATGCGGACTCGGGCTCGCGGCCCACCACCATGATCGGTAGTGTGAATCCGAACGCGGAGCCACCGCCTTCTCGTTCGGCCGCCCAAACGCGCCCGTCCATCGCTTCAACGAGTACACGAGTGACGTACAGTCCGATACCGGCACCGGGCTTCAGGCGAGACGGAGCACTGGCCCGGAAGAACAGATCGAACAGGCGATCGCGATCGGCCGTCGGAAAGTCCGTGCCCTCATCGAGG
>JACCVQ010000023.1 GCA_013698095.1 Chloroflexota bacterium
GCCGGGACGTGGGTCAGCCGCAGGTCTGCCCGGAACGTGGGCAGCGCGGCGTTGGAAGGCCGCGCTTCGTTCGGTCGGATGGTGCCCCGGCCGACATATGACCCGCTGATCGGGCAATCGCCGCGGCGCCGCGGGGCCGTGTGCGGCGCGGCGGCACTGGCCGCATGCGCGCCGGACGCGCGCTACGACGAACGAAGGGTTGCTCGTCGGTCGGACTGCGCGCCCACTGCGCACCATGACGTCGGAAGGGCCAAATTCCGAGCTCCGCCCCCTCCTCCGTCGTCGTAAGGCTCACGTGGCGCGCAAACACGGCCTCGGGGCAGGTCCGCGCTCGCGCAAGGAACGCCCGTCCGGTACACTCCGCCATCGGCCCCGCCAGCCCGGCTGGGCGTCCCGTCGCGTCCTGCGGCCACACGGCCCGGCCGGCGCCCGAACCTGACATCGAAGGAGACCACGGACCGTGGGAGTTCCCAAGCGACGCGTCTCGCATGCCCGCAAGGGTGAGCGTCGTGCGCACCTGGCGCTGAGCGTGCCGGAGCTCGTGGAGTGCGATCACTGCCACGAGAAGAAGCTGCCGCATCACGTCTGCCCGAACTGCGGCTGGTACCAGGGCCGCCTCGCCGTCGAGCCCAAGCAGACCGCGACCGACACCGCCTCCTGAGGTGGTCGCCGCGCTCGACCGCCCGACACCGTCCGCCGCCAGCGACACACCCGCCGATGATGGCCGGGGAGTGACGATCGCGGTCGACGCGATGGGCGGCGACCACGGCCCCAGCGAGATCGTCCCCGGTGCCCTCGATCACGCCCGGGCGAACACACAGGATCGCGTGATCCTCGTTGGCGACGAGCCCACGATCCGGCGGATTGCAGGCGACCTGCCGTCGAACGCCTCGATCGTCCACGCCACCGAGGTCGTCGGCATGGACGAGCACCCGGCGCTGGCGCTCCGCGAGAAGAAGGACTCGACGATCCTCGTCGCGACCGACCTCGTGAAACGCGGCGAGGCCGACGCCCTCGTGACCGCCGGCCATACCGGCGCCGGCATGGCTGCTGCGGTCCTCCGTCTCGGCCGCCTGCCCGGCGTCGATCGCCCGGCCCTCGCGGTCCAGCTGATCACCGAGGCGGGCGCTTTGGTCCTGCTCGACATCGGCGCCAATCCCGACTCGAGCCCCGAGAACCTCGCCCAGTACGCTGCGATGGGCTCGATCTTCAGCGAGCGCGTCCTCGGTGTGGCCCAGCCGCGGGTTGCCCTCCTGTCGATCGGCGAAGAAAAGGGCAAGGGCGATCTCCGGATCCAGCAGGCGACCGAGCTCCTTGACCAGACCGACCTCAACTTCGTCGGCAACATCGAGGGCAAGGACCTCACGAAGCACGAGGCCGACGTCGTCGTCTGCGACGCGGTCCTGGGCAACGTCGTGATCAAGTTCTTCGAAGGCCTCTCGACCTACATCTTCGACCTGTTCCGGGCGGAGTTCTCGCGCTCGATCCGGGGCAAGCTGGCGTACTTCCTGATGCGGCCGGGGATCGGCCGGATCCGCCAGGTGTTCGACTACGAGCAGGTCGGTGGCTCGCCGCTGCTCGGGGTCAAGGGGACAGTCATCATCACGCACGGCCGGGCGAAGCGACGGATGATCGGCTACGCCGTCGAGGTGGCTGCGACGACGGCCCGAACCCGCGTCCCGGAGCTGATCGCGGAGGCCCTCCGACCGACGACCACGGCCACGGCCGCGGCCGCTGCCTTGACCGGCCCCGCCGTCGACCCTCAGCCGGCCACCGCGGCGGCCTCGGCCGACGCGCTCGAGCCGGCATCGTGAGTGGCCCGGAGCTGACCGTCGGGCGCGGCGTGATCGCCGAGATGGTGACCCTCGCCGCCCTCGGGATCCCGGGCGTCGCTCGCGTCTCGCGCGGCGGCCCGCGCTGGCTGGCGGCCCTCGCCGGACCGGCCGTGGTCACGCATGTGAGCGACGACGCCGTCCGTGTCCGGGTCTGGATCGTCGCCCGGCCGGGCCAGGGGCTCGTTGCCCTTGCCGACGCGGTCGAATCGGCCGTCCGTGCCGCCGTCGAACGGCTCCTCGGGCTCCGCCTCGAGTCGGTCACCGTGACCGTCGACGGCGTCGGCGGCTGACGGCCGCGTCTGATCTCGATGACCGAAAGAATCCTCGCGCCAATGCACTCGACGGCGCTCGGCCTTGGACCTCGGAGAGCCCGTGACGGCTGACCGGACCGCTGGAGCCTCCGACGCCGTGCGCGCCTATCGCGCGGGCCGTCGGCTGGCCCTCGCCGCGGTCTTCGAGGCCGAGTTCGGACAGCGTCCGGCCGACGCGATCCTCGAGCGTCACCTCGCCGAGACCGAGGGTGATGCGCGGGCCGCGGCGCTGGCCCGGAGCCTCGTCGCCAACGTCCTCGCCCACCGCGACACGATCGACGCCACGATCACCCGGACGGCTCCCCAATATCCCGTGTCCGGACTGGCTCCGATGGATCGCGCCCTGCTCCGTAGCGCCATCGGTGAAGTGCTACACTCGCCGACGCCGGCCCGGGTGGCGATCGCCGAGTGGGTCGAGCTTTCCCGCAGCTACAGTGGAGACCCGATGCGGCGCCTGATGAATGGCGTTCTCGGGCGGATCGCCAACACGGTCGACCGGTCGTCGGCTTCCTAGCTCCGAGGAGGGAGTTCGCAGTGTCCACCACCTACGAGCGACTCAAGAAGCTCGTCGTCGAGCAGCTCGGCGTCGAAGAGGACGAGGTCAAGCCCGAGGCCTCCTTCGTCGACGACCTCAACGCCGACTCACTCGATCTGGTCGAGCTCATCATGAGCCTCGAGGAAGAGTTCGGCACGGAGATCTCCGACGAGGACGCCGAGAAGATCCGGACCGTCCAGGACGCGGTCGACTACATCGACGAGCGGTCCTCCTAGGACCGCTCCGGCCCGACATCGTGCGACCCGCCGCCGCGCTCGCGGAGCGGCTGGGCCTCCTCGTCGGCGACCCAGACCTCGTCGAACAGGCGCTCGTCCACACAAGCTGGCTGCACGAGCATCCGGACGCGGCCGCCGGCCACAACGAGCGCCTCGAGTTCCTCGGCGACGCCGTCGTCAACCTCGCGATCTCCGAGGCGCTCTTCGCCGCTCATCCCACCGACGATGAGGGCATGCTCAGCGCCCGGCGGGCCGCGATCGTGTCGACCGTCGGGCTCGCCCGGATCGCCAACCGGATCGACCTCGGGACTTCGCTCTTCCTCGGCGAGGGCGAGGCTCAGCGCGGCGGCCGGCGCCGCCCGTCGATCCTCGCATCCGCGTTCGAGGCCCTCGCCGGCGCCCTCTTTCTCGATCTCGGTTACGACGCCACGCGTGCCTGGCTGACGGTCATTGCCGGGCCGGAGATCGCGCTCGACACGCCGGCCTCGACCCTGAAGAGCCCGAAGAGCCGCCTCCAGGAGTTCACCCAGCGTCGGACCGGGGCACGCCCCGAGTACCTCGTCGTCGATGCGACCGGGCCGGACCACGAGAAGCTGTTCGAGGTGGAGGTCTGGGTGGAGGGCCGCTCGCTCGGGACCGGCAGGGGCCTGTCGCGCCGCGTGGCGGAAACCGCCGCCGCCCAGCGCGCGATCGAGACGCTCCGATCGGAGAACGGAGGCAGCGGCGATCGGCCGGCGGCAGGTCTGCCGTCCGCCGAGCCGCCGCCCACGGCGCCGTTGACTGCGGGGCGTCGCCGGTGAGCGCCCCGGCTCGCCTCCTCGCTCTCCGCCTCCAGGGCTTCAAGTCGTTCGCCGAGCGGACCGTGGTCGAGTTCGGGCCCGGGATCAGCGCGGTTGTCGGGCCGAACGGATCGGGCAAGAGCAACCTCGCCGACGCCCTGCGCTGGTCGCTCGGGGAGCAGGGCCGGGCCCTCCGCAGCCGCAAGTCCGAGGACGTGATCTTTGCCGGCTCCGACAAGCGCAAGGCCCTCGGCATGGCCGACGTCACGCTCGTCCTGGACAACTCCGACGGCCTCCTGCCGGTCGACTTCAGCGTCCTCGAGCTCGGCCGGCGGCTGTATCGCAGCGGCGAGAACGATTACCTCCTGAACAAGCAGCGGATCCGCCTGCGCGATCTCGTCGATCTCCTCGACGGCGCTCATCTCGCCGACAACGCGTTCCTGTTCATCGGCCAGGGCATGGTCGACCAGGCGCTCGCCCTGCGGCCCGAGGAACGGAGGCCACTGTTCGAGGAGGTCGCCGGGGTCCGCCGCCACGAGCGTCGCCGTCGCAAGGCCGAGGACCAGCTCGCCGAATCCGAGTCGAACCTTGCCCGGGTGGAGGACATCGTCGCCGAGCTCCGGCCGCAAGCTCGCCGGCTCGCCGCCCAGGCCGAGCAGCAATCGACGCGGCTGTCGGCCGGCGAGGAGCTCGCGTCGGCGCTCCTGGCCGCGGCCCACGTTCGCTGGCACGAGGCCGCGGCCGTGGCTGCGACGGCCGCGGCACGGGTGGCGCGCGAACGGGGCGAGGCGGATCGGGCGATGGCCGATCTCCAGGCGGCCGAGGAGGCGGCGTCGGCGGTCGCCCTTGAAATCGGAGCGCGCGCGGCAACCGAACGCGAGAGCCTGGCAATCCACGAGACCGCGCGCGGCGCCGTGACCGAGCTCCGCCTCCGCGAGGCACGCCTGGCCGGCGACCTCGAGGCGATCGAGCGGGATCGTAGCCGGCTCCGGGCCGAACGCGATGCCGCAGACGCTTCCCTGGCTGTCCAGCGCCGCGGGCTCGCGGTCCCGATCCCGCCACGCGACCATGACCTCGACGCGTCCGTGGCCGAGGCCGAGCGGCTTCTGGCCGACGCGAACGGCGAGCTCGCCGCTCTTCGGGCGGCGACCCGGGCACGGGGCGAGGAGGCGGCAGCGCTCCGGCGAGCAGAAGCGGCCCGCCAGGCGGAGGTCGAGACCGCCCGTCGCCGGCTCGCCGATGTCGCCCGCCGGCTCGAGACGGAACAGGCATCGGCCACGGAAGTTGCCTTGCGCCGGGCCGAGCTCGAGAGCCGGCTGGCGGGTGCTCGCGCAGCGCTCGAG
>JACCVQ010000042.1 GCA_013698095.1 Chloroflexota bacterium
GGCCGCGACAGAGGACGGCTACTGATGGCGGATGGCGAGGTCCGGATCGGGATGCTCGGCTCCGGCTTCATCGGCGAGTTCCATACCCAGGGACTGCGCTACATCCCGGGCGCCCGGGTCGTGACCAACTGGGGCGCGGGTACGGAGCGGCGCGATGCCTTCGCCAGCCGCTTCGGCAGCCGGGCCGTCGACTCGATCGACGCGGTCTGCGCCGATCCCGAGGTCGATCTCGTCGTTGTCTCCCTGCCCAACCACCTCCATCTCGAGGCCGTCCGGTCCGCGGCCGAGCACGGCAAAGCCGTGGCCTGCACGAAGCCACTCGGGCGGAATGGGGACGAAGCCGCCGAGATGCTCCGTCTCGTGACCGAGGCGGGCGTCTTCCATGCCTATCTCGAGAACGTCGTCTTCAACGCCGAGATGATCCGGATGCGCGAAATGATCGAGTCCGGGGCGATCGGGCGGCTCACGACGTTCCGGGCGCGCGAGGGCCACAGCGGTCCGCATGCGGCGCACTTCTGGGACGCGGAGCTGGCCGGCGGCGGGGCTCTCCTCGACATGGCGTCCCACGGCGCCGAAGCGGCCCGCGCGATGTTCGGCAAGGACGTCCCGATCCGCGACGTGTTTGCGTGGGGCGACACGCTCGTCCACGGCGGCCGGACCCAGCTCGAGGACAACGCGGTGATGCTCATCCGGTTCGACGACGGTCGGGTCGCGACGATGGACGTCTCGTGGTCGTCGAAAGGCGGGCTCGAGAGCCGATTCGAGGCCTATGGCGAGGCCGGCCGGATCGTCCAGGACATCATCTCGAGCCCGCTCCGGGCGTTCATCGAGAAGCCCGCGGGCTATCTCGGCGAGAAGGTCGACGCCGACACGGGCTGGGTCTACCCGGTCCCCAACGAGACGTACGCCCACGGCCACGACGCGATGATGGCCGACGTCGTCGGCGCGTTCCGCGACGGGCGGCGGCCGCAGGAGACGTTCGAGGACGGCCTGATCGTCAACCGGATTCTCGACGCCGCCTACCGATCGATCGAGAGCGGCCGCTGGGAGCCCGTCGAGGCGGCTCCGGTCGCGATATCGGCATGACGATGGCGACGCGTGCCGGCGCAGGCAGCTCATGACGGCGCCGATCGCCACGCCCGCGCTGCCCTGGATCACGGCCGCGGCCGGCCTCCTCGAGGAGGTCGCGACGACCCAGGCGGAGGCCATCGAGACAGCCAGCCAGTGGTCGGCCGCCGCCATCGCCGCGGACGGACTTGTCCACCTGTTCGGGACCGGACACTCGCGGATCCCGGTCGAGGAGATGTTCCCGCGCTACGGCTCCTACCCCGGCTTCAACCCGATCGTCGAGCTGTCGATGACCTTCCACACCCAGGTCGTCGGCGCCAACGGCCAGCGTCAGGCGATGTTCATCGAGCGGACGCCGGGCCTGGCCGAGGTCATCCTGGGCAATTTCACGTTCTCGCCGCACGACATCGTGATGGTCTTCTCGGCCGGTGGGACCACGGCGGTGCCGGTCGAATTCGCCCGGGGTGCTCGCGCGCGCGGCCTCAAGGTGATCGCGGTGACGTCTGTCCAGCAGTCCATGTCCTCGTCGATCGATCCCGTCGTCGGCAGCCGCCTGCTCGACGAGGCCGACCTCGTCCTCGACCTGTGCACCCCCCATGCCGACGCGATGATCGACATCGACGGGCTGGACACGCCGGTCGGGCCGGGCTCCACGATCTCGGCCGTTGCAATCGTCAACTCCATCAAGGTCCGGACCGCACAGCTGCTCGTCGAGCAGGGGGTCATGCCGCCGGTCCTCACCCGCGGAAGCGTGGTGGGCGCCGACCGGTCGCGGGTCTTGTTCGACGCAGCCTACCGAGAGCATGCGCGGCGACTCGCCCGTGCGATCGGCCAACGAGGAGGTGGGTGACGGAGCGATACTCGCGACGCATTCCGGTGATGAAGGTCCGACCGACGACCCAGAGGGGATCCGTGGTCGGCACAAGGAGGAGATCCACTCAATGAAGCGACTGAAATTGGCCCGCGCGTTCGCGGCCATCGCGGCCCTGGCGATCGTCGCCGGCGCCTGCACGAGCGGCACGCCAGGGGCGTCCGGCGGCGCGGGGGCGTCCGGCGGCGCCGGAGCGAAGTACACGATCGGGTTCTCGAACGCGGGCGGCGTCGGCAACGGCTGGCGCGAGGCCATGCTCTGCTCGGCCAAGGCCCAGGCGGTCAAGGCCGGCAACGTCTCGAAGGTCACGATCGTCCATCGCGACACCGACGCGGCGGGCCAGCTGTCCGACATCCGGACGCTGATTTCCCAGGGCGTCAACGCGATCATCATCAACCCGGCCGGACCGGACGCCTTGAACCCGGCCATCGCCGAGGCCATCGCGGCGAACATCACGGTCATTGCGGTCGACGCCTCGGTCACGGCGCCCGGCGCCTACAACCTGTCGAATGACCAGGAGCAGTACGCGTACCTCGGCGCCTCGTGGCTGTTCAAGGCCATGGGCGGCAAGGGTGCCGTCGTCTACATGCGCGGCATCGCCGGCCACCCGGCCGACACGGACCGCGACACAGGCTTCCAGAAGGCACTGAAGGAGAACCCGGGCATCACGATCGCCAGCACGGCGGTCACGAAGTGGGACCCGGTCACGGCGACCCGGCAGATCAACGACCTGATGAGCGCCGGCACGAAGTTCGACGGCATCTGGACGTCAGGCGTCGACTCGAACATCGTCGACGCGATGAAGGCGGCGAACCACCCGTACGTGCCGATCGTCGGCGCGGACAACGCGGGCTTCGTCACCCAGCTCCTCAACGAGCCCGGCCTGAAGGGCGCGGCTGTCACCAACCCCGCCTCGATCGGTGCCGCCGGTGTCACACTCGCCCTCCGGATCCTCGGCGGCCAGAAGCCGACCGAGACAACCGTTCACGTGACCCCCGAGCTGTGGAGCAACGAGGACGCGGCGGGCAAGGCGAGCCTGACGGCGGCGGCCGATGCCACCCTCCCGAAGACCTGGCCGCTCGGCCTGACGATCAAGGATTGGACCACCTACACCAAGCCCGAGCTGATCGCCTGCAAGGGCCCGGGCGACGCGTAGCCTGAACCACCCACGCTGATCAAATGGGGTGGC
>JACCVQ010000082.1 GCA_013698095.1 Chloroflexota bacterium
GCGATCGACAGCTCGTGCGCTGCGGCGAAGGCCCCGGCGGCGCGGCGCGCCCCAGGGACGACGACCCCACCCGGGGGGACGGCCAACGGGGCGTCCGGCGTGCCGAAGATCACGCGCTCGCGAACCAGGTCATACAGCCGCGAAGTGCCGGTCAGCGTGACCCCGGCACCGATGACGGCATGGCGCCCGACGAGCACGCCATCGAGCAAGGCACAGCCCGCCCCGACGAAGACGTCGTCCTCGACCATGACCGGGCGCGCCCCGGGCGGCTCGAGCACGCCGCCGATGGTGACGCCCGCCGCAAGATGGACGCGCGCCCCGACCTGCGCGCACGAGCCCACGAGCACGTGCGAATCGACCATCGTGGCCTCACCGATCCACCCTCCGATGTTGATGTAGCTCGGGGGCATCACAACGACGTCGGCGCCGAGGTATGCACCGCGGCGGACCGCGGTGCCACCCGGGACGACCCGCCACGGCCCGTCACGCAGGTCGCGGGGCGGGACGGCGGCTCGGTCGCGGAAGGTCAGCGGGCCTACCTCCCAGCTGGCGGACGTGCGGTCGCGGAACCGCTCGAGGATTGCGATCTTGACCTCGGGCCGGATGCGCCAGCCGCCGGGAGCGGCCGGGTCCGGTTCGGCGGCCCGGAGGCAGCCCGCCTCGAGTTCGTCGAGGAGCGTATCCGGGTCCAGCGATCCAGGTGCCGGCGCGGCCGGGTCGGTCGCCGCCTCCGCGCGCACCGCGGACGCCGCCGGCTCAGTGGCAAGCCCCGTCATGCGACGGCCGTTTGATCGACCGTGTCGACCGACCGCCGGTCGACTCCACGACGCCCAGGCCGCGCAGCAAGGCGGCCAGCGCCGCCCGGGGCTCCGGCTCGAGCGTCAGCAGCGGCGCACGGACCGCGTCGTTGTCGAGCAGCCCCATCGCCACCAGCGCGGCCTTGACCGGCACCGGGTTCGGGGCGCCACGGAAGTTGGCCAGGAACAAGGGCAGCCAGCGCTCGTGTGTCCGGCGGGCCGTCTCCCAGTCACCCGAGCGCGCGGCCGAGCACAGGGCGACGAACTCGCCGGGAATCTCGCTACTGGCAACGGACACGACGCCATCGCCGCCCAGCGCGAGGATCGGCAGCGTCCATGCGTCGTCGCCGGCGAGGACCGCCACATCGGCCGGGCGCTCCGCGCAGATCCGGGCGATCTGCTCCAGGTTCCCGCTGGCCTCCTTGACGGCGATGACTCTCGGGTGTTCGGCCAGGCGCAGGAACGTGGCCGCGTCAACATTCGTGCCCGTCCGCGAGGGCACGTTGTATACGACGATCGGTAGGTCACCCTCGTCCGCGACGGCCCGGAAATGGGCCTCCAGCATCCGTGCATCGGGCCGGTTGTAGTACGGCGCCACGACGAGCGCCACCTCCGCGCCCAGCGCGGCCGCGCGCCGGGTCGCACGGATGGTCGCCGCGGTGTCATTCGTGCCGGTCCCGGCGATGACGTGGACGCGGTCACGCGACGGGCGTTCCCCCACGGTCTCGACGGTCGCGGCGATGAGCCGGTCTCGCTCGTCGAGCGACAGGGTCGGGGCCTCGCCGGTCGTACCGCACGGCACGAGCCCATCGATGCCGGCGAGCACCTGCCAGCGCACGAGCCGCCGGAAGGCGGTCTCATCGATCGAGCCGTCAAGCGTGAAGGGGGTGATGAGAGCGGTGAACGCCCCGCGGAGGGTGGGTCGGTTCATCGGAGTTCTCCTCTTGAGGATGGGGTCGAAAGGTCGCCGGACGTTGTCGTCGGCTCAGGCGGCCAGCACGTCGCCGGACGCCAACAGTTCGTCGACGACGGTGTCGAAGGGCTGGATGCCCGGAGCCCGCGGGGCCCGCCGCAGCCAGTCCGCTGCGGCGAGCACCCCGGTCGCATACGCGCTTCGGTCGCGTGCCGTCAGGCGGAGCTCCAGGGTCTCGCCGACCGCATCGAAGCCCACGAGGTGTATGCCCGGCGACGCGCCGGCCCGGATCGAGACGACCTCGAGGTCGTCGCTCGTCGCCAGGCCCGGGTGCCGAGCCGTCAGCCGCTGGGCGAGGTCGAGCGCGGTGCCCGATGGGCGGTCGGCCTTGGCGCGCCGGTGCCACTCGACCAGGAACGGGTCGAAGCCCGCGACCGTCCCGAACAGCCCGGCCGCGCTCTCCACGAGTCGCGCGAACAGGGCGACCCCGAGGCTGAAGTTGGCCGACACGACCGCGCACGCCTCGGCGCCTCGAAGGGCGCCGTCCACGGCTTCCCGATCGAACGCCCAGCCGGTCGTCGCCACGACGAACCGCCGGACACCGGCATCGAGCGCCGTCTCGACGTTGGCGCGCACCGCCTCGCCGCTCGACGCGTCGATGACGAGATCGACACCGGCAAGAGCCGCCCGGTCGTGTCGCTCGAAGGCGGGCCGGCCCAGGACTGGCGTGCGTTCACCGCGTTCACCGGCGGCCGCGGCGATCGCCCAGCCGAGATGGCCGTCGCCAAGGATCATGGTCTGCATCTGCATGGTCCTCACTCATGGGTGGGGCCTGGGCAGGGTGTGGAGGGCAAACAAAAACCGCGGCCACCGTCATGGTGCCGCGGCCCCTGGAGCCTCCGTTCCCTGGAGGCCCCGGTTCGTCGTCGTGGACGCGCCGTCAGAGCCCCAGGGCCCGTGCCTCCCGGCAGGGCCGCCAAAGCTTCTTCTTCGACTCCTCGGAGAAGTTGCGGCGGTTCACATGCGGAACCATACGCATACGCCGTGTTTCATGCAACCCATTTCCGGGGCGGTTGTGCGGTTCACTTGGGCGAGCGCCCCGGGCGACGACGCGGCCCTTCGGCGTGGAGCGTCGTCCGCCGGCGGGCCGCCATCCGGCTCCACGGGATCCTCAAGGGTGACCTGCGGGTCCAGGAGCCGTCGTAGTTGCGGACCCGCTCATAGCCGAGCAGCTCGTGCAACACGAACCAGCTGTGCGACGACCGCTCGCCGATGCGGCAATAGGCGATGACGTCCTTGTCCGGCGTCACGCGGTTTTCCTTGTCCGTGGGTGGTGAAGGTCAGGCGATGTGGCGGAGCCGGCCGGACTCCACCTCGTAGATGACGCCGCTGACGGGGACGTCCTTGATCCATGGATGGGCCCGGATGCGCTCGACCTGGGCCGCCAGGTTCTCCTCGAGGTTGCGGAATGAGTGGAACGTCAGGTCCACGGTCGTGCCGGTCGCCGTGGCGATCTGCTGGCGAACTGGCTCGTCCTCGAACGTGAGCATCCCGCAGCCGGTGTGCTCGACGACGATGACCTCCTCGGTTCCCAGCAGGTGCTGGCGGATGACCAGCGAGCGGATCGCGTCGTCCGTCGCGAGCCCTCCAGCGTTGCGGATGATGTGGGCGTCGCCGGTGCGCAGCCCGAGCGCGTCTTCGACGGTCAGCCGGGCATCCATGCAGGCGAGCACCGCGAGCTTGCGGCCGGGTGGCAGGGGCAGGCTCGATCGATCGAACTGGGCGGCGTAGCGGTCGTTTTCGGAAATGGCCCGAGCGAGCTGGGGCGGCTGGCTGGCGGTTGCGGTCATGGTGATCCTCGCAAGTGGCTCGTCATCCGGGTGCCCTGGGAAGGCGTGGGTTGCGGATCTGGCGGTCACCCCGTCGCATCGCTCGGAGGAAACAAGAAAACCGCGGCTCCTGCGTTCAGGATCCGCGGCCCCGGGACCTCGTCTGTGGTCCCGCTCCCGTCATATCAGGTTGCGCGTGACCTCAGACCCCATCCTCCGTACGGCAGGGCCGCCAGCGCATACACATGTTCCGGGACGATCGGGTGTGGGTCATCACGCGGCGATGGTGGGGGCGGGCACGCCCGACGTCAACACCGTCGAGCGAATTGCAACCTTCGCGCGGGCGGGGGACGAGCGCCAGAACCGATGGGATCCTGTCACGTGGTTGGGTGGCCCCCTTGCATCGAGCCCAGATCCGAGACACAGCAACCGCCGCCTGATACGTAGTCAAGCCCAGCGCCGACGAAGCCGCGAGCGTGGATTGCTGAGCAACCGGATTGAAACCAGGTGCGTCGGAGTGGGGAAGGGCTTCCTGGGGCGAGCTTCTCCTGATCCTGGACCGGCCAGACCGGTGACGCGACGCGCTCCAGGACCGGTGGACCGCTCCGTGCGACCCCATCCAAGGCAGAAGTTGTCGACGACGCCTCTCCAGATCATCCTCGGATGCGCCAACGTGTTTGACGAGGATCGGCAGGACAGCGACAGTCGTGTGACATCGCCCGATCCCGGCCACCTCCGGTGACCGCGCGCCCCGAGCTACGGCATTCCGAGCGTCTCGCGGCTCAGATCACCCGAACGAGCATACGTCGCGGCGGACCGGATCACGCGATAAAGACCGACGTTCCTCAGACTTCCGGCTGTCCGCGCGAGTGGCGATCGAGGAACTCTTGGAGCCGGTGCTGAACCTCTGGACGCCATGCAACTCGAGCGAACTGGCTCGCTTCGACGGCGAGTGCCTCCTCGATGGGCAGCGCCGCGCCCCGAGCGACTGCCGCCAGGCAGGCGGCGACGGTGGCTGCGGGAAAACGCACGATCGCTCGACCGAGCGCCGATGCCGCGTCGATGAGGTCACTGTCGGGCACGACTTCGTTGACAAGCCCGATCGCAAGTGCCTCCTCCGCCGAGATCGGCTCGGTGGTAAGGAGCATCCGAAGGGCGCGCTTTCGCCCGACGATTCGCGGAAGCCGCTGAGTGCCGCCAAAGGTCGGCGGGAAGCCGAGGGCGATCTCCGGCTTCGCGAACGTCGCGGAGGCGGCCGCGATGGCGAGGTGGCACGCCTCGACGAGCTCGCACCCTCCGCCGTAGGCGAGACCGTTCACGGCGGCGATGACCGGCTTCGGGAAGTGCTCGATCTGCAGGGTCAGCCGCTGCCCACGATGCACGAACTCACGAAGGGCGATCTCAGGATCCACAAGGCTTTCGGCGATGCTTCCGATATCGGCGCCGGCGCTGAACGCACGCCCGCCACTCCCGGTCAGGATCACGACCCGCAAGCTGTCGTCGGCTTCAGCCGTGTTGAGGACGGCGCTCAGGCGATCGATCGTCGGCCAATCGAGCGCATTTAGCTTCTCAGGCCGCGCGATGGTGACGTGGAGAGCGTGGTCTTCTTTACGGGTTTGGACGCTGTCGTCTGTTGATGATGTGACGACCACAGGCCTACTCCTTGCTCGCTTGGCTGGATGCGAGTCGTCGACCGGCCGTCGTGCCTGAGCGGGACGCTTGCCGGAGCGATCGAGAGCATGGTGCTCGGCGGATTCTTTGGCTGGCTGACCCGAGGAGCGGTGCTCGGGCCGCGGCTGCCGGTGCCATGTGCCAGGAGCCTGGTCCCCTCGACGATTGAAAGATTGTTCGCCAACTCGTCGACGAATCTCCAAGGGGCGGCTGCCAAGGTCTTATTCGGCACAGGAAAGTCGATCTCGACCTCACTGGGTGTGGATCGCTACATCGGGGCAGGTGGGCGGAGAGGTTGACGGCGGGGCCGCAAGAACGAGCTCGACCGCTCGCGAAAGCCACCGCTCGGCGGCGCGGATGACGGTTACGAGCACGCCGGCGGTGGGTCCTGCATCCGGCACCGAATTCGACGGAGGTTTCCAGACTGCGCTTTGACGACGTCTCAGGCATGTTTGCGAGCACGCATGACGGGTGCCACACGGCGCGGGCACCGCGCCAGATCGGCTTCATCCTACGTCGCGTCTGCGTAGTGCCGTTGAGCGACGGCGAGGAACTGGGTAACCGCGCTGCTCACGTATCGATCTTGCCGGCGGATGAACACGGTCGAGACTAGGGACTCGCCGGAAGTCAGCTCGTGGACTGCCACGCGGCCGGCAAGCCTGGCCGGCTCGACGACGCTCCACGGCAGCAACGTGATCCCGATTCCTGCGGCGACGCACCCGAGGATGCCCCCGACCGTACCGAATTCGAGCGTTCGGCGCGCGGCGATCCCGCGACTCGCCAGATACGTCTCGAGGCGCTGGCGGTAGGAGCAGCCGACGCGGAACACGACGACCCGGAGGTCTGGATCGGCCGCAACGTCGTGTATGGACCGGACGTGCGGCGCGGTGACGATGACGAGCCGCTCGGTGAAAATCTGCTGCTCGTCGAGGTCCGGATGGACGATCGGTCCGCACACGAAGGCGCCCTGCACGCCGTGGGCGAGCACCCGAGCCACGGAGCCGGCGGTTGTGTCGGTGACGAGCGTTACGTCGACGCGAGGGTACGCCCGGGTGAAGGCGGCCAGCACGGGCGGCAGCCGCAGCGCCGCCGTCGTCTCGAGCGAGCCGATCACCAATGGGCCCGTCGGTTCGCCGTCGTCGCGGACGGCGCGCTCGGCGTCCTCGAGGAGGTTGCCCAATGATATGGCGTAGGGAAGGAGGCGATGCCCGGCATCGGTGAGCTCGACGCCGCGGCTGTGACGGTGGAACAGCTCGGTGCCAAGCTCGGCCTCGAGCCTTCGGACCTGCCGCGTGACATTCGACTGCACAGTGTGCAGCCCTTCCGCGGCGCGGTTCATGCTCCCCGATGCCGCCACGACCGCGAACACCGCCAGGCTGCCGCTGTCCATCGGGGCTACCTCATCTCGCTTCGAGATCGCATTTATCTCGAACTCATCGGTTCACAGCATACGCTCGCTGCGGTAGCGTGGAGCTATGACGGGGATGCGCTCTCAGGCGCTGGCGCGGAGGCTGGACATTCAGCACCCGATCATCCAGGCTCCCATGGCCGGCGGCGCATCGACGGTCGACCTCGTGGTGGCGGTGTGCGAGGCAGGCGGGCTCGGCTCGCTTGGCTGCGCCTACTCGTCCGCGGACGCCATCCGGCAAGCAGGGAACGCCGTGCGATCGCGAACCGCGCGGCCTTTCGCCGTCAATCTGTTCGCGCCGCTTCCGGCGCCAGACCCGCCGCGGGATGCGACGCCGGCGATTGAAGCCCTGGCGGACGCGCACGCCGACCTCGGGCTCACGCCGCCGGTGCTTTCCGGGGACCCCGGTCTCGCGTTCGACGACCAGCTTGACGCTGCGCTCGAGACCGGAGCGTCGGTGTTCAGCTTCACGTTCGGCTCGCTGCCGGCCGACACGATCGGGCGGATCCGCGAAAGCGGCTTGGTGGTCATCGGGACGGCGACGACGGCGGACGAAGCGGTCGCGCTGGAGGGCGTCGGGGTCGACGCGGTCGTTGCTCAGGGTAGCGAGGCGGGCGCGCATCGAGGGACCTTCGCTACGAGCTTCGAGGCGGCGATGATCGGCACGATGGCGCTGGTCCCGCAGGTCGTTGACGCCGTCAGCGTTCCGGTCGTCGCATCGGGCGGGATCATGGACGGGCGAGGACTCGCCGCCGCGCTGATGCTCGGCGCCCAAGCCGCGCAGTTGGGCACCGCCTTCCTTACGACCGACGAGGCCGGCATTCCGGCCTCGTACAAACGCGCCATCCTCGATGCCCACGAGGACCAGACTCGGATCACGCGCGCCTTCTCGGGAAGGCCGGCGCGCGGGATCGTAAATCAACTCATGACCGATATCGAGGCTCGTGCCGACGCCATCCTGCCGTTTCCACTTCAGAACGCTCTTACCCGGCCGGCGCGGAATGCAGCGGCCGAGCACGATCGCGCGGAGTTCCTGTCGCTGTGGGCTGGCCAGGGCGTCCGCCTCGCCCGTCGTCAGTCGGCCCGAGAGCTGGTGCACCGGATCGCTGCTGAGGCGAACGCGGCTCTCGCGCGAGCCTTATCAGGCGAACAAACCGAGGAGTAGTCAACGAAGTAGCCACTGGCTGGGCTAGCGATCGCCGACCGCCTTGGTTCGCCTTCGGTCGACGCCGAGGCCCGAATTCGGTCCTCAGCGGACGCTTCTGCTGAAGTCGATATTCGGGTTGAATGGTCGCAGTTCTCTGTCCAGCGGCGTCTCTACGATGGCCGTGCTTGGTGGGCCGACGGGTGGCCAAGAGCGCGTGCATGTCAGGTCATTCGAGGACGGCTTTGAGGCAGGCGCCTGATACGTAGTCAGGTGCTCTACCGTTGAGCCACGCGCCAGTGCTTCGTGCTCGAACGAGGCCGATTCGAGGTCCGTTCGCTCACAGTTTCCGGGTGAGTCAGGTGCCCATCCGAAAACGAATCAGGTGCCCATCCGAAGTACCGGATGAATCAGGTGCCCATCCAGGCGCCGTGCCTCGATTCTACCTCCGCTAGGGCGACGGCTCAAACTGCTGGTCGATGAGCGGGCTGAGCAGGAACCGACGGCGAGGACTGGCATGACAACGCGAGCCCCTTTCCCCGGCCAGCTCGAGCAGAGCTTCGCCCGGGTAAACCAGCTCCAGGCCGAGCTCCAGCGCAAGGAGCGCGCGATCGGTCGGAAGGCTCAGGTCCTGGCCAAGGGCCTCGCCGGCCTGATGGAGCCGGGCGCGCACCTATACCGCATAGGCGTCGGCCTGCACGCCTTCGACGCCGACGGCGCCGTGTGTCTGGCTGCCGCCTACCTCGAACCCGACGGCGACGCCTACCGCTACCGCTATGCCGTCCTGTGCGGCGGCGAGGCCGCCAAACGCGCTCTGCGGACCGCCGTCCTCGACCCGAGTGACTGCGACGAACCTGGTTCGGGCCGTCGCATCGCCCTGGCGACCTACGCCGACTACGACGACTTCGTCTACCGGCTCCCCAAGTTCATCGCCGACGTCACCCGCCGACTGGAAGACCGGATCCAGCACACGGAGGGGGTCGACCTTCAGATCCGGACAGCCCGCCGGCAGCTGTCGGCGGCCAAGCGGTCGCCGCCTAGGGTGGGGTCGTAGCTGTGTCTCACGACGTCATTGAGCCAAGGGCTACGCGAACGGTTGGACGGCCTCGTAAAACCGTACAGCGTTCGCGACGATGTCCTGAATGACCTCAGCCCACGCGTCGCGATTTCGCATCCCTCTGTCCGACAGCCTGGCACCGATGAATGGGTGGGTCGCGTCCTCCGGTCCAACGAACCCGATCCCTTCGCCGAATGCCTCCTTCAGCGCACCCTGGCCCTTCCTGAGCCTCTCGAACCGCGCTGCGGTTTCGCCGCTCGTCCGCCCCCGAACCATTACCCACATCGATGCGTCATCGAGCTTGATGTTCACCCGATAGGTCGTCCCGCGTACCGACTTGGTGATGAATGCATATGGTCGCGGCCGCGTCGTGGCGAAGATCGGCAGCGCCTTGCTCAGGGATGGAATTGCAAGCTCCCAGAAGGCGACAAGGTCTCGTTCGCGCTGTGACGTGGCCTCTTTGATCGGGCGTGTAGGCGTGGGGCCATCGGTTGGCACGTTCCAGATGAATCGGCCTCCTTCCCCGCGCTCAAAGAACGGTCAGTCTCGTCCGATCTGGGCTTCGCTCATTCGGGTGGCGGACCACGTCCGCGCCGGAATGGAGGTGATGTCCACCGAGGACGACTCTGAACCGGCGGCGAGCGCGCCCGTCGGTGCTCAACCCGCAGTTGCGCGCCGGACCCGGGCCGATCCTCGCCGATCGATTCAGAGGCAGCGTGCCGCGACTGCCTCGCCTGCCCGGTTCCGCCTATGTGCGCGGCACCCCGAACACGGAGGCAACAAGCCATGCAGGCAATGGAAGCAACGATCGCCCCGACGAAGGTCATCTACGGCGTGAACGAGCTCGATCTCGATCTCGCCGGGAAGTCCATCCGTGGGATCTGGAAGGTCCTCGAGCAGGTCCTGAACATCCCCCGCGACGCCGCGGTGTCGGTCAACGGCGACCGGGTCCAGGACGACTACGTCGTCCGCCCGGGCGACGAGATCGAGTTCCAGAAGCAGGCCGGCGTGAAGGGCCTGGGGGCCTGACGCCAGCCAACGCGGATGTCCCGGAGCCGGCACGCCACGCGCGCCGGCTTCGGGCTCCCGCAGCAGAAGGGAGTCTCGAACGCCATGCAATCGCGCACGTTCCTGCGCATCGAGGGCGACCTCGTGAGCCTGGTCACAGAGGTCATCGATCGGGAGGTAACCCTCCCGGACCTCCTGGCCGAGCTCACCACAGCTCAGGTCGCCATAACCCCTCGGCTGCCGACCGGCTGCCGCTTCTGGATCCGCTCGGGGACGACCGACAGATCGGTCTTCGTCGTCGAGCAGGCCCCGTCGCGGCGGACGATCGAGTACCACGCCAGCCGACGTCGAGACAGCGAGCCGACCACTTACCGGCTCGCCGTGCCGTACGTCGTCTTCGTCGTCTCGACGATCGGTGAACAGATCGAGGGGCTGTCCACGTATTTCCGGACGCAACCGATCGCGTCGCTCGACGCGACACTCTTTTCGTCCACCCTGCCGAACACGAATGACGATGGGATCGTCTGTCTCGGATCGGTCCGGGTGAGCGGGGCGAGCGTCGGCGAACGAGTCGACGCCCTCGTCGGTGCGTTCTGGGCGAGCCGCTTCAACCAGGACCTCCGTCGGCATCCCCTGCCGTTCAGCGGTGGCTTCCGGTCCTGGGCATCCCGCTCCCGGCGGGATCCGCTCGCCGCCCTGTCCATGCAGTACGACCCCTACTGGCGGACCCTCCGCCAGGTCGTGACGCAGATGGCCGGGCTGGCGATGACCGATCTGCCGGCCGGGGTCCCGCTCCCAGAAGAACCGACGGACGCCGACGTTCTGACCCCGAACCCCGTCGTGGGAGGTGAGACCGATGCCATCGCTTCGTGACCACCTCCTCCGGACTGCGGAGGTCCGCTATCGGAACCTCAGCGCCTGGATGGCTCCCGCTCTCGGCGAGCGGGCGACACCGCTGCCCGATCGATTCTTCGAGGAGGCCGCACTGACGGTGCTCGCCCACGTCTTCCGGGAGTCGGGTCCCATCCGGGAGCAGCTCGTCTACGAGCGACGCCGCTTCGAGCGACTCGCGCAACTCATCCACCGCCTGCCCGAACGGGGAGGAGGTGGCTGATGTTTCCGATTCTCGAAGCCGGTCCATCGCTCGAAGGGGCGTCCCTGCCAGCCTTCGTCGTCGCTCGCGACGGGCTCTACCTGCGGAAGCGAAGCCTCCTCGGGTTGAGCCAGACGAAGGTCGGCCGGATCGCCCACCTGCCGGAAGGCAAAGAGTTCGTCGACTACGCGCTGCCGAAGGTCCCATCTGACCTGATGGCTCGTGCGGTCGGCTTCTTCCGCGCCGTCTACCGGCTCCACCGAACCGAGGCGGCTGTCCTCCTGGTCTGGCGCGACTCAGGCTTTGACCTGGTCGTTCCGAACCAGAAGGTGTCGAGCGTCTCGGTCCGGTTCGACCTGGCGGACGGCGATCTGCCGGCCGGCTCGCGGCTCGTCGGCTCGATCCACAGCCATGGCGGATACACCGCCTACGCCAGCTCGATCGACGAGGACGACGAGGCGGAGCTCGATGGGCTCCACATCGTCGTTGGTGACTTCGATCGACGACGGCTCGGCTACTCAGCCGCAGTCGTTGTCGACGGCATCCGCTTCCACCTGAAGACGGGCCAGCTCATCGAGCGGCCTCGGCGTCTCGCCGAGCCACCCGACGAATGGCTCCACAAGGTGAAGGTGGCGCCGCCGCCCCGGCCGAAGGGCAAACCGTCAATGGCCGCATACCTCGCCCGGGGCTTCAAACCCTCGGCCGAGATCGCGAAGCCAAGTCGACGGGAGCTCGACGACGCGATCGCCAAGGCGAGCAAGCTCGCCGAGGGACTCGGTTTCCGTCTCGCCCACTGGCTCGTGCCGGTCTCCGGCTCGAGCGAGAAGGGAGGCACCGCCGATGGCTGACCGGATCGTCCTCGTCGGCTGCGGCGGGATCGGGAGCCAGTTGCTCCCGCCGCTCGTCCGTTACCTCGCGAACCGGCCCGAGCCGCGATCGCTCCTCGTCCTCGTCGATGGCGACGTCTTCGAGCCTAGGAACCGATCGCGACAGGCCTGCTCGCAACGCGATCTGGGCTCGAACAAGGCCGAGGCACTGGCCCGGGTCGCACGAGACGATGGGCTCGCCTGCCAGGCGATCCCCGAGTTCCTCGACGAGACCAACGTCCGCTCGATCGTCCGCGAGGGCGACGCCATCCTCCTCGCGGTCGACAACCACCGAGCGCGGGCCCTCGTCGATCGGCATCTCGGATCGCTCGACGACGCGACGCTCATCAGCGGCGGCAACGACGAGACGGACGGCAACGTCCAGCTCGTCCGGCGCCGCGACGGCTGGTCCGTGGACGGCCATCTGACCGAGATCCACCCGGAGATCGGCATGGCCACTGAAGAGGAACCGCGCGGCAACGGCTGCCAGGTGATGGCGGTCGAACGTCCGCAGCTCCTCGTGACGAACCTGATGGTCGCCAGCGCGATGCTCAGCTGCTTCTGGCAGATCAGTGAGCGCGGCAGCGTCCCCTACAGCGAGGTCTACCTCGACGCGATCCAGAACGCGGCTCGCAGCCGCTCCTGGTTCCGCGTCCCGGCCGGCGCGCAATAGGGGAGTGTGGATTTCAGGTGCACAACCCGGCCGAGGCGGCGCCCACTGGCGTCCCTCGGCCGAACCATATCCAGAACCTTTGTTACTGGTGGAGAAACAGTTGTCACAAACGCGATCGACAAACCCATTCCGTCCCGGCAGCGGGATCCTCCCGCCGCTGCTGGCCGGACGCGACCGCGAAACGGCGGTTCTCGAGTCGCGCGCGACTCGCACGCGCGAGGGTCATCCGCAGCACACGGCGCTCCTGGGCGAGTGGGCGATCGGCAAGACGACGCTGCTCATGCATTGGCGTCGCCTGCGGCGCGCGGCAGGTGACGCCGTCGTGCTCTCGATGGCGTACCCGCAGGCCGCTGACGAGTTCCTATCCAGCTTGGTGGGCGCGATCGACGCCGAAAACAAGCCCGAGCGGGCAGAGCGGCTCGATCTCGAGTTCGGATTGGACGTCGGCATCGCCGAAGCTCGCATTCGCCGGCCGTCCCGCGACACCGAGCACGAACTGCGAGCAGCCCTGAAGCGCCTCGTCGAACGACGAGGTGGCGAGGATCGTTCGGTCCTTGTGCTTATCGATGACGTGGATCTGTTACCGGCCCCCGGCGACCTTCTGCTGAGGCTCCGCGCATGCGCCCTCGAGCTGTACGCGGCCGACCTGCCAGTCGCGATCGTGGTGTCAGCGTCACCCGGACTCTTCAGCGGCGTGCGATCGGCCCACGAGCCGCTGGTCCGGTTCTTCGAGCCGATTACGGTCGGCCCGCTGCAGGCAGCCGATGCCGCGCGCGCATTGACCGAGCCGCTTGCGGGGACCGGGGTTCGCTTCGACCCGGACGTAGTCGACGAGATCGTCGAACTCGCGAGTGGCCGTCCGTACTACCTGCAGAAGCTCGGCTACTTCACGTTCGATGCAGCGACGGATGGACGGGTCGCCGGATCTCAGTTCGCGATCGGATTCGAGCGTGCATTCGCCTCGGTGAGCCAGGAGATCTTTGTCGCCCGCTGGTCCGCGATGTCCCCGATCGATCGCGAAGTCGTCGTGGTCCTCGCCCGCAGCGCAGAACCGCGTCCGTCAGGCGATATTGAAGCGGAGGTTGCGCGGCGAGGGGTCAGACCGGGTGCGACCCGCCAGTCGCTTCGACGACTCGCGGCGAGAGGGCACATCGATCGTCTGACCAACGGGCACCGCGGTCGATACACCCTGCGAGACCGCCTGTTCCGGCGCTTCCTCGACCTGCAGCACGGGAGCGAGGCGTAAGAGTGTCCCGTCGTTCGTCTGCGACCAAGCCGCGCTCAGTTGCCCGCAGGCGGACATCCACCCCACGTCGCCCTACTCCACTCGTCCGTCGGCGAATCCCGCTCGTCTTGAGGGTCCATCCGCCCGCGCAGAGACGGAACGACAGCGTCATCGCGGCGATTGTGGAGGTCATCCGCGATGCCATGACAGCCGACGGCGATGCAGAAACTGCACGCCTGGAGCCGGAGAAGGCTCTGGCTTAGAATGGCTACCTTCACGAACCTCGATGAATTCTGATGGCGATCGCTGTTCGCACACCCCGGCTGCCTAAGTCCCTCGACGAGCTGGACGGCCTTCGCGCTGCCCGCTGGACCCGAGAGTCGACACGGGGTCAATACGACAATTACGGTCCCGAGGCTCAACGAGAGCAGCAGGATCGGGCGATCGAACGGTGGAAGCTCGTCGACGCCGGTCTCGAGTGGCAAGTCGCGCACTCTGGCCGGACCGTGGGTTCCACGTCCCAATTTCGCGAGATGGTGGCCCGTGCCGGCCGCGACTATGACGTGCTGCTCGTTGGGTACGTCTCGAGGTTTGCACGCAATCTTCGAACCGCCGTCAACGCCCGTCACGACCTGCACGAGGCCGGGGCGGCCATCTTCTTCTGCGACGAGCAGGTCCTCTCTTCTGATGAGGACGAGTGGGAAGAGTGGGCGCGCGAGACGGTCGAGGCGGAGGCGTACAGCCGCCGGCTCGGCAAGCGGATCCGCGAGGGGTATGCGGCGAAGTTCCGCCGGCACGCCGATCCAGGGGGTCGCGCCCCGCTTGGCTTCCGAAGGACTTCAGAGCGGCCGCAGACTCTCGAGGTCGACTCATCCGCGATCGGTCGCGCAGTCAGCGTTTTCGAGAGATACGCGGCGGGTGCCCTATCGATCGACGAACTCGCCCGCGAACAGGGCATGAACGACCGGACGCTCAACGACATCCTGAAGAACCCCATCTACAACGGATGGGTAGTTCGAAAGGGCGAACGAGCTGCCGCTGCCTGGCGGGATTTGCCACCCGTTGACGACGTCCTTTGGGCCCGGGTCCAAGCGCTGCTCGTGGCGCGAACTCGCGGCGGCGGGCCTCGGCGAAGCGAGGTTCCGGACCCGTTGCGGGGCCTACTGCACTGCGTTTGCGGCTCGACGATCCGATCGGCAGGCTTCATGGGTGGCAAGCGCCGCCGCATCCACTCGACCCAGCCATGCCCTGAGGGCGTCACGAAGAAGATCTGGGACAGCGAGACGTGGCTCTCCCCGCTTGAAGCGCAGATCCGTGGGCTCCGCCTCGACGAGGCCACTGTTTTCGCCATCTTGGCCGCCCTTGTGCAGCCCGATCACGCGATCGTGCCGATCGACGGGGGGCGGATCGAGCGTCGACGGCGAGAACTCGCGTTCGACGTCGGGGCGGGCCGGATGAACGAGCGCGCGTTCCTCGCGGCCATGCGGCGACTGAACCAGGAGCACGCCGCGCTGAGCGAGGATCTGCCGAGGACGAGCATCGATGTCGGGACGGCAGTCGAGTACATCCGGACCTTCGCCGCAAGCTGGGCGAAGGCAAAGCCGCCAACGAGGGCGACGATGATCCAGTCGGTCTACGAGGAGATCGTCGTTCGCGGAGAGGAGTTCGTCAGCGTCCGCCTCACACCTGAGGCGTACGCCCACGGTCTCGCGCTTGCCCTCCCCGCCGAGGTTGTCGTTCCCGCTCTTCCGACGTGGGGCGGACCGCGGCGCGGATCAAATATGGCATTGGCGCGCCCGACAGGATTCGAACCTGCGACCTTCGGCTCCGGAGGCCGACGCTCTATCCACTGAGCTACAGGCGCGCGGACCGCGATGATAGCGGTCGATCGAGTCTTGAGGGTCGACGCGGTGAGACGGGGGCTGGCAACGCGCTATCGACGTGTTGAACCGACCGCCAGCTCACCTGACGCGCCCGCTTCCCAGAACGCCATGACCCGCCCGAATCGGGCGGGTCAGGCCGGCTTCACGACCTCGAGATCAACCTCACCTCAACCCGGCGCAGCCCAACCAGGTGAGCATCGAGGATCGAGGTCAGCCGGGCGGTGTCTCGGGCACGAACGTGGCGCGCGACGAACGGACCCAGCCATCCGGCGGGCCGTCGGCGTGGCTGCCTGCCGCCTCGCCCGCTGCCGGCCATGGCGCCGAGACGATCTGCTCGCCATCTCGGATCAGGGCCGCGTCGAGGAAGGTCACGCTGTACTCGAGCACGTGGTCCATCACGAGCGACTCACGCTCGAGCCACCAATCGGCGCCGTAGAAGGCGTCCTTCCGGGCGACCCGGTCGGCCTCGTCCGCGAACGATCGCAGCCAGACGAACGTGCTCGTCTCGCGATCCACGCCGGCGTATTCGACGCGGATGCCGTGCGGCTCGTGCTCTCGGATCGCCTCCTGGAAGATCGCCAGCCAGGACTCGAGCCGGCCGGGCTTGATCCGATAGCGGCGCAGCTCGGTGATCATCCGGGTTCCTCCAACGGCCGTGTGTCCTCAGCGTGCACGCCGGACAGGTCAGGCGACGTCATGTATGCGACGCGACGGACCAGGAACCCACGGTCGCGGACAGAGTTCGAGGCCGGCTCCCGAAGGAGCCGGCCTCGATGCTGTCCCGGTGAAAGTCCGGCGAACCGGACGCCCGCCACGCGCCAAGGGCATCTATCACGTCGGCTGTACCGACTACCCTGACCCTACCTACCCATGACCTTGATGCTGGGGCAGCTTGGCTGATTTAACAGCACACGGTGATCCTAACCCGCACCCCCGGCCAAAGCCAAGAGTTTTGACAGCCCGTGCGATGTAAATTCCTTAACGTTGGTTGCGGCGACATTACGGTCCGCGAAACGGGCGCCGCCTGGTCTTCGGAACCGATTACTCCTCGTGAACGGTGATCCCGGTGATCGCGACCGGATCGTCGGGCAGATCCTTCGAATTCCGCGGGGCTGACACGATGGCGTCGACCACGTCCATGCCCTTCGTGACCTGGCCGAACAGGGTGTAGTTCTTCGGCAGCTTGCCGGTGAGGTCCTGGTGGCAGATGAAGAACTGGCTGCCGTTCGTGTTCGGCCCGGCGTTGGCCATCGCCAGCGAGCCGCGCAGGTAGTCGCCCTTGATCGGCTCGTCCTCGAACGTGTAACCGGGACCGCCCGTCCCCACCCGGCCGGCGTTCAGCGACGCCTTCTTGCCGTGCTGGCCATCGCCGACCTGGATGACGAAGCCCGGGATGACGCGGTGGAAGACGACGTCGTCGTAGTAGCCCTTCTTCGCGAGGTCGAGGAAGTTCTTCGTCGCCTTCGGGGCGTCGCTGGCGAACAGCTCGACGTCGATGTCGCCCTTCTCCGTGGCAATCGTTGCGCTGGTCAAGATGACCCTCCTCGTGATGGGGCGGGGTGAGCCCGCGCCTGGATGTGGGGATGGACTACGGACTGACGGTCAGCTTCGTCATGGCGACGGGCTGGCTCGGGCTCTCGGCGTCGGCAGCCTTGGCGATCGCGTCGACGACCTCCATGCCCTTCGTCGCCGAGCCGATGATCTGGTAGGTGTTGGCGCTGACGAGGGCCGTCTGGGCGCCGTCGTCGAGGACGATGAAGAACTGCGACCCGACGGAGTTCGGCTGGCTGGTGCGGGCCATGGCCAACGTTCCGCGCACGTACGGCGTCGTGACCGGCTCGTCCTGGATCTCGTAGCCCGGACCGCCCGTCCCGGCCCGGCCGGAGCCGTAGCTCTCGACCCGGCCGTGCTGACCGTCGCCGCCCTGGATCACGAATCCCGGCACGATCCGGTGGAACACGACGCCGTCGTAGTAGCCGCACTTCGCGAGGGCCAGGAAGTTGCCGACCGCGATCGGCGATAGGTCCGCCTTCAGGGTGAGCTCGATCGCGCCGAGCGAGGTGTCGATCGTGACGACCGAGGTCGAGCCGGCTGCGGCGGCCGGCGGCTGGGCGGTCGGGCAGCCGGCGATCGGGCCGCCACCGGACGCGCCCGCGCCGGACGATCCGGCACCGACGCCCGAGGACGAACCGGGCTGGCCGGAGCCCCCTGGTGCTCCGGACCCCGCGTAGAGGTCAGTGCTGGACAATGCCCCGCCACCGAGCTTGATCGCGCCGGACGCGAACCCGAGGCCGATTGCGACCACGACGATCGCGATCCCGGCCAGCCAGGCGGTCGGGATGCCGCTGCCGCGGACCGCGCCTCCGGGCCGCGTGGGACCGCCGGCGACGCGTCCGGTCGCGGGTCGTGCGATCGGGGCGGGACGAGGCGTGCTCTGGACGGCGCGCCGCTTCTTCGAGGAACGGGGGCGCTGGCGGTTCGGATCGGAGCTCAAGCGGCAGCCTCCAGGGCGGCGGTGAAGTCGATGGCGCCCGACAGGAGCGCTTCGCCGAGGATGATGCCCGCGATTCCCGCGTCGCGCAGCCTGCGGATGCCGTCGAGGCCCGTGACCCCGCCGGCGACGAGGACGTCGATGTCCGACCGGGCGGCCAGCGGGCCGAGGATCGTGAGGTCCGGCTCGTGGCCGCCGTGGGCGAGGACGAACCGGGCCACGCCGCGGTCCGCCAGCTCGGCGACGACGCCGGCGAGGGTCGGCGAACCGGTCCGTTGCCACGGGAACGCGGTCAGTCGGTTCGGCCGCGGATCCAGCCCGACTGCCAGCCACGCTCCGGCGACCTCGAGCCCTTCCGCGAGTGCGGCGGGATCGTCGGCGATGGCCATGGAGGTCACGACCCGGGTCGCCCCGGCGGCGAATGCCAGGCGGATCCCGTCGGCGCTGTCGACGCCACCCGCCACCTGGATCGGGATCGCGATCCGTGACGCGATCGAGCCGACCGCCTCCAGGTTGCCGGGCCGGCCGGTCCGCGCCCCCTCGAAATCGACGAGGTGGATCAGGCGCGCCCCGCGCTCGACGAAGTTCTCGGCGATCCGGTCCGGGCGGTCCGTGGGGGCGCCGACGCCGGTCGAGGCGCCGGGCCAGAACACGACCCGCGAGCGGCCCTTGTCGAGATCGATCGACGGGATGACCTGCACGTCAGGCGCGCGCAGCCCGCTGGGCGCCGGAGCCGCTGCCAGCCTGCCGCGATCGCGCCGCATCCGTCGTTCCGACCGCTCCCGCCCCTCCCGCCGTCCCGTCGGCAATCCGGTCGGCCAGGATCCGGCGGTGGAAGCTGATCGGCAGCGAGCCGTTGTTCAGCAGCGTGTCGTGGAAGTCGCGGAGCGAGAACGCGCTCCCGAGGCGAGTCTGCTCGTCGGCCCGGAGGCCGAGCAGGAGAACCTTGCCGAGCAGGTACGAGAGCTGGTAGGTGGGGGTGTACGTGTAGCGCCGGACCTCGGCCCGGGCGTTCGCCTCCTCGAAGCTCGTCTGCTCGACGAGGAACCGGACCGCCTCGTCGACCGCGATCTCGCCGCGATGCATCTTCACGTCCAGGATGATCCGACAGGCTCGCCAGATCGCGTCGGTATGCATGTTCAGGCGGAAGTTCGGGGCGGCGTCGAAGCCCTGCTCGCGCATCATCTGCTCCGAGTACATCCCCCAGCCCTCGACGAACTCCGGGGCGTCGGTCAGCAGCCGGGTCAGGGACGGGTGGCCGTTCGCGACATGGAGCTGGAGGTGATGGCCGGGGTAGGCCTCGTGGATGCTCGTGTTGCTGATCGAGCTGAAGTTGTGCTCGAGCATCGCGTTCGGGTCGTCGCCGACCGACGGCGTGACGATGTAGATGCCTTTGGGCTTCGGGTCGAACTTGGGCGGCGAGAAGTAGGCAGCGAACGGGATCACGTTGCGCAGGTAGTCGGGTGTCCGGACGACCTCGATCCGCTCGTCGGACGGGACGGTCACGATGTCGTGGTCGATCAGGTACTGGCGCGAGCGGTGCATGACGTCGCGGTAGGCGTCGAGCGCCTCCTCGAACGTCGCCGGATGGTCAGCCTTGAGGCGACCGATGACCTCCGTCTCGGTCGATCGATCGTCGACCTCCGTAGCGGCACGGATCCGCGCCGCCTTCTGGGTCTCGAGCTGGTCTTCGCCGATCTCGAGGATGGCGTCGGCGTCGAGCCCGTCGAATGCGCGCAGGCCGACGAGCTCGTCATAGCGCTCGCGGCCGAGGGCCCAGTCGTCGGTTCCCGCGGCGAGCGACTCCTTCAGCCAGGCGCCGTGGTCGGCGATTGCCGCCCGGGCCGTGTCGGCTGCGGTCTCGAGCCGGCGGCGCTCGGCGACGGGCAGGTCGGCGCCGGCCGTCACGATCTCGGCGAAGAACGAGGGCAGGTCGGCGGCCGATTCGATCTCGAGCTGCTGCCAGCCGCGGACCTGCGGCACGACGGCCCGGCTGCGCGCCTCGGCGAGGAACGTCGGGACGGCCTCGAGCCGGCTGGCGATCAGGTCGAGCCGCTCGGGGAGGCCCGCAAAGTCCTGGGCGAAGACGAGGAACAGGGCGTCGCCAACGAGGTCGAGGGCGGTGGAGCGGCGCTCCCAGGTCCGGACTTCCTCGGTATCAAAGATCGCCCGCGTGACGTTGTGGATCTCGAGGTCGCGCTCGAGCCGGATCTCCGGCGAGAGGTCCGCCTCGTCGATCGCCTCGACCGCGGCGAGGTGCACCTTCTCGGCGGCCAGCTCGGCCAGGACGGCATCGCGCGTCCCGTCGCCCAGGCGGCGATCCTCGGTGTGGATGCCGAGGTAGGTGCCCACGATCGGGTTGTCGGCCACGAGCCGTCGGAAGCGGGCCTCGACGAGATCGAGGAAAGCGTCGTCGCGGGGGCCGGGATCGGCCGTCTGCGCGGGACGAGTCAGGACGACGTCCTGAAGGCTGTCGGTCACGAATCTCTCCTGGGTGCGGGCTCGTGGCTGGCCCGGTTCGCGCCTCGGGCGGCGCCGCGGAGGCCCAGCGCGGTGGGCTCGGCGAAGGAGCCTGAGTGTCGCCGATCGGACGGGATCGCGCCGACGAGGCGCCCGCGGCTCACGCCGTGACGGCCGCTTTCATGGCCCCCAGCTCGGCGAGCGCCGCCTCGACAGCTGCCGCGACGCGATCGATATCCGCGGCGACGATCCCGCTGTTCGTCGCCGCCCGGACCTGGTCGTGGGGATAGCGCTCGAGGCGGACGCCACGCGACGCGACCGCGGCGACGAACGCCGCCCGGTCGGCGGCAACCCGGAAGAGGACGAAGTTGGTCCGGACCCGGCTCGGGTCGAGTGGCTCGTCGTCGCCGCCGGGCTGGGCGATGTCGCCGGGCGAGCGAACGCCCGGGATCGCCGCCAGGCGTTCGGCGAGGCGCCGTGCGTTGGCGTGATCGTCGGCGAGCCGCGCGATCATCCCCGCGTCGCCATCACGGAGGGCGATCAACCCGGCCGCCGCCAGGATCCCCGCCTGGCGCATCCCGCCACCGAGGAGCTTCCGGGCGCGCCGGGCCCGGCCGACGAAGGCCGTGGAGCCCACGACGACCGAGCCGGCCGGGCAGGACAGGCCCTTCGACAGGCAGAAGGTGAGCGAGTCGGCGGGTGCGGCGAGCTCGGCCGGGGCAACTCCGAGCGCGACCACCGAGTTGAAGAACCGCGCCCCGTCGACGTGGAGCGGCACCCCGTGCTCGTGGGCGATCGCGGCAACCTGCTGGGTGTAGGCCACGGACAGCGGCTGATTCCCCGAGTGGCTGTGCGCGTTCTCGATCGCGACAAGGGCGGTGATTGGCTCGTGATCGTCGCTCGGGTCGCGGAATGATGCGGCGATGGCGTCCGGATCGAGCGTCCCGTCCGGCCGGTCCCGGAGCTGCAGGACGCTCGCCCCGACCACCACGGCGTGGCCGGCCGCCTCGTCGCGGACCATGTGGCTCTGGGACCCGGCGATGATCTCGCCCCCGCGCGGGACGTGGGCCATCTGCGAGACGAGGTTGCCCATCGTCCCGGTCGAGACGAAAAGCCCCGCCTCCTTGCCCAGCAGATCGGCGGCCCGCTCCTCGAGGGCGTTGATCGTCGGGTCCTCGCCGAACACGTCGTCGCCAACCTCGGCGGCGGCCATCGCCCGGCGCATCTCGGCGGTCGGCTGGGTAACGGTGTCGGAGCGGAGGTCGAGGACGGTCACGGGCCGCGAGTATAGGGCGGCCGGACGCCGCCGAGAGCTGACACCAGGCCTCCCCGCGTCGCCGGCGTCCCGCCGTTGTAGGGTGCCGGCATGACCGAACGACGGGGCGATCCGGGCTACTCCGTCGCGACCCAGCGCCTGGGCGGTGACGGCGACGGACCCCGCGGCCGGCGCCGGACGCTGATCTCGGTCCTGATCGTCGTCGTCGCGGTCTCGATCGTCGGGATCAGTCTAGCGAGCGAGCGCCTCGCCGAGCGACCATCGCTCGACCTGTCGTTCCTGCCGACGCCGACGCCCCGGTCAACGCCGTCAGCGACACCAGCCCCGACGGTCAGGGCCCTGCCCAGCGACCTGCCGCGGATCACCCGCGGCGACGAGATCCGGGCGGGCCTGATCCCCTTCACGAGCGAGGGCTTCCACCTCCTCGACATGGCCACCGGCAACGTCGTGGACGGCCCTCCGGCTGACTTCGGGCGAGACCTCGTTTTCGACGACCCGGACAGCGATGGATGGCTGTGCATCTGCCTCAGGGACGAGCTTGCCGATGGGTCGTTCCAGACCACGGCCCAGCTGATCCGGATCGAGTCCTATGGCTCCGCCTGGGACCTCGTCGCCGATGGACCTCAGCTCCCGACCCCCACGGGCGACGAGCAAATCTCGACGGACATCGACCTGGCGCCGGATCGCAGCCACGGCCTTCTGGCGGTGACCCTCGGGTTCGGATTGGACCGGAACGTGGCGGTCGCGCCGATCTCCCTCGGGGCCCCTGGGTCGATCGATTCGCTCGTTGAGCTGCCGGAGGCGCCGCCACCGACCGCCGGCGGATCGCCGGCTCCCGGCGATTCGCCGGCTCCGACGTCGTCCGAGCCGATCCAGCCCGAAAACGTCAGCTTCGACGGGCCCCACATCCGGATCTCGCCGGACGGGCGTGCGGCGGTCGTCTGGGACACCGTCCAGGTGTTCGAAGGCTCGGTCGAGACGACGCGCACCCGAGCGTGGCGACTGGACCTAAACAGCGACGGGTCGATCGCGACGGTCGAGCCGTGGCGGGGGCTGGACGAGCTGCCACCGTTCTGCCAGAGCGTCGCGTACGTCGCGGCCGAGCGCTTGATCTGGATCTGCCCAACGTTCGCGGCAGGGCCCACCACGTCAATCAGGGTCATGGATGCCGCTGGCCGAACGATGGTCGCGGCGAACATCCCGGCGAGCCCGGACGGGTTTTCCATCGAACCGCTCGTGGACCGGGCGAGCGGCGAGGTCTACCTCTGGGACCAGATGGGGCTCGGGCTGATCCGGCTCGACGTCGCCACGCTGACCCCTGAATCGACGGTGTACGACGCCGCGGCCGAGTTCTCGGCCGGCCTGGCGCCGCACGTGCTGCCGCGCGAGCCTGATTGGGTAGCGGGCGGCTCGGCGCTCCTGGTCGGCGGGTTCGGCCAGATCGCGGCCTCCGCGGACGGGACGCGGCTGTACCTGCTGGGACGGCGCCAGCCGACGAACCGCGAGTCGAACGGCCCGGAGACGCTCGGGGTCTTCGTCGTCGATCGAGCGACGTTGGCACTCGTCGATCGCTGGGCGCCGGCCGCCGCCTACTACACCATTGCCGCCCTCCCGGATGGGCAGTCGGTGGCGATCGGTGCGATCGGCGGTCTCGACACGACCGGTCTGGAGACGTCGTGGACGGCGTCGCTGACACTCCACGATGCCCAGGACGGCCGGATCGTCGCCCGCTACGGCAGGCTCGGCCAATACCTGCCGCCGATGGTCATTCCGCGCTGAGCGCGTGATCCTTGCCCGAATGGCGACATTCGTGACGGCCTCTGCTATCCTCCGCACTCGCCGCAACTGGACCCGTGGTGTAGCGGCCCAACATGCCAGCCTGTCACGCTGGAGATCGCCGGTTCGAATCCGGTCGGGTCCGCCATTCGCTTATTTCCTACGCCCCGTCCGCCCGCCCGGACGGGGCGTCCTTCTGCCCGACGCATCATGCGTGGCATCATCGGGCCGGTGAAACGCCTCTCCCTCGTCGTCGCGATCGCGGTCCTCGTCTTCGCGGTGGGCGTGTCGGCCCTCGGCTGGGGCGGCATCGGCAGCCGCTCCGTTTCGCCGTCGGCGAGCGTCGTGGCTGGCGCATCGACGGCACCAACCACCTCTCCATCAACCGCTCCCGGTTCCTCGTCCGCCGCCGCGTCGCCGTCGCCGGCCCCAGCCAGCCTGGCGCCGGTCGATTCGCCCCTCGCCGACGTCCCGATCGTCCCCGTTGCCCAGTACCGGACGACCGTCGAACGGATCGGCCGGCCTGACGTCCAGGCCGCGTTCGACGGGACAAGCCCCAAGTGGGACGGCCTCGACGTCGTCGAGAGCGAGGCCTCCGCTGTGCTCGCCGGGCTCGGCCTGACCGGACCGGGCGGTGACGGCAGCCTCGTCCTGGCGCCGGACGCCGCGGCCGTCATGAAGGATCTCGCCAAGAACCGCAAGCGGCTCGCCGTGCTCCGGGCCGACGCGGTTGGCCCGGGGGTTCGTGCCCTCGGCTGGGGCGATCGTCAGCTGTTCGGGGTCGATGCGGTCGCGACCGTCGCCGAATGGGGTCTGACCGCCAGCCTGCCGCAGCGCAGCGACACCCCGCTCTTCGACCCGGGCGACTCGTGGACGCTCGTCGCCGGCGGCGACGTCATGCTCGACCGCGGCGTCGCGGAGACCCTCAAGATCAAGGGCAAGGGCGCCGACTTCCCCTTCGATGGCGGGACGGCCGAGATCACCTCGATCTGCAAGGACTGCTCACCATTCGGCTGGGACACGCCGGTGACCCGTCGGACTGGCCAGGCCGGCGTCGTTCGCCACCTCGTCGAGTCCGCGAATATCGCCATTGCGAACTTCGAGAACCCGGCCCCGAACGTCTTCCGCTATCACACGAGCGGAACGCGGTTCTCGGCTGACCCCAAGCTGATCGCGGGGCTGGCCAACGCCGGCATCGACTGGGTGGGGCTCGCCAACAACCACATCGGCGACGCCGGCCAGACCGGCATCCTCCAGACGATCGCAAACCTCGAGAAGTACGGGATCGCGTCGAGCGGTGCCGGAACCAACCTGGCCGCTGCCCGAAAGCCGGCGATCCTCGAGGCACACGGGGTCAAGGTCGCATTCCTCGCCTACGACACGATCGCCGGCTCCTACACCGCGGGCACTGCCCGACCCGGCAGCGCGAAGCTCACGGCCAGCGCGGTCAAGGCCGACGTGGCCGCCGCGCGCAAGGCAGGGGCGGAAGTCGTGATCGTGTTCCCGCACTGGGGGACCGAGTACGACGCGACCCCGTTCCGGCGCCAGCAGGCGCTCGCCCGGGCGGCGATCGACGCCGGCGCCGACATGGTGATCGGCAACCACGCCCATTGGGCGGGCGCGATGGAAGTCCGCACAGGCAAGCCGATCTGGTACGCCCTCGGCAACTTCATCTTCGACCAGACCTGGTCGATCCCGACGATGGAAGGGATTACGCTCGAGCTGACGTTCAAGGGCGCGACGCTCGTCCAGGCCCGGATGCGGCCGCACATCATTCTCGACAAGGCCCAGCCGAACTTCCTCGACCCCGCCGGCGACGGCCGCGCCGTCATGGGCCAGGTCTTCGACGCCTCGAAGGGGATGCTGCCCTGGTAGGTCTCGCGGCCTAGACGAGGCCCGCGAAGAGGTCGTCCTCGCGGTCCGGGGCGGTGACGCGGGATTCGCGGCGGATGAACGCTTCCCTGGCCCAGTGCTCCTTCCAACCCGCCTCGCCGAAGACCATGAACCCGCTGTCCATCGCGATCTGCGTGACGTGACGCTGGATGGCGCGCCACTTGCGCTCGAGCGGCTCGCCGCTGATGTCGACCCAGGCCGTGATCGTGTCGTCGGGGACGAGCATCTTCGCAACAAAGGCCTCGTGCTCGGCCCGCTGCTCCGGCGTTGCGTCCTCCGGCGGGTCCCAGAAGCTCGGCTTGCCCGTCGACTTCATCGCCTCACGCATCGCGTCCCGGACGGACTGCGGGATCGCGGTCTCGTACAGCTTCGATGGCATCCACGGCTCGACGCCGGCCTCGAGCTGCTTCTGGTACCAGGCCGGATCGCCCGCCCGCTCGAACGCCCGGATCGACACGTCGTGGACCCGGATGTGGTCCGGGTGACCATAGCCGCCGAAGTCGTTGTAGGTCGTGATCACATCGGGCTGGTAGCGCCGGATCAGCCACGTCAGGCGACCGGCGGCCTCGTCGATGTCGGCCTGCCAGAACGTCCGCGGATCGTCGTTGCCGGGCCGGCCCATCATGTCCGAGTCGCGGTAGCCGAGGTTCTCCCACTCGGTCACGCCGAGCTCCTGCATCGCCAGCTCGAGCTCGGTCGCCCGGAGTTCGCCGAGCCGGCGGTGGTTGTCGGGCGTGTCCATCGTCGGAACCACGATCTCGCCCTGCTCGCCGCGAGTGCACGTGACGAGGACCACCCGGTGGCCCTCGGCGACGGCCCTGGCCATGACTCCTCCGGTCGAGATCGTCTCGTCGTCGGGATGGGCGTGGACCGTCATCAGGGTCAGCCGATGGGGCTCGGTCGGAGGAGTGTCGGCCGGGGCGAGGTGGGTGTCGGGCGGATCGCTGGTCGGTTCGTCGGTCATGGACTCATGATCGCATCGCCCGCGTTGGCACGGGGATCGGCCACGAACGCCTGGCCGCTCGGCCTACCATCGGGGCGATGAACGAGCCCATCGCCGCCTGCCCTGGTCCGCTCGCCGGCCTCCGCGTCATCGACTGCTCGACCGTCCTCGCCGGCCCCTACGCGACGATGCTCCTGGGCGACCTCGGGGCCGACGTCGTGAAGGTGGAGCCGCCCGAGGGCGACGCCACGCGCGGCTGGGGCCCGCCGTGGGTCGGGACGGTGGAGGACGGGACCCGGACCGCCGCCTACGCCCTGGCGGTCAACCGCAACAAGCGCTCGATCCGGCTCGATCTCCGCCGGCCCGAGGGCGCCGCCGTCCTCCGCCGCCTGCTCGCCACGGCCGACGTCCTCGTCGAGAACATCCGGCCGGGTGGGCTCGACCGGCTCGGTTTCGGCGACGACGTCCTCGCCAGGCTGAACCCGGCCCTGGTCCATCTGTCGATCACCGGCTACGGGCCTGCCAGCCCCGATCCCACCCGACCGGGCTACGACTTCGTGATCCAGGCCGAGTCCGGGCTGATGTCGATCACCGGCGCCCCCGATGCAGATGGCGGCGGACCGACGAAGGTGGGAGTTGCGATCAGCGACGTGCTGAGCGGGCTCAACGGGGCGGTCGCGATCCTGGCGGCACTCGTCGAACGAGGCGCGGGACGGGGCGGAACCGCGGCCGGCGTCACCGGGTCCGGCGCGCCACGGCCCGGCCAGCGGATCGACCTGTCGCTCCTCGGCTCGACCCTCGCTGCCCTCGTCAACCAGGCCCAGAACGCGTTCGTCGGCGAAGTGCCGCCGGGTCGCCTCGGCAACGCCCACCCGAACATCGTCCCGTACCAGTCGTTCGACACCGCCGATGGCTCGATCGCGGTCGCCGTCGGCAGCGAGCGCCAGTGGCCGCGGTTCTGCCGTGCCCTTGGGCTTCCCGCCCTGGCTGACGATCCACGCTTCGCGACGAACGGCGAGCGGGTGGCCAACCGCGCCGAGCTGAGCGCCACCCTCGCCGCCCGCCTCGAGGAGCGGACGACCGTCGACTGGCTCGCAGCGCTCGAGGCCGCCGACGTGCCCGCCGGCCCGATCAACGACATCGCCGCCGCATTCGCGTCGCCGTGGGCGGCGGGCCGGACGGTCGAGCTCGACCATCCGGTTCTTGGCCCGACCCGCCAGGTCGCGCCGGCGTACGAGCTCTCGCGGACGCCGGCCAGCATCCGGACCCCGCCGCCGCTTCTCGGCGAGCAGACCGGCGAGGTCCTCGCCGAGCTCGGCTACGGCGCGCCAGAGATCGAGGAGCTCCGCCGCGACGGCGTCGTCTGAGGGCCGCCCGCCGAATGCACAGGCGCACAGATCCGTCCGAGGTCGGCCGATCGGCCACTGCTAGACTCGGCGGGGCCGCTCACCCCGCGGCGCCCGTCGCCGCTGACCTACAGCCGGCCTGACCGACCCGACTGAATCGACCCACCCGGAGGCATCCCGATGACCGACGACCGCGAGCGCTGGGCCCTCATCCTCGGCGCCTCGAGCGGCATGGGGGAGGCGACCGGTCTGGCCCTGGCCAAGGCCGGCTACCACATCGCCGGGGTCCATCTCGACTTCCGGGCCGGGTTGACTCACGTCGAGGAGGTCAAGGCGGCGATCGTCGCCGAGGGCCGCGAGGCTCTCTTCACGAACATGAACGCGGCAGACGACGAGAAGCGGGCGGCAGCGCTCGCGGCGCTCCGCCAGCGCTTCGACGAGAGCACCGCGGCGGGTCGCAAGCCGTATGTCCGGGTGGTCATGCATTCGCTGGCCTTCGGGTCGCTCGTGCCGTTCCTGGCCGACGACCCGAAAGCCGCCGTCGATCGCAAGAAGATGGAGATGACCCAGGACGTGATGGCGAACAGCCTCGTCTACTGGGTTCAGGACCTCCATCGCGGCGGATTCCTCGACCGCGGGTCGAAGGTCTACGCGATGACCTCGGAGGGGACGAGCCGGGTCGTGCCGTCGTATGGCGTTGTCAGCGGCGCAAAGGCGGCCATGGAATCGCACGTCCGGCAGCTGGCGATGGAGTTCGCCCGGCTCGGGACCGGTGTCGCCGTCAACTCGATCCGGGCCGGCGTGACCGATACGCCGGCACTCCGCAAGATCCCCGAGAACCAGCGGATGATCGACGTCACCCTCGCCCGCAACCCGCACGGTCGGATGACGACGACCGCCGACGTCGCCGAGGCGATCGTGACCCTCAGCGCGAGCGATTCGGACTGGATGAGCGGCAACATCATCTCGGTCGACGGCGGCGAGTTCGTCACCGGCTGAGACGCGGACCTCGGACGATGGCTCGCGACGGCTCCGCGTGGCGCTTGCTGTCGCTGGCGCCGGCTCCGATCGAGCGCGTCCAGGCCTGGTTCGCCGGGATCGACGGCCTGGCGATCGAGGTCCCGCCAAGTCGGACGCAGGCAGCCATCGGCGCGGCGATCGGGACCGCCGATATCGTCGTGACCGACCGGTCGAACGCGCTCCGGATCGACGCGGCGGAAGTCGCCGCCGCGGAGCAACTGTCGTTCGTGATGTCACCAGGTGTCGGCCTCGACAACATCGACCTCGAGGCGTTGACGGCGGCCGATGTCGTTGTCGCCAACACCGCCGGCCTGAACGCTGCCAGCGTCGCCGAGTGGTGCCTCGGTGCGGCCTTCGCCGTCGCGCGGTCGCTCGCCTGGGTCGACGGCCGCGTCCGGGCCGGCGAGTGGCCCCAGCTCGAGCTTCCGGAGCGCGGCTCGACCGAGATCGGCGCCTGCGTGTGGGCGTCGTGGGCTTCGGGGCGGTCGGCAGCCGTGTCGCCCGGCTGTTCGCGGGCATCGGCTGCGACGTGGCGTACTGGACACGGAGCAGGCGCGATGCAGGCGACGAGGGCGGAGCGCGTTGGCTGCCACTTCTCGAGCTCGTCGGGCGATCCGACCTCCTCCAACGTCCGGCGCGCGATCGCCGGCGAGCCGATCCGGAGCGTCGTCAACGGGCTGGGCCCCGTCGTGGTCCGGCGCGAGCCGCCCCGGAGCTGACCCCGCGGCGGGATCGCCGCCGGTCCGCGTCCCGCGCGGCCCATGGCTCAGCGCGAGCGTGAAACGCCGCCACGACGCTGAACGTACCGCGTCCCGCCGGACTTCCGGATGACGCCCAGCCGCACCCATGACACCGACACTGCCCCTGACGGCACCTCGCCCGGTGGTCGTTCCTGGCCGCCTCGGCCGCGATGGAGTCTCAGCCCCGATGACCGTCAACGTCGCCAAGCCAACCCGTCGTCGGACCCCCACGACCATGGCCGCGACCGCACTCGGGCTCGACAACGGGTCGGAGCCCCGCGCGAGCCCGCATCAGACGACGGTGGGCAGGCCGGAACCTCTTGCCGTGCCGGTCCCGGCGAGGCCCGCCCCGGCCTTCACGCCAGGCCTCAGTGCCGGCGAGTCGATGTCGATCGGCGAGATCGACCAGACGATCTTCGACTGTCCGACATGCTCGCGCCCGCTCGCTCTCGGGGCGCGCCGCTGCCCCGGCTGCGCGACCCTGCTCGTCAACGGCGTGGCCCTCTCCAAGGCATCGGCCTTCGTGGCCGCCGGGCTGGTCGTCGGCCTCGTGGTCGGCGGTGTCGGCGGTGCGCTGTTCGGTCTCAGCCAGGCAGCCGCGGCCGCGCCCGTGGCCAGCGGCCTACCGTCTCCTGGTCCAGTCGCAAGCAGCGACCCGAGCGTGACCGTGTCCGCGGCCCCGTCGCCGTCGATCGATCCTGGACCCAGCACTCCCGCAGTTCCGCCCTTCGCCCGGGCATCGCTCGTCCAGACTGTCGGTACGAACGATCGCCTGACCGCGGCAAAGGCCGGCCTCGCGTCCGCGCTCGCTGCCACGACCTTCGATGCGTCCGAGGTCGCCAGGATCCTCCGCTCCATCTCCGCCGACTCGATCCAGGGCGAGCACCTCGCCACCAGGCTGTCTGGCTGGACCGGCTCGGCCGACATCGGCGGGCGTCTCCACGACTTCTACGGCACGATCCACGACACCGCGTCCGACGGGCTCGTCGCCTCGGTCCGGAACACTGCCGCGTATCAGCGGGCAGCGACGGCGATGGTCTCGCTGCTGGCCGAGATCCCGAATGTGGACGCCGCGGTTCGCATGGCCGCCACGACGGCCGGCGTCCCGATGCCCGAGTCTGCTTCCCCGCCCGTTCCCTGATCAGGGCGCCGTCGACGGGCCACCGGTTGGCGCACCGCTGGCCGGGGCGTACCCCGTCAGCTCCACGTAGGCCTCGCCCCCAAGCGATCTCCCGGCCCGGGTCGCCCGGACCACCTGCGAGCCCTCCCAGTACACGACGCCTGTCGTCGGCCGAGTGTCCAGCTCCTGGGCTGCGACCGTCGGGCTGAGGTCGATCACCAGGTCCTCGCCCTGGACCGTGACCCGCCAGCCCGCCGGGTAGTCGGCCCCGGTCGCCGGGCTCACCCAGCGCTTCGTCACCTCGACCGTGAAGGCGTCGCGCGGCAGGTGGCGAGTGGCCCCGCCGCCTTCGACGAGCGTTCCGTACACCAGCGGGTACGAGCCGTCGCCGTCGCGCACGAGGGACAGGGTGAGGTCCGTGCCGTCCGCGAGGTTGACCGCGAACCAGTCCCAGCCGCCGCCACCGACGGCGATGAAGTCGCCCCACTGGTGGTCGAACCAGGCGCTGCCGGTCACCGGGATCGCCTCGTCGTCGATCGTGACCGTGCCGCTCGCGGTCATCGACGTCCGCGAGTAGTAGTACGACGAGCCGCCGGCCCCGAAGTCGATCCAGCCGATCGTGTTGTGGAGGGCGGCCGCTTGCTCTGTCCGCAGGAGGAGGTCAAGCCCCAGGCTGCTCACGCGGGTCAGCCGTGCCTCATCAGGGGTCAGGGCCGCGATCAACCGATCGGTCCCGTTGTTGCCGGCCATCTTCCACGTGGCATCGGACGGCCCCATCTGGAGCTGGAAGCCGGTGTCGGCCGACCGGTCGACCTGTCGTCCGATCTCCGTCCGCTGGGCGTAATGGAACGCGCCTCCGGTTTCGTCGGTGATCGCGAGATGCGATGCCCAGGTGACTGGAAAGGCGCCCCGCTCGGCGCGGAAGATCACGTCCTCGAACCCGAATCGGCGGCCGTCGTCGGCCACGAGATGGCCCGTGTAGTACCACCACTCCGTCAGCCGCTCGTGCGGCGCGTCGTCACGCGGCAGGACGACCGGCTGTGGGTCGCCGGTCCGGGGCGGCGGCGCTGAGGTCGGCGGCGGCAGAGGATGGGGGGCCGCGGGGTTGGCGAGGATCGGCGCACCGGGCGCGCCGGGCGCGCCGGCGGTGCATCCGGCGAGCAGCAGGGCCGCGCCAAGGACCAGGAAGAGCAGCCCGGCGATCCCCGCCGTCTCGATCCGGGGCACACGCCGGAGACCGGACGGCAGCCACCAGTTCCAGTGGCCGAGGAGGCGCATCGTCGCGGGCACGAGCAATGCCCGGACCACGGTCGCGTCGAGGGCAACCGCGAGCGCCATCCCGATCCCGAGGGCCTTGATCAGGACGATGTCGGCAAAGGCGAACGACCCGGCGACGACCACGACGATCAGCGCCGCCGAGGTCACGATCCGGCCGCTCCGCTCGAGGCCGCGGGCGACCGCTTCCTGGTTGTCGCCGGTCCGGTCCCATTGTTCCTTCATCCGCGACAGCAGGAAGACCTCGTAGTCCATGGACAGCCCGAACAGCACGCAGAAGAGGATCACCGGCTGGGTCGTCTCGACGAACCCGAGCGGCTGGAACCCGAGGAGAGCCGACAGATTGCCGTCCTGGAAGATCCAGACGAGGGCGCCGAAGCTGGCCACGATCGAGAGGGTGTTCATGACGAGGGCCTTGATCGGAAGGATCACCGAGCGAAGGAGCAGGAACAGCACGATGTAGGTCGTGATCACGATGAACAGGGCGGTCCGCGGGAAGTCTGCCGCGACCCCACCGACCACGTCGGCGACGTCCGCTGCGCCGCCCCCGACAAGGACCGTCATTCCGGCAGGCGGCGCCAGGGGTCCGGTGGCGGCCCGCAGATCCGCGACGAGCGAGCGGCCCTCATCACGGTTGGGGCCGTACGGCGTCGTGATGGTGAATGCGGTCAGATCGCGGTTCGTGGTGGTGGCCAGGGCCGTCGCCACGAACCGGTCGCGCGGGCCGTTGGGGTCCGCGTACAGGAGTTGGTATTGCTCCGCGCGCAGCCGCGGATCGATGTCGACGAGGGAATCGACCCGGCGGATCCGGCGATCGGCCGCCAGCCTCCGCGAGTAGTCGAAGAGGGCGGCGATGTTGGCCGGCGACGTGGCCGGGCCAGCGGTCCGAATGGCGAGCGCGATCGGGGCGAACTCGCCCTCCCCGAAGGCAGTCGCCAGCCGATCGAAGGCGGCCCGCGACGGGACACTCGCCGGCAGGATCGTCGAGTCCGGGGCGTTGAACCGGACGTGCAGGAACGGTGACCCGAGAAGGAGCAGCATCGCCAGGGTCGGGACGAGGACCGCGACCGGCCGGCGCATGACCCAGCGGGCGAGCCTGGCCCACGGCCCGTTCGGGTCGTCGCGCGGGACGACCCGTCGGATCGCCAGCCGGTCGATCCGGGCGCCGACGATCGCCAGGATCGCCGGCAGGAGGGTCAGCGCCGACACGGCCGCGAGGAGGACGACGATCGCCCCGGCGATCCCGACCGAGCGGAGAATCATGAACTCGAACAGGACCAGCCCGATGAGCCCGAGGAGGACGGTCAGGCCGGAGAAGAACACCGCCCGGCCGGCCGTCCGGACGGTTGCCTCGACCGCCCCGGCCACACGCTCGTCCGGCGGATCGGCGGCCCGCGCTGCCAGTTCCTCGCGGAACCGGCTCGTCATGAGGAGCGAGTAGTCGACGCCGAGGCCGAGCCCCAGGAGGGTCGCCAGGTTCAGGACGAAGATGCTCATCGGAGTCACGCTTCCGACCAGGAAGATCGCGGCCAGGGCGACGATCACCGCCGCCCCACCGACGACGAGCGGGACGGCTGCCGCCACGACGGAGCCGAACACCAGGAGCAGCGCGATCGCGGCCAGCGGGAGCGACACGATCTCGCTCCGCTGGAGGTCGGCCTCGGACACGGACTGGACGTCGCCGTAGAACGCCGGCCCGCCGGCGAGCTGGACCTCGAGACCCGGCGGCGTGACGAGCCGTTCGCGGATTCCGGGCAGAGCCGCCGGCGAATCGTCGGGCGCGATCGACAGGAAGACGATGTCATATGCGATATGGCCGTCGCTCGAGACCTGGCGCGGGTTGAGCGTGTGGGGCAGGATCCGGACGACGTGGGGTGCGCCGGGCAGGCGCGCGATCGCGGCAGCGGCCGCCGTCTCGAACGCCGGGTCCCCGGCCCTCGTGGTCGCGCTGTGGAGCACGACGACGACCGCCGACGGCGGGACTCCGAGCTCGGCCTCCAGCAGCGTCTTGGCGCGGGCCGATTCGAGGTCGTCGCGAATGAAGCCGCCGGCCCGAAGGACGCCGACGACACGCGGCGCCAGCGGAACCGCGACGAGCAGGATGACCGCCCAGACGAGGACGATCGCCCAGCGCCGGCGGACGGCGAATCGGCCGAGTCGAGCAAAGGCGTCCGGAGACGGCTGTCCCTTTGGCCGGCTCGCCGTCTTACGGCCTTTTGGTGAGGTGTCCATCGCGCTGGAATGCTATACAGGGAGACGAAGTGGGGAATCAGGGCACATTCGGAGAAACTGTCATCGAGACCACGGGGGTGGGCCTGACCGCCGACCAGCACGTTCCCAATTCCGGCTCGGCCATCCCGACCGCGTGGCTCGCCGCCATCACCTGGGCCAGCGAGCTGGCCGATACGATCGCGCTCGACCAGATATCCCAGCACATCGCGGTCTTCGTCGCCGAGCCCGAGCACGGCCAGCTCCGGTTAGCGGCCCACGTTCGTGGTGCCGACCACGGCCCCGGCGACGTCGTCGTCGGCGAGTGGACCGTGCCGATGGAGGGCTCGGTGGCCGGACGCGTGGCGCGGACGGGAGCGGCGGTCCTGTGCGCCGATGTCACCCTCGACCCCGACTACCGACCCCTTCCCGGAGGGCAGACACGCTCGTTCCTGATGGTCCCGGTTGGCGGGCCGGAAGGAGTCGTTGCCGTCATCAACATCGAGGCGCCATGGACGTCGGCGTTCTCGATCCGTCACCTCGAGCAGTTGACGGCCCGCGCCGAGGCTGCTGCCGCTACCTTCCCGGCTCTGGCTGCCTGACCCTTCCCGGCGGAGTGCCGGCGCCGCGGCGGCGGGCCGGGCGCTCGGCCAGCGGTCGAGGCGCCCGCCTCATCTGGTACGCTCCCGGCACGTCCGCCCCCACCCACGAGGGCCCCCGGTGCAGCTGTTCACGATCTTCTTCTCGCGCCCATTCGAGTTCGGGGTCGCCACGGCAATCACCGTCGCGATGCTCCTGATCTTGCTCCGCGCCGCGATGTCGGCCGAGGGTCCATCAGGAATCGGCAGGTTCATGACCCGGCCGACCACGAAGTTCGTGTTCGCGTTCCTCTTCCTGGGCTGGGCCGTCGTCTTCGGGATCGGTCTCCAACTCGTTCCCCATGAAGGCGCCAACTCGCCGTACGGCGGCCTCGGCCTGATCGCGATGTTCACCGGCTTCTTCATCATGATGGGCTTCATCTGGTCGGTGATCGGGGAGTAATCCTTCGAGGGGTGATCCGGGCGCCGGACCGTCTGGTGGGCCGACCCGGCACGCAGACGCACCGGGTGGGTCGCGCCTTGCCATTGAGCCGTGGTCCTGTTGCAATGCCCTGACGTGCGCCTGCCCGACGCCGGATGCCGCCCCGCTTCGGCGGCGCGCCGTCGGCTGTTGCGGCGGAGGAGGACGCAGCCATGGCGATCCGCCCGGTCCGGGCCATTCCCGGCATCGTCGCTGTCCTGTCGCTCGTTGTCAGCGGGGTCGCATTGGCCGGCGGTGGCGGAGGTGGCGGCGGAGGCGGCGGAGGCGGATCGACGGACCCCTGTCCGGGCGGGCTCGAGCCCGATCTCCAGCCGATCGTCCCCCACCACCTCCAGATCCAGAACACGGGCGGCCGTGAGTACCTTCGCCTCTCCAACGGCATCGCGAACACGAGCGGCGGTCCGTGGCACCTCCATCCGCAGAACGTCATCGTCGGCGAGACGGGCACGACGACCGCCTACCAGGACATCTGGGACAAGGTCGGCGGCGTTTCGGATCCGACGGCATCGATCGTGTGTAGCGTGGCTGCGACACAGTTCGAGTTCCACTCGGCACACAACCACTGGCACATCGGGAGCGTCGCGCAGTTCTCCGTCAACCGGGCCAACGACAACGGCACCGGCGGCGCGATCGGGGCGGTGTTCGTCAATGACCTCGGGGTCGCGCAGTCCTTTAAGACCACCTTCTGCCTGATCGACTGGGTGAAGATCGATGCGAACAAGAAGACCCCCGAAGTCACCTACTGGGCGTGCGACCGAACGGCTCCGTATCAGGGCGTCTCGGTCGGCTGGATCGACCAGTACCACCACTCGCTCGAGGGCCAGGAGGTCGATCTGACGGGTGCCCCCGTCGGGACCTACTACCTCCAGGTCAACGTCAACGACGAGGGCAAGTTCATCGAAAGCAGCCGGGCGAACAACGTCGCCTGGCGGAGCTTCAAGCTGACGCGCGACAGCAACGGCAACCCGAAGATCACCCTGATCTCGACTTCGCCGTGCGCGCCGGTGAACATGTGCGGTGAGGCGCTCCCGAACCGCTGAAAACCCGGTCCGGTCGGGTGGCGCGGGCCGCCCGGCCGGGCAGACCGCGCGTCGTGGCAGCCGGCGGATCACAGCGCGGGCGTGTGGCGCGTCCGTTGGTTCGATGCCAGCGCTCACCCGCGCGCACCGCCGCGCCCTGCCGATCGGTTTCCTCGCGATGGTGCTGTGCGGCTGCCTCGCCGAAGGCCCGCTCCCGAGCCCCGTGTTGCCCGCCGCGTCCGCCAGTCCGCTGCGGTCCGCGACGCCGGCGGCGTCGCCCAGCGTGCTTGTCGTGCCCAACCCCACGCCGGTTCCAACGCCCACCCCCGAGCCGACGCTGCCCGCGGCCGCCCTCCAGCGCAGCGCGACCCTCGAGCGCGACGGCATCCGGATCACGATGGAGCTTGGGCGCAACCCGCTGCCCGCCGGCGAGGCCACGTGGGTCACGACGAAGCTGACGAATCTGGGACCGGGCCCGCTCGTCTGGGCAGCTGACTGCCAGGTCCCGCTGTGGGTGTTCGGCACGATGCCTGGAACCGGCTGGCGTTACGGTGGCGCCCAGGCCGTCCCGGACCTGGAGTTCAAGAGCTGGGCGCTGGATCGGATCATCAACCCGGACGTGGCCGGGCTGCAGATGGGCTTCCTGCCCGAGGGGCTTCGCCGCCAGGGGATCGAGCTGGGCGAGTTCGGCTGCGGTGATGTGTTCCAGGGCCGACGCCTCGCCGCCGGCAAGTCAATCGTCGGCCGCGCTCGTTGGGGCGGCGGCGCGATGTTCGTGGCCGCGCCGTTGCCGCAGGGTCGCCTTCGCCTGCGAACGGCCTTCGACACGTGGTGGCGCGGCGCCGACGACAACGTGCGGGGTGAGCCGCTCGTGCTCGAGATGGACGCCTGGGTGGCGGGTGCGGCGCGACCGGTCCGGATCGACCCGGGCGAGGCGGTCGACATCGCCCTGGCCCACCCCGAGTTTCGAGCCTGGCTGTTGAGCCGGCCCCATCGGAATGGCGCCGATACCGTGGTCAAGTTCGATCCGGCGAAACACGTCTGGCGCGTCGGCCTGACGAGCTACAACCCAACCATCCGGACGCGCGTCGCTGTCATCGACGCCGATTCTGGCGCGATTCTCGACATCGTCGGTCCGCTCGAGTAGGCCGTCGACGCGACGACGGACCGCGGGCGGTCGTCCGCGGATCACATCCGGCGGGCTCGAGCCGTCCGTTCGTCGATGCCTGCGAAGGCCGTGGTGATCCGCCGCGTCGTGACGATCGTGCTCGTCGCGATGGTGGTGGCAGGCTGCCTCGCCGACGGACCTGACCCAGTCAACCCCTTCAGTCCGCCCGTTACGATTGCCACGCCCGCGTCCTCGCGTCACCGGAACTCGTCGCGAACCATTCGCCTGCGCCCTCGAGCCCGACGCCGATCCCGCCGATCGCGCAACGAGGAGCCGGGTTCGAGGTCGCCGGCGTCGAGCCGACGCCGGCGGTGGAGGAGGGCGTCCGTCGCGCAAGCATCGAGGTCGATGGCGTGCGCCTCGCGATCGAGGCGACGGGCAATCCGCTCCGCGCCGGCGAGGGGGCTTGGATCACGACGACGCTTCGGAACACAGGTCGAGACACCCTCCGCTGGATGACCGATGGCTGTGCGATCCACGTCGGGGCGCACGGCGAGATGCCGTTCCGGTGGGCGAAGGGATTCCTCCAGGCCGGCGTCGCGAAAACCTACAAAAACTGGGCGTACGTCGCCAACCTGCCTGCGCCGGAGAGCCCGATCTGGCTCTCGGCGGTTCCTGAGCGCTTCGTTGGCAAGGCCACCTTCGGATGCGCCGACCTCGGGGTTCCGCACGAACTGGCACCGAGCCGTGAAGTCCGCCAGCGGCACCATTGGGACGGCCAGGCCGCGCCCGATCTCGGCCTTCCGCCGAACGGGCCCGCGGAGTGGATCGGGACGTTCCAGACCTGGTGGCGTCAAGCGGACCCTGGCGCCGAGTTCGCCGAGAACCCGCGCGACCCGCTGTTGGTCCGCCTGCCGGCCGGGATCGTGGGCGGCCGTGACCCGGGGATGCTGTCCGCAGGCCAGGCAATCGATGTCGCAGTGACGGTTCCAGCGCTTCGCGCACTCCTCGAGGCGAACCCTTCGATCCAGGACTGGGACATGCCGATCACGACGCGGTTCGATCACCCCAGGGCCCTGTGGCAGATCGGCCTGAAGACCAACGACGGCTTCAGCGTCCTGGTCCAGATCGAGCCTCTGACCGCCGCCGTCGTGCGGGTTGTCCAGGACCCCTTCCCGGCGCCCTGACGAAGCCCGGCTCCGCTGGACCTTCGGGCCTCTGGACCGCCTGTCGCGCGCCACGCTATGATCCGCCGACTTGCAGAGTGCATATTTCCTATGCACGCGATACCCGCCGTCAGGAGGCCGCCCGACGTGGACGCCGACGAGATCAGGACCGCCGTCGCGCACCAAGCCGCTGAAAGAGCCGCCGCCGAGCCGCCGTTCGTCAACCGCCGCGACCCGGCCCAGCTGCTCGGGCCCGATGGGCGCCCCGCGGTGAGCCGCCGCGCGCCGATCTGGGAAGACATCCCGGACGAGAAGTGGAACGACTGGCGCTGGCAGCTCAGCCACCGGGTCAACGATCTCGAGGAGATCGCCCAGGTCCTGAATCTCACCGACGACGAGCGCGAAGGCCTGTCGGCCAAGGACAAGTTCCGGGTCGACATCACGCCGTACTTCATCAGCCTGATCGACCCCGACGATCCCAACGACCCAATTCGGCGCCAGGTGATCCCGCTCGGGCGCGAGCAGCAGGCCTTCACCGCAATGATGGAGGACTCGCTCGCCGAGGACCGCCATTCCCCGGTCCCAGGTCTCGTCCATCGCTATCCGGACCGCGTCCTGATGCTCGTGACCACCCAGTGCGCGAGCTACTGCCGCTACTGCACCCGAAGCCGGATCGTCGGCGACCCCACCCAGAACTTCAACAGCCGCGACCACGAGGCTCAGCTCGAGTACCTCCGCCGGACGCCCCAGGTCCGCGACGTCCTGATCTCCGGTGGCGACGGCCTGACGCTCGCGCCGAAGCTGTTCGAGAAGATCCTGCGCGGCCTCCGCGAGATCCCCCACATCGAGATCATCCGGATCGGCAGCCGGGTGCCGGTGTTCCTGCCGCAACGGATCGATGACGAGCTGTGCGCGATGCTCGAGAAGTACCACCCGCTCTGGATCAACCTCCACTTCAACCACCCCAACGAGATCACGCCGGAGGTCAGCCGGGCCGTCGACAAGCTGACGAAGGCAGGGCTGCCGGTCGGCAACCAGTCGGTGCTGCTCGCGGGCGTCAACGACTGCGTCCACATCCAGCGCTCCCTCGTCCACAAGCTCGTCGAGAACCGGATCCGCCCGTACTACCTGTACCAGTGCGACCTCGTCGAGGGCTCCGGCCACTTCCGGACGCCGGTCGGCAAGGGCCTCGAGATCATCGAGGGCCTGCGCGGCCACACCTCCGGGTACGCGGTCCCGACCTACGTCATCGATGCGCCCGGCGGCGGCGGCAAGATCCCGGTGATGCCGAACTACCTCATCAGCTACTCGGACCACAAGGTCGTCCTTCGGAACTACGAGGGCTACATCACGACCTACGAGGAGCCCGAGACGTACC
>JACCVQ010000111.1 GCA_013698095.1 Chloroflexota bacterium
GTGAGCCGGAGCACGACGTCAAGGACCTGCTCAGAGACCAGGTCGCCGACGTCCAGGATGGTCCGACCGCCGCGTGTCCGGATCGGCTGCGGCGACAGCGCCTCGACCTGGACGCCGTCGGCGACGACGATCTCGATCTCCACATCACGCGCAACGACCTCGAGGGTCTCGCCCACCTCGCTCGCGATGTGGTCACGGATCGTGGCGGCGTCTCGGACGAAATAGAAGTGGCCACCACCGCCGTCAGACATGCCCTGGAGCAGGACCTCGTCGAAGTCCGTCCCGACGCCGAAGGTCGTCGTCGACACGCCGCGCGCCCGGAGCGCCGCCGCATGGGTCGCGAGCTCCGCGGCGTCGGTGATGCCCGCGTTGGCGAGGCCGTCGGTGAGGAGAAGGACCCGGTTGACGCCGTCGGCGAGCTGCTCGATGGCAACCTGCTCTGCGCCGCGGAGCCAACCGCCTGACAGGTTGGTGCTGTTCCTCGCGTCGATGCCCGCCAGCCGCGACAACGCGATCGCTCGCGCGTCGGGCGTCGCGGCCGTCGCTTCGACGACGACATCGATCACGTCGTCGTAGGCGACGATGCTGAACCGGTCTCGGGCGTCGAGCCGGCCCAGCGCCTCCACGATGGTCTGGCGGGCCAGCTGGATCTTCTCGCCGGACATGGAGCCTGAGCGGTCGAGCACGAAGGCGAGGTTGACGGGCAGGCGCTCGCGGCGGCGATCCGCGGCTGGCGCCGTCACCTGGGCGAGGACGAAGCGCTTGCTGCGGCCGACCGCCCGGATGAGGGTTCGGTCGGTTCGGGCGGTGAAGGCGGGGGTGGTCATGACGGGTCCTCCTCGAGGAGCTCACGGGCGATCGACACAAGCCGATCGACCTTTCGGGATTGGGGGCGAGACAGGGGCCGCCGGACATGCAGCTCGATGTCCGGCGTGAGGGTGATGCGCTCCCACTGGGAGCGCTCGAGGGGTGGTGGCGACGGCTCTGGCGCGGGTCCTGTCGAGTACGCCGGAGCAGGCGCTTCGGCCACCATGGGCATCCGCTTCAGGAGGCTGTGTGTACCGGCGGCCGGCCGAAGCAGGCGTCGGACGTAATCCAGGGCGGTGTCGGCCGGATCCATGGGCGGCGCTGCGGCCTCACCGGCGGGCAGGACCGCGTCCGCCAGCAGCGCGATCTCGCCCCCGTCCAGGCCCGAGAGACGGCTCCGGATCTCGGCCAGCGGCAGGTGCTCGCGCTGGAGCCGCCGGATCAGGCGCAGCCGATCGAGGTGATCCTCGCCGTACTTGACCCCGGGTCCGGTCGCGCCCGGCGACGGCAGGAGGCCCTGCGACAGGTAGAAGCGAACGGTGCGCGGCGTGACCCCGGCCAGGTCGGCCAGCTCGGTGAGCGAATAGCGTGGTTGGATGTCGGACATGGTTGGAACAATACAGTGTGACGTGATACTGTCAAGTCATGACACGGAACGACACGCAGGACTCCGGGTTGATCAGGGCGACCTACCTGTGCGGAGCATGCGGTTGCGTTGCGTCCATCGTCACCCTGGTCGAGCCCGGACAGCCGGACCCGCTGCTCACGCCAGAGCCGCCTGACGTCCCGCCGGGCGTCAGCACCCTCTCCGCCAAGCTATTCCCCGACGAGTCGTTCCTAGCGATCGACGGTGGACCGGTGAGCCTGACGCTCGGCCCGGCTCCGCTGGATCGGGCCACGTCGGCGCTCCGGAGTGGCGACCCGGCCGCGCTCTACCTGATCGACTTCGAATACGCGCCGTTCTGGTGCCCGAGCTGCCGCGCGTCGTACTGCAGAGACCACTACCGCAGATGGGCGGTCTATGACGACGGCTTCTTCGACTGCATCCGCGGCGAGTGCCCGGCGGGCCACGAGCGGATGCTCATGGACTGATCGCTTGGATCGCGGTCATCCGTCGAAGAAGCGCGGATGCGGGTTCCGCAAGCCTCAGCCCGACGGCCTGGTCGGGATCGGAGTGAGGCGAGGTTGCGCGCCGGCCCGCCAGGTCGCAGAAAGGGCTCTGGCCGCCGTTCGTCATCCGGGTCGGGCCCGTCCCAGATCACGGTCTCCGGGGCGAGGTCGACGCCGCCCGGCCAGACGAGCGTGCCATAGGCGACGCCGACCCCGCGAAATGCCGCCTCATCGGATGAGATCCGGGCGAGGACACCAGCTCCGTCCAGAAGGTCGCCCAGGTCGCGGACGACGACCATGCCGTCGCTCAGCGTGAGCCGAACGGACCTGCCCTCGAGCGGCTCGACCTCCGTGATTTCCAGCATCGTCAACGCCTAGGATGCCGAGCGGTTCGGAGAAACGAGGCGAAGGAACGGCTCAGGGCGTCGGAGATCGTCGCCGTCCGGGTCCGGTCCGTTCCAGATCAGCGTCTCCGGAGCGAGGTCGAGGTTGCCGGGCCAGGTGACCGTGCCGTGCCGGGCGCGGACGCGGGCAAACGCGCCGTCGTCCGTCCGGAGCCGCGCGAAGACGGGGCCCCAGAGCAGGTCCTGGACGTCACGCTCCACCACGGTTCCGTCGGTCAGCGCGAGGCGCAGTCGTCGCTCTCCGAGGGCTGAGGCAGATCGGATGCGCAGCATGACCAGCCGATCCTAGCGCAACGGTTCGATGCGAGCCACCGGGCGTCCGGCCTTCGCGAGATCCCATGCCAACCGCAGTTCGTCGGAGTGGATCGTTGCCCACTCCATGGTCATCCCGAATCCTCGGGGCGGGAGCGATCCCCTCAAGAGTTGAGGTCCGTCGATGGCGATCTCGGCTTCGAATTCCCCATAGATCGCATGAAAGTGGGGCGGCACGTGGTCCTCGAAGTGGATCCTGATCACGATCCCGAAGAACCTGGACAGCTCGGGCATCTTCCGAAAGTAGGCGCGAGTGCTTCGCGGGCGATCACCTGCGACGTATTCCGTGCTTATTGCTTGGTAGGCGACACGCTCCCGGCCACGAGCCGGGCACATGCGGTCGTTCGGTATGCTCGCAGTGACGTGACGAGAGGGGGATCGCCGATGACGCCGTTCGACCCTGTTCCCGGGCGCCCGGCAGTCTGATGCAGATCAAGGCGGCCGATGGCCGCGAGGCTGATGTCCAGGCGCTCGGCGACCTCGTCGCCCGACCCGATGTCGATGCCGCCACGCGGCGGCGGATCGAGACCGAGCTTCGGCAGGTCCGGGCCGGCGCTCGCGGCGAGCGCGAGGCGGCCTATGAGATCGAGTTTCACCTCCGCGACAACCCGAACCGGATGACGATCCACGACCTCCGCCTCGAGGTCGACGGCCGGGTTGCCCAGATCGACCACCTGATCCTCGATCGGCTGCTCGGCATCTGGGTCTGCGAGAGCAAGCACTTCTCGGAGGGCGTCGCGGTCAACGACTTCGGCGAATGGACCGGGTTCTACCGCGGCCGCGCGTTCGGAATCGGATCGCCGATCGAGCAGAACCGCAAGCACATCGCCGTGATCGGGGACGCGTTCGCGAAGCGGCTCGTCGAGCTTCCGAAACGGCTCGGCATCACGATCAAGCCCGAACTCCGGAGCCTGATCTTGGTCTCGAAGGAAGCCAGGATCACGCGACCGAGGACCAAAGCGGCACAGGCCCGGATCGAGGGGCTCGAATCGGTGATCAAGATCGACCAGTTGAGTCAGGCGTTCAAAGCCGAGACCGAGGGCCGAGCGCTTCGTCAGGGCCTGAAGGTCGTCGGCTCCGAAACGCTCGAGCGGCTCGCTCGACAAATGGTCGCGCTCCACAAGCCGGCCAGGTTCGATTGGCCAGCGAAGTTCGGCCTTTCGTCCGCGCCAGCGCCCGTCGTCGCGGCACCGGCAAGAGCGCCAGCGCCAACCTCATCGCTCACCGCGACCTGCGCGGGATGCGGCAAGCACGTTTCCCAGGCGGTCATCGACTTCTGCAACGAGCGCGCCGAATTGTTCGGGAGCCGCATCCTGTGCATGGACTGCCAGCGCAAGGCGAGGAAGGGCCAGATCTGAATGGAGCCACAGGGAGCAGAGTGTCTGGTTAATGGCTAACCTCAAGAGCCTGCTTGTCGAGGCTGCCGCAGCAGATCCTTCTGAGCGGCTCCCGACGTACCGCGACGCCATTGCGGCTCATGGAGCCGCCGCGATCACCGCACTCGAGCCGTGGCTTGCTGACGACCGACTCGCCGCCTTTGCGGTTCGCACCATCACCCGATCCGCCACGGAGGCGCGGCCCGAGGCGATCGCGGTCCTGACGCGCCACCAGTTGCGCGCGACCGGCAAGGCCCGAGAGGATCTCGACTTCGCACTCGAGTCGCTCGGTGTGAAACCGCGCTCCACTGTGGCCGGGCCTGGAGCCCTGCACGTGATCCCCGCGACCGCCGGCGAGGACTGGCCCGGACTCCGAGCCGAAGAGTTCGGTCGCGTGGCTGGCACTCGATGGCGGAGCAGGGACGGGCGAACCAGCCTCGCGCCGCTGATCACGGCGTCTCTGCGATACAAGCATCCCCACTTCCAGTCGTACCCCGTGGAGCGCAGTCCGGAGCTGCACTTCGCGCTGCGTGAGCGCTATCAGCAGGGAGGCGAGCACGGTCAGGGCTGGCGCGCTGCCAAGCTCTTCGTCTACGCGCACGCGCTCGACTCCGCTTTGGCGGCCAATCCCCACGTCTCTGCCGGGCTATACGTGGAAAAGGGCGATGGCGGTCCTGAGTTCGGGACGGTCGACGATCGCTGGGACTGGAGCTTCTTCGTGTCTGCGCTCGACGACGAGCACGTCCGAGACGAGCTCGCAAGAGCGATGGTCCGACACAACCTTCGACTCGGAGACTATGTCGGCGATCGATTCCTGCCGGACGGCGCCGTGGTCGGATTCGTCGGGACCTACGATGAAGGCGAGCTTGTTCTCCGGAGCGCTAAAGGAAAGGAAGTCGGCCGCGGCTGGGACGCGCTCGTGACTCGGCTGAGGAAGCTCCCCAAGGCCGAGTGGCATGACTTCAGCATCTGGACCTCGTGGCCGGCCGAGGAGGGAATCGCCGCCGGGCGATCGTTCGCGTCCGACCGCCTGATCCCGGTTCTTTCGTCACTCGCGTCCATCTACCTCGACATCGTCGGCCCCGTCCTGCCTCGCATTGCAAGCGACTGAGCGAGGCTCCTTGATTTGGACCGGCCAGACATCCGACGTCACCTGCTCAGCCTCGTCGGTCAGATGATCCCGACGAACCGGCCAACCAAACCGGATCCTTCGCGTCGAGGACAAGACGGTCATTGTCGGAACTTCGCGCTCGCCGAACGGCGCGCCTGTACCCATTTCCCAGGGTACAGGTCGCGGCGGATCGCCTGTTCACGATGGTGAACTCGTCATCGACGGTCCGACAGTGGGCTACCGAAGCGCGTTTATCGTGCTGTCCTCGAGTCGCTGCCCGGAAACATTGTCGAAACGCATTCGCGACGGATTCTCATCGGGTGCCGGCTCGCCTCCCCGGGCAAGGACGATCGTGAAGAGATCGACGAGGATGTGGATGTATGACGCTTGAGCTCGAGTTCCACGCGGCAATGGTCGAGTTGTACCGACGCGCGAAGGCCGAGATCAACTATCCGGCTCGCTACCTACTCGACATGATCTCGAACGAAGGTGGCCGCGAAACTGCCAGGTACTTGCTCGACACGAAGGAGCCGTCGGACGGCTATGTCGTGCTCTGGGAGAACGGCCGACTCGACCTGAGCGTCGAGGCGGAGGTTCTCAAGCCCGAGTGGCACGAGCTGTTCAGCGACAACCAACGAGCGGTCGCCGTCCGCCGGCTCCGCGACTATCACTTCGACGTCGACGCATACCTGGAACAGTTGAGCCAGGCCGGATCGTGAAAGACGCGCCGCCCAACGCCAATGGCGACCTCTACTGGATCCGTTCCTCGGGACTGATGTCGTCCGACCACGAGGAGTCGGATGGCTGGCATCTCCCTGTCCAGGGAACCGTGATCAGCTACCTCTACGTCAGGCCAGCGGACTTCTCGTTCGAGATCTGGCTGGGCGGCGAGAGTGACATCACCGTGCGGCTGCAGCGCCCGTTCACGTACGGTCCCGCCAGCAGAGCGGTCACATTTGACCCGCGGCCGGACCGCAAGTCCGATCTCGGCCCTCTGCTGGAGATCGGCAATCAGACCGTCTCGGCGCTCCTGGTCAAGCGGACAGGCGACCTCGACGTCGTTTTCCAGAGTGGCGACCGCTTGAGCGCCAGCCCATCGAGCGAGGGGCAAACGTGGCGGTTGGAGTGGCCGGTCGAGGGTGACGCGCACGTGGCTGCCGGCCCTGGCGGCGGCTTGGCCTGGAGCGTCCCGACGACAAAGGATGACGAATGGGATCGTCCGCGTCACGCTCCCCCCACCCGCGCACCTGTCGCTCGTGCGACCGGGCTGGAGCTACCGATCGCAGGCGTCGTCGCCGAAGTCCTCATCACCGGACTCTCCATCGAGTTGGCGGTTCCAATGATCGATGGCGGTTACTACGGAGTGCACTTTGGGGGCGCGATCGAGATCGTCGAGGACACGGGCAGTGTCTGGAAAGGTCGCGGGGATGCCGAGGACCGGTCGACGCTGGCCCGATACCTTGACCTCCTCGGCGATCGCGTCGTCGAAGCCCTCGTGGACGATCAGGAGCAGGTCCGCCTCGCCTTCTCGAGCGGGGTTCGCCTCACCGCTGAACGCGCAACTTGGCAAGCCAACTGGCCAAAGTCGGACGGTTCGGGCGATGACTACTGGGTACCCAAGGAGGGCCTGAGGATCCCCTAGGAATCGGCCAGTGGGCACCTGCTCCGGCTCCTTCTTATCGCCTTATCGCTCGAGAAACGCCGTGCGGTTCGGTGCCGCGTCGGGATCCCAGTCGCCTCCCTGAGGAACAGGGAATTCCTCCTCCTCATCTGAGGATGGTCCGGGGACGCCGGATGCCTCGCCGAGGAGTCCTTCCTCATCCTCGCGGCACTTGATGCACAATTCGTCGCCAGTGGGATACGTTCCACGCGCGATGCCCTGGATGTCGGCCTCCCTGGCCCAACGCGAGCACCTGAATACGTAGAGGCGGCCAACACGCGCGCCCTCGGTCCGATCGCCGCGGACGATGTGCCACGTGCCGCGGAGTGCCAGTGTCCGTTGCGATTCAGCGCTCGGAGTTGTCATCGTCCGCGCTCGTTCGCCCGACGGCAGTTCTCGCAGATGAGTTGGCCCGATGGATTGGTAGGGCCGCCGTTGCGCCGTACGTGCTCGCCGCTGAACGCCCAGCCGCAGCTCGTCAGAAAAAGATCTCCCCACGGCGTTGGGGAAGTCGGCAGGTGGTCCGCGACGACGTGGTGGACAAACGCCGCGCCTTGGTAGCCCGCCATGAGCTGCGTCCGGCTGCAAGTGGGTCGCCTTCCGGCCGAGGCGTCGGCGGAGGTTTGGCGCCGAGACGTTCTATGGCCCCGTCGATGTGCTTCTTCACCGCGTCCGGCGCGTGCTTCCGTCCCTCGCGCAGCACTCGCACGGCCAGCGGCCGGTGACCTGATCGGCCGATCGGTTCGATCACGACCACCGCCCCTTGCCTTCGGTGCGCGGGACCCAAGCTACTGCCCGCACAAATGACCTCGGCGCGGTGATTCCTCGGTCGTGGAGATAGGCTGACACGATGGCTGACATCGGCTTGGGAGGTCAAGGCAAACCGGAAGGCGCGGTAGCCGAAGGAACGACGTCGCCTCCCGACTGGGGCGCGGACGTTCGCAGGCGCCATCCACAACTCGAGTCTGTCGTGTCAGACCATTGGATCAAGGCCCAACTCGTACTGCCGAAGCACCAGCGGTCATGGTTCTTCACTTGGATTGAGCGGGACGGAGGTCAAGAAAGTGAAGAGTTCCTTGACGATCTCGCCAAGGCTGTGGCTGATCTGGAGCAGGTGGCGGGCCTGCGAGATCGGATTGCGCGCTTGGCCGGTCCGGTCCCCGAGTTCTGGGCGGCACTCTGCGAGCTGAAGATTGCAGCCGTTCTCGTCCGCGGCGGACTACATGTCACGCTACACCGGGACACCCCGGACATCCGAGCCCACGCCGAGGGCGGGCCGGTCGGAATCGAACTGACTGCGGGATTTCCAACCCTGCGCTATTCGGATCTGTTCATCGCGCTCAGCAATGCCTGGTCACGGGAAGGCCGTCTCATCCTTCTCGTTCCGGATGAGACGGATCCGTTTCTCACGACTGAGCGTGACGCCCTCGTCGAGAGGGTTCAGGCGGTTGTGTATGACGACCTTCCGGAGCCCGCCATCGCGCGCGACGACCGCTGGGATGACGGCGGCTACATCTATCGGAATGAGGGATTCAGCGCTGACGAGCGGCGGATTCCGACCGACGACATCTTGGACCCTCAGCGGCTAGAAGTCTTTCTCGGTCCAGCTCCCGTTCCGGTGACGGTATCTCGCTCGGGCGCACGCTTTGGCTATTCCGACCCGTGGCCGTTGATCACCGCTGCCGCCGAGGCGAAGGCGCGGAAGCTTCCGCGGTCGGAGTCGGGAATCGTCGCGTTTGAAGGCGGTCACCTGCACCCGAGTGCCCACTTGTGGGCAGGCCTTGCCGCGGATGGCCGTTTTGAGCTCGAGTTGCACTTGGCATCACACGTCGCCGGCGTGCTCTGCTACTGGCAAGACGCACGACGAACAATGCCGACCCGCAGACTATTCGTCTGGAACGATGACTTCGATCGGCCACACGGTCCGGTCCGACTCGTGCTTCACGCCCTTGGCATCGACGACGCCGGCGACAGCAGCGTGATCTAGCGATAGGAAACGAAACCTAGCCATTCAAGTGGGACGGGCGAGAAGCTCTGCCAGGACGGCCACCACCTCAGGATCAATCTCGTCGCGAGTCATCTGGCCAGCGATGAATTCACCGGCTCGGACTTTGTCGAAGTTCTCGTTTCCGAACAACTGGACGTTCAGCGACTTGAGTACCGACATGTCGATGGTCGTCACCGGAGTCGGGCTCGGGCGTCCCAACCGAATGGACTCCAACCGCGCCCATACGTTAGCGGCGCGGGGCTTGAAGAACGACTCAATCGAAAGCCGGGTCCACTGTCGAACCGCCACCGATTCGCCGAATGTGCGCCGCATCTTGTCCGCAGCCGAGTTGCCCTTCGGATCCCCGTCAAACAACGCTCCGATCCGGGTACCCGGATAGACGATCGACGCGAGACGCGACACGAGATGGACCGCGTCTGCACCCGAAGCAGGCACAAGCCGGACGCCCTTTCGGATCAGGTCAAGCCCGAGAACTCGAGCCCACGCCTCCAGGACCACGACGTCGCCGATCCCCTCAACAACCAGAAAGTGCTCCCCGAGGAGCACATCCGAAGGCCGAGAGCCCAGCGCCGCGACAATGGGCTCGAGTTCATCCGACGCGACAACTCGTGGGATTGCTCCGACTTCGCGTACGACTCGAATGCCCTTGTTGCTTGCCGCATCCATGAAGATCGGTGAGTGTGTCGTGACAACGGTCTGGACGCCTCTCGAGGGCAGGCTTCGCAGGGTTGCCGCGACCTGGCGCTGAAGGGCTGGATGGAGCCCTGCTTCTGGCTCCTCGATCGCGAGGATCACGGGTCGTTCCGCTGGCCACAGGTCCGCCTGGCAATAGAGGTCCAGAGCTGCGAGCGACACGGCACGCCGCGAGCCGCCGCCAGCCCTTCCGACCGAATCGAAGCCATCGGGCTCACTTCCACGAACGGCGAACTTGACGAGCGTCGCGGCTAGCTCCTGCACAGCCGGGTCGCCCGACAGGCCCATCTGGATTACATGCGCGCGGTCTATCCCGAGTCGACGGAGAGACGCGTGGAGCCGAAGCCCAACATCGTGACCCACCTCATAGGACTGCATCTGCAGTTGCGTAAGGATGCCCAGGGCATTGCCTGCCTTTCGATTTAGGAGGCCGTCCAGAAGCGGTCGGAGTACGTTTTGAACCTCCACCGGCGGCGACTCTGGACCTGGAATGAGAATGAGCGTCGGCGCATGCCACCCGGCAAACGAACCATCGTCAAGGACCGTGCTTGAGAACTGGTTGAGTCCGATCCATGCCACTTCGCCCTCGATGTAATGGGCGATTGCCTGATCCCCATTTGGCCGCCTGGGTGAACCACTTGGCAGCCGATTCAACTTCACTAGGACTGCCGACTCGATGCTGGCTGCGGCATTCCAACAAGAACCCGGCGACTCCGAGGGAATCGCGATCGATCCGAAGCGCAGGCTGCCAGCCTCGTCGACCGCCGGGCCCCAATAGGCGATCTCCGAAGGGAGAAGGTCGCCGAATCGCCCGACAACGCGAACGGGGCGTCCCGCTTCTGCAGCTTCTCTTCCGGAGGTCCGAAGCTCCGCGTGACTCCACGTGCCGGGCCGGTCATTCCCGCCTAGGAGAAACTCGAGGGCCTCGACCAGGCTCGTCTTTCCTGCGTTATTGGCGCCAGTGAGGACGGTCCCTGGCCCGAACGAGACGATCGCGTCCGAGAACGAGAGGAAGTTGGAGAGTTCAAGCTCGAGAAGTCGCACCTGGGCGGCCTACTCCTTCTCAAATCCGAAGTCGCGGAGGCGGAGGGTCTTGGCGTTCTCTGATACGGTCCGAACGGTCTGATCGGTGAAGCCTGCCTCAGCGCGATGTTCGGCTTCGATCTCGATCCGGACCGTCAGGCTGACGTCGGTCTGAGCGGCGAGCGGGCCGATTATCTCGGCCACGATCTTCTGCAACTCCGGGATCGGGGTTCGCGGGTCTGCCAGAACGGCCTGGCCATGGAACTTGGCGACCCGAAGCACTGGAGGCGCCACTGGTGGGTCGCTGGGACCCGGGCCGGGCCCAGAGCCGGGAGGCGACTTTGGCTCATCCACCCCTGGCAAAGGATTCGGTAGCGCTGATCCGTCAACGATGAGGCTCGTCGAGGTGATCGGGGTGCTCGACTGGCGGCCGGCCACGATACCGAGGTATTCCCCGCCAGCCTCTCGGGCCGCGGCGTAGGCGAACGTCTCGCTCCGCCAGAGGAGGTTGCCAGCTCCGTCGGCCACGGCGCCCTCGAGGACGGAGATGTCGCGTAGCCGCGGCAGGTACGGATACTGAGCGAACCAGCCCCAGAGTTCCTTGAGGGTCACTTGCTGATGCTCCGACCAGTAGTCCTTCAGCGTCTGCGTCAGCACGAGACGCAGGTTGACGCCGCCGTACTTGGTGATCAGCAACTCGTCGGACCGCAACTTCGCACCGACCCGAGTCGCGATCGGGTCGGATCCACCGGAAAGCTTGACCTGGCGGAACTCGACCTTCGAGAGCGGGTCAGCCTGTTCCGGCACCAGCAGCCAATGGTAGGTCTCGGGGATCCTACTGCGCGCTGACTCGTCGGCTCCGTCGCGCTGCGACTTTGCCTGCGCTCGTTGGGTGCCATCGAGGTTGACCCGTCCTGACTCGCCGTCCTCGACGATGGAAGACCATGCGAGGTAGTCGCGAACCGCCTGGTGAAGCTCCGTCAGCCGGATGCCGTCGGCGGCCAGGAATACGAGCATGTTCTGATTGGCCCGCGAACCTGCGCCGCGAGAGGCCAGGATCTCCGCGCCGGCTTCGCGAGCCGGAGACGTCGCCGTCTTGCTGTCGTGAGCGTATTCCGGCCCGAGAACAACCAAGGCGACCTCATCCTCGTCGGGCACGTCCGAGCCGGACTTTGGGGTGGGGTGTACTCGAGGAAAGGGCGCCCGATCCACCAACGCCTTCTTAAGACGAGCCTCGATCTCCATCTCCACGCGGTCGGCTGGTTGCTGCTCGGCACGATCGCGCGCGAGCTGATTGACGGAGGGCTGCGTCGCGTACCAATACCGGCCGGCGTTCTCGTACAAGTAGGTGGCTTGGCCAGCGAGCTTCCGAAGTGCGTCGCCGAAAGTGGCCGGCATCTCGCCCGGTTGAACGGAGCCGAGCAGGATGCGCTTGTCGTCGACACCTCGGTTCGCGGCTGCTGGCAACGGGGCGGAACCGAGAAACACGGTCCTTGCGACGCGTCGCGCAGCCGAGTAGCGACCGTATGTGCCCCCGTTCTCTCGGTCGAGTCGAAGGGGAAGGGATGCCAGTCCATCAATGTCGCTTTCGATAATTGGCTGCCAGTTGTCGTCGAGGTACTGCGTCAGCTGGGGCAGAACCGCGGCATCATCGAGAGGGATAGCCGAGGGCAAGATGAGCAGATTGCCGTCTTGCCGCTCCCACAGAGCGTGGACGACGGAGGCCATCAACTTCAGAACGCCGCGGGTCCGTTGGAACCGCTCCAGAGTCGACCAGTCATCAAACAACCGATCGAAGAGCTCTGGGTGGATCGGGTAGCAGTTTCTCAGCCGCTCGAGATACGTTTTCTCCTTTGCCTCGGACGGAAAGGCACCCCCGTGCTGGGCATATAGCTCCGAGAAGCGCTGCACGACCTCGTCTCTACTCTTGGCGGCCTCTGCGGAGATCGGTTCAAAGAGCCGGCGCCGCACGATCTCGAACGATTCCTGCGCGGCTGCCGGCCGCCATGGTGCGTCGATCCGATGGATCACGTGCTTGAGGGCCTCGAGGGCGCGACGACCGCCTTCGCCCCCAACCTCGATCTCCGACGACGGCAGGGACACGACGAGCAGGGCGCCTGGTACCTGGTCGACGGCACCCGTTAACTGTTGAGCAAAGCTCAGTGCCGCATCAAATGTGCCACCCGGAAGATCATCCTTCCCCCATTGAAGTCGGGCGTAGGTGACCCACTCGTCGATCAGGACGACAAGGGGAGCGTGGGCGGTCAGAAGCTCTCGAAGGGCATCCGCTCCCGGCGGAACGCCGCCGCGATCCGATTCCGCTACGCGACCGAATGCGGCGGCCCCACCGATCCGCCATGCGAGTTCTCCCCACAGGGTCCGGATCTCGACTCCGTCGACGCTGCGCGGCGAAATCGGTGAAAGAGCGGTCCCGACGATCGCCGCACGAGTGATTCTCGGCAAGTCGGAAACTCTCGCATCGGCCAGGATGCCCTCGATGCCTGGGAGGCTTGTGACGGCGACCGTTGGGTCCGCCAGGTGCCATAAGGCCAGCATCGAATGGGTCTTTCCGCCACCGAATGTGGTTTGGAGATCCAGGACGGACTCGCCGCCGGAGCCAGTCAAGCGTCGTAGGGCCCCCGTCAGCAGCAGGCGGAGCCCCTCCGTCAGATACGTCCGCGCAAAGAACTCACTCGGATCGACATATTCTTTGGCGCCCTCGCCTCTGGCAACCTGTGCGAGGTCCGCAGCAAACTCCGCCTGTCGATAACGACCGGCGGCAACGTCGGGATGCGGAGTGACTACCGACCGCCAGGGCGACAAGCCTTTGAGCGGTTCCGCGGCGACCGGGGCGGCCGCCGCGGACTTCTGCTTCTCCTTGGCCTGGGCGACGGCATTTTCCATTAGGACCTGAGACTTCGCCTTTGCGAAGTCATCCGCTACGGGCGATGCGATGGAGCGCAGCAGCCTTTCGGCCGTGTCATATGCGCGATAGACGTCATCGCCGCTGAATGGCTTCTCTCCTGCGTGTGCCCATCGATTCCGGGTCAGACGCAGTTCGGCGACAAAGTTCCTCTCGGCGGGGCCGAGCGCCTTGCCCAACGTATCTTGCCAGTGAAACCAGGCAGCATTGAGCAAGAACTGGGGGTCGCTTGGGTCCGAGGCACCGCGGCCCCCTCCTCTAGCCGCATCGACTGTCGAAACCCATGAGGGTCCGTAGGCCTCGGTAAATACGCGGTCGACTACTGGCCGTAGCCCGGATGCCAGCCCATCGAGGAGGCGGCCGATGCGTTCCTTGTTCGACAGCGCCATGAAACCCCCTTACTCAAGGCCCAGGCTGGATTGCTCAGTCCTTGCCGCGGCTGGCTCCGCACCACGAGCGAGATCAGTCCAAGCGACAACCAGTGCGTTGTACGCGCGGGCTTCTTCCGCCCAGCCCTTTTGATCGGCCAGTTGGTAGAGTCGATAGGCTAGGTCCCGGGCGACTTCGCCCAGTCCACCCAGCTTTGCGAGTAGGAGGCCAGCAGCGCCTTCGCCCTGGTCTTGCAGAGTCCGGACCAAGCGTTGAGTCGCCTCCCACACCGGAACACGGCTATCCCGAGCAGGATCCCAATCGACCCCGTACTCGGTACGCGCCAGCAATCTAACTCGGCCCTTGGCTGCGGCAACGATTCCGGCTTCGACGAGTCCTTGGACGGATGTCGCCTTAGCCCGGATCCACCGATGACCCGCGGCTGACGACCCGCTGAAACGACGAATCAGGTGCCCATCTGAACTGGGAAGATGGCGTTTGGAGACGACCCATCAACCCAACAGAGGAGCACCTGATTGA
>JACCVQ010000138.1 GCA_013698095.1 Chloroflexota bacterium
GCCATGGGTACTGGGGTCGGGCCCGATGCCGCAGGCGTCGTAGGCGGCCCGGAGCGCCCGATCGAGGGCGGGCCGTTCATCGCGCGACAGGCCGCCGGCCATCGCGCCGACGAGGCGGCTGAGCAGCGCGAGTTTCGCGCCGAGGGCACCCTCGCTCGCCCCGCGGGTGAGGACGAAGGGGTTGAGGCCGCCAGACGCGCCGAGCTCGACATACGTCCCACCGAGCGCGTCCGCGAGGCGCCGGTAGTCGCCCAGCGGATCGACCGCGAGGACGCGGATGCCGCGCACGAAGCAGCGGGTCATCTCGGCGCCCGTGAACATCGTCTTGCCGGTGCCGGTCTGGCCCAAGACGATCGCGTTGTGACTGGCGTGGGCGAACCGATCGAGCACGATCGGCGCCCCGCTCGTCCGCGAGCGGCCGTACAGATGTCCGGCGGGTTCGTACAGGTCCGACGCGGTGTTCAGGAGGCTGGCCGCGAGGCTCGCCGAGTCGAGGTTCCGCTCGGCGATCGGGCGCGCGGCCGGGCCGGGCAGCGCCGCCCCCCAGGCAGCGCCGACCCGGAACGTCGCCGACTCGACGTCGAGGTCGAGGCTGCGGGCCTCGAGCCGGAGGGCCTCGATCCGCTCATGGAGCGTCGCGCGGTCGGGCGCCTCGAGGAGCAGCACGGTGTCGACGAGGTAGATTCGCCCGGCGCCGGCGTGGACGTTGCGCCGCGCCCCCGTGGCCATCTCCGACACGCGCTCGCGCTCGACGTCGGCGAGCTCGCCGCGCTCGGTGGCTAGCCGTTCGGCGGCCCGGACCTGGCGCAGGCGCACCGTCATGAAGGTCATCGCCTCGGGCCGCGAGAGCGGGCGGACGCGCATCGAGACGGCCATGAGACCCGGCGTTCCAAGGAGCCCGCTGAGCCAACCCGGCGCCACCTTGGCCGGCCAGCGCCTCGAGAACGACAGCCCCGCCACGAGGCCGCTGCCGGTGGCGAGCTGGGCGCCGAGCCGGTATGGCGAGCCGACGCGGGCGAGCTCGGACCAGCGCTCGGCGAGCTCGTCGGGCGCCACTTCGCGCATCGTGATCCCGCGCTCCTCGGCGACCCGAGCCGCCGTGACGATCGCCCGCCGAAGCTCGGGCTCGGTCGTGCCATCGAGGAGCAGATACGTCCGGCGGAGCGGTCGGCGGGCGGCCGCGGACAGCTCGCGATAGAGGGCGGCGTAGGCGGAGAAGGCGCCCGCGGCCCGTCGCCCGTCGACCCGCTCCTCGACGATCGAGAGATGCTCGTGGGGCGGCCGGTCGGCCGGCACCGACAGCAGCTGGAAGGCCCGCGGGATCACGTCGTACAGGGCGGCCAGCCCCTCGAGGGCGGTCTCGCGCTCCGCCTCCGCCATGAGTTCGAGATGGACTGGCGCGAGTTCGAACCCGCCGATCAGCCGGTCGCCGCTGCGGAAGCCCGCAGCCGTGAGCTCCGCCCGGGGCCAGCTCGTATCCGCCACCGCCTCGGTGGCGGGATGACGGCTGAGGCTGGGCAGCGACAGACGGCTCACGGTGTCGCGGCCGGCGGAGCCTGCGGGCTCAGCGCGAGATAGAACGTCGACGACAGGGCCGCTGCCGCGAAGTCCACCACCTGATCCTGCGGGATCGCGACGACCACGCTCCCGAGCTTCGGCACGACGAGCGTCCGCGGTCCGTCGCCTCCGGTGTTCCCGTCGGTCAGGGTCTGCCCGTCGGCGGTTCGGAGGGCGAGCACCGTCAGGCCCTGGCCGAGGATCGTCGGCTTTGGAGCGTCCGCCCCTCCGAACGTCTGCGTCTTGAGCGCATTCGGGACGGCGACCACGTCCACCCGAGCGCCGGGCGAGAGCGCGGCCCCGACCGCCTGGGCCGGCTCGACCGGGAGCGCGAAGGCGACCTGCCCCGGACCGAGCGGTGCCCCGAAGCCGAACGCCCGCTGGCCCGGCGTTCGCTCGAGCGCCCGGACATCGACATCCTGCCCGGCCAGGATCGGCAGCGCCGCGTACCAGCCGACGACGTCGTTCATCGAGCGCACCGTGTTCGCCGGCGCATCGAGCGGACCGACCCGGACGACCTCGACCATGTCGGCCGTGATCGGCGTCAGCACCGGGACATCGACCCGTGCGCGGACGATTTCCGTGCGCGGCTGGGCGAGGTAGTAGAGGCCCGCGGCGAGCGCACTCGCGAGTACGAAGACGATGACATAGGCGGTTCGCCGGGCGCGCATGGTCGCTCTCCTCCCCTGTCAGTTCGTGACCGCGGAATAGACGACGGTGACGGCGATCGAGCCGTCCACCTCCGAGGTCCGGACGGTGCCGTCGTCATACGTCGTCTCAAGCTCGAGCACGAGTCGGACCGGATAGGCGGCCTTGCCAGGCAGCGGCGTGTTCCACTGGATCCGGACGGGCACGGCGGCCGCGTAGGTGCCGGGTCTCGAGGCGTCCGACGCATCATTGACGCCACTCTCGTAGCGATACCCGACGAGCCGGGTGGTCGCCCGGCCGATGACGATGCCGCCCGAGCGCATGAACCCCTCCTGCTCGATGATCGGGCGGACGTAGAGGGCGCAGGTCAGGCCGCGCGGCCACCAGATCGCGGCGTGGCCGTCGGCATCCGGCGGGACGAGCGTGCCGTCCGGGAGCGACCCGGACGGACTGCCGCCGACGGTCACGACCGGTGGCACGTACTCGATCGGCAGGGCGGAGACGCCGGATGCGCGGTTGCTGATGTCGAGCGCGAACGGGACGACGTCCTCGAACGGCGTGCCATCGGGCGCGAAGAAGGCGCCGTACGCCTGTCCCGTGACCCGCGCGGTGACGATGACGGCGAACCGGCCGGGTTCGTACGCGTGGGTCGTCGTGAGCCGGTCGCCAGACCCCGGAAAGGTCCGCCGCGTGCCGTCGCCGAAGTCGACGGTCCAGCGCTGGACCGCGATCGAGTCACGGACCACGTAGGCGGAGATCGCGTCGTCGACCCAGTCGCGCCAGCCGGTCGTGAGTTCCGCTGTCACCGTCCGTTCCGCGCGCGCCGGCGCGATCACCGGCTCCACGGCGACCGCGAGGTAGAGGCTCAGATCGCCGTATGCGGTCGGTTCGATCGCGATGCCCGGTTCAGTGCTCTTCGTGAACGTCACGATCGGGTTGTCGAAGTTGACGGTTGAGCCGTCGGCCGTGCGGTGGACGAAGACCCACCAGAAGTGACTGTATGCCGCCGGATCGCCCTGGGGCTGCCACTCGGAGTAGAACTCCGTCCGAACCCGCTCACGAACTTTGTCGGGCGGCGCCCACGTGCCGTTCGCCTTGACGCCGACATACCCGTGCCCGTTCTCTGAGGACCAGGTGTCCACGGTCACCGCCACTCCCGGGTCGTACGCGAACGCCGACGCCGGCGATACCAGCAGCGCCGCGGCGACGATCGGAAGCAGGAGGAACCAACGCACCTTGCTATCTCGACTCATAGCGTTCGACGAGCCATCGACCATCGATCTGCTGAAGCTCGACCGTAACCTGCGTCACCGGCAGGATGACGGGACTCTCGAGCGGCTGACCCGACTCGAAGTCCATGTCATACCCGCCCTCGGTGTAGTCGAAGGTGACGGTGGCGGTCGTACCGGACTGGCGAACCTCCACGTTCTCGAGCCGAAGAACGGTCGTGATCGATGCCTTGCCTGCCGCCTTCTGGCCCAGGAGGAACCCCTCGACGGACTTGTAGGCGGAGGAGCCGGTGCTCGTCACGAACGCCTGGACCAACGTCGGATCGTCGGTCCGGCGGGCCTCGGCGAAGGCCGCGAAGAACGCGCGGGTCGCACCTTCCGGAGTCGAACCGGGGTCGGCGGCGCTCGGACTCGGACTGACTGGCATCGGACTCGGAGAACCGTTCGGTCGCGGGCTCCCGCCGACGAGCAGGATCGCTCCGACGACAAGCACGGCGACCACGACGCTCGCGAGGGCAACGAGGGGCAGCCGGTAGCGTTCGGCGATGGTCCTCATGTCCTGGCCGCCGCGGACCCGGTCATCGTGAGCGTGACGATCGGCGACAGGCCGGCCAGGCCGAGCAGCGGGATCCGCGCTGGGACGCGAACTCGGATGCTGACCGTCGGCGCCTCGATCGGCGCACCCGTGATCGGGTCGGTCCCCCGCTCGTTGGTGACCACGATCTCGGCTCCCGCGGCGATCTCTGCCGCCGATGCCGCGAGCAGGTCGCTTGTCGCTGCGAGGTTGTGGGCGAGGTACTCACGCGCCAGCGCCGCGGCCTGTGATTCGACGAGTCGGGGCGGCTCACCTGCCGCCAGGGCCGACACGTCGAGCGCCTGGGTCGCCGTCAGGGCGGCCATGTCGATCTGGGCCCGGAGTCGCGTCCGCAGGACCTCGAGCGAGCCCACGGCCAGCACGAGCGCAAGCACGAGCGTCAGCACGGGGAAGAGGAGGACAGCGTAGACGGCCACCTGGCCACGTTCGCCGCGCCGGTCCCGGCTCACTGGGTCACCTCGCTGCGGGTGACGAACTCGGCGCTCAGGGGGACCGACCACGAGCCAATGAACGGGATGGACGCCTGCTCGCCGATCTCGACTCGGACCCGGATCGGGTCGCCCCAATCGGCGACGGCCGGCTCGATCGTGACCCGGGCGCGGGCCGGGTCGATCCCGCCGTCGCTGAGCTCGTCGG
>JACCVQ010000153.1 GCA_013698095.1 Chloroflexota bacterium
CGATCGCACCGTCACCGATCGCGCCGCCGCTGGACGCCTGGAGCTGCTGGTCGCTGACGGCCGGCTTGCCCGTGAGGGCGACACCGTTCGGCCGCCCGGGGCGCGACACGAGGGACGGTCGCCGGCCCTCGCTGCCGCGATGGATCGACTCGTCGCGGCGCTTTCGGTCGCCGGCCCACCCGCCCTGTCGCAGGCCGCCCGAGCGACCAGCTGCCCGCCGGATGGAATCCGCGCCCTCGAGCGGTCGAACCGGATCGTGCGGGTCGGGGATGACCTCGCCTGGGACGCGCGGACGTATCGCGAGTTGTCAGATCGCGCCATCGCGATGGCGGCGACGGCACCGTTGACCCCGGCCGCCTACCGCGACGCCACGGGCACGAGTCGGAAGTACGTGATGGCGATCCTCGAGGATCTCGATCGACGGGCGATCCTCCGTCGCACGCCGGCCGGCCACGTTCCAGGACCGCGGGCCGCCACGGCCATCGCCGCTACAGCGGAGCCCGTGCCCGAGCCGGTCCGGTGAGCGATCGGCCCGGTGGCCTTCCGCCGGTCAGCGGGATCGTCCTCGCCGGCGGCCGATCGAGCCGGTTCGGGTCCGACAAGCTCACGGCGACGATCGGCGGGACGACCCTCCTCGACCGTGCGGTCAACGGCGTCGCAGCCGTCGCGGCCGAGGTCGTCGTGGTGCTCGCACCCGGTGTCGAGCGAACCCTCGCCCGGACCGGCGACGACAGGCAGGTTCGGTTCGTGGCCGATCCGGAGGCATTCGGGGGCCCGCTCGTCGGCGTCCTTGCTGGCCTCGAGGTCGTCGAGCAACCGCTCGTGATCGTGGCAGGCGGCGATATGCCGGACCTCAATCCGGACGTCCTCAGCCTGCTGGTCCGGAGCCTGGCGACCGCGGACGCCTCGATCGGAGCCGTGGCGCTCCGCTCACGCGCTACGACCTCCCCGTTGCCCGCCGCCGTTCGGACGGGAGCGGCCACGGACGTCGCCCGGCGCCTCGTCGCCGATGGCGAACGCCGGCTGCGGAGCCTGTTCGACCATCTCCCGACCCGGGTCCTCGAGGAGTCCGAGTGGCGCGCCCTCGATCCGGACGGCGGGAGCCTCCGCGATGTCGACGTTCCGTCCGACCTCTGACCCCGCGGGCCGGTCCGAACCCACCGTGACGGACCGCCGGGTCGCCGATCAGCCGAGGGCAGCGTGCTCAAACACAGCCGCCCCTCCGACGAACGTGGCAAGGACCCGCCCCTCGCCGATCGGCCCGGCATCCGGCCCGAACAGGTCGCGGTCGATGACCGTCAGGTCGGCGAGCTTGCCGGTTTCGATGGTGCCGGTCTCGTCGTCGAGGTGGTTGACATACGCCGAGCCGGCCGTGAAGCCATGGATCGCCTCGGCCAGGGTCAGTCGCTGCTCGGGCAGGAACGGCTCGCGGACGCCGCGCCAGGTGTCCGCCACCCGGGTGACCGCGATCTCGATCTCGAGCAGCGGGTCCGGGCTCGACACGCTCCAGTCGGAGCCCATCGCGAGGCGGGCACCGGACCGGAGCAACCCGGCGAATGGGTATTGCCAGGTCGTCCGCTCGGGGCCAAGGAACGGGATCGTGAGCAGGTCGAGCTGGTCCTCGTGACACGCCCAGAGCGGCTGGGCGTTGGCGACGACGTCGAGGGCGGCGAAGCGCGGCACGTCGTCGGGATGGACCACCTGGATGTGGGCGATGTGCGGGCGGGTATCCGACGGGCCGTTGGCCGATCGAGCGGCTTCGACGGCGTCGAGGCACTCGCGGACGGCCCGATCGCCGATCGCATGGAAGTGGGCCTGGAGTCCGGCGGTGTCGAACCGGGTGACCCAACGCTTCAATCCCTGTGGGTCGATGAAGCTGATGCCGCGATTGGTGGTCGGGGATCCGTCGGCGCCGAGATACGGGTCGATCATCGCGCCGGTGAACGTCTCGAGGACGCCGTCCTGCATGAGCTTGACGCTGTTGAGCCGGAAGCGGCCGAGCGAGCCGGTCCGGGACCGCTCGATCAGCTCGTCGACCTGGTCATCGCCGCCGAGCCGGTCCCACCACATGGCGCCCTCGACCCGGGCCGTCAGCCAGCCCGCCTCGGCCGCGGCTCGGTACGTCTCCTCCTCCTCGGTCCGGACGATCGCGTCCTGCCAGGCCGTGATGCCGAGCGAGTGGAGATAGGCTTGGGCCAGGCGGAGACCGTCGGCCCTCTGGCCGGCCGTCGTCTCGGGCATTAATCGCTCGACCGCGTCCGCAGCCCCTTCATGGAGGCTCCCGGTCGGAGTGCCGTCCGGATCACGCTCGATTCGGCCGTCGTCGGGGTCGGCCGTGTCACGGTCGATCCCGGCCAGCTCGAGGGCCTTCGTGTTGACCCACGTCGAGTGGCCGTCGCGGTTCGGGAAGAAGGCCGGCCGATCGGAGACGATCGCGTCGAGGTCCTCGCGCCGCGGCGTGCCGCGCTCGAAGTCCCCCATGGACCAGCCGCTCCCGACGATCCATTCGTCGTCGGGATGGCCGGCGACGTACTCCCGGATCGTGTCGAGGACACCGTCGCGGCCGTCGGCATCGCGCACATCGCACTGGGTGCGATCGACGCCGCCGGAGATCGGATGGACATGGGCGTCCTGGAACCCCGGCAGGAGAAGCCGACCCGCAAGGTCGATGACCCGGGTCCGCGGTCCGATCAGCCCGCCGACGTCGGCCGCAGTGCCGACCGCGACGATCCGTTCGCCGCGAACGGCGATGGCTTCGGCCCGCGGCCGGGCGGGATCGACGGTGTGGACATGGCCGCCGCTGAATACGAGGTCGCCCGGTGGTGTTCTGTCAGTCATCGCTTGAGGATGGCATCGCCCGGCCGTCGTGGGATGGGCGGTCCGGCCCGCGGGACGGGCGGCCGGGTGCGCGGGACGGGCGCGTGTCGCCGCGACGCGCAACGGCCTCTATCCTCGACGCCATGACGACCGTGCACCTCATCCATCCCGGCTACATCCGCGACGACAGCCGGGTCGGCAGCAGCATCAGCCTGGTCCGCGACGGCGACGCGCTCATCGTCGCCGACCCGGGTCTTGTCGCCTCCCACGCCCGGATCCTCGATCCGCTGACGGCGCTCGGCGTGGACCCGTCAGCCGTCACCCACGTGTTCCTGAGCCACCACCACCCCGACCACACGATGAACGTCGCCCTCTTTCCGAACGCCGAGGTCGTGGACTTCTGGGCCCGCTATCGGAACGACCTGTGGCTCGGTCACGACGGCGACGGCTGGAAGCTGAGCGACCACGCCACGCTGTGGCTGACGCCCGGCCACTCGAACGAGGACGCGTCGCTGATCGTGGACGCGGACGACGCCGTCTACGCCCTGACCCATCTCTGGTGGCGTGCGGATCGGACGCCCGAGATCGACCCGCATGCCCCGGATCAGGCAGTCCTCGAGACCCAGCGTGCCCGCGTCCTGGCCGTCGCCGACATCGTCATCCCCGGCCACGGCGAATCCTTCCGCGTCACGGTCTGAGTCTTCGTCGGGCCTGTCAGCCGCGCCGGGCGACGATGTTGAGCCGGACGTAGTCGATGACCGGCTTGCCGATCCCGGTCACGACCGCCTGGACGAACGCATCGTGCTCGTCGGCCGGGAGCCGGGCCAGATGGCTGCCGAGGACGACCGTTCGGAGGTAGTCCGCGAAGGGTTCGCCGGGCTCGAAGGTGGTCGGCTCGGGCTGGAGCCACGTCTCGATGTCGACGAAGCCGGCGGTGGCGAGGCGCTCGACGGTTGCCTCGGGCGTCTCGAAATGGACGTCGCCGAGCCAGCCGTCGCCGATCGTGGCGAGGACAGCCTGGATCGTCGCGATGTTGCCGAACCCGCCGCACTGGGCGACGAGCCGGCCACCGGGCTGAACGACCGCGGCAAGGTTCCGGAACAGGGCGTCATGGTCGGGGACCCAGTGAAAGGTGGCGGTCGACAGGATCGCGTCGGCCGGACGGTCGCCCGGCAAGCTGAACGGCCGGCCGAGATCGGCGACGAGGTAGGCGACCCGATCTCCGAACCGAGCCAGCCGGCGCTCGGCTTCGGCGACCATCGACGGGGAGGCGTCGAGCGCGATCACCCGCCCGTCCGGCAGGCGCGCCGCGAGCTGCTCGGTCACCCGGCCGGTGCCGCATCCCGCGTCGAGGACCGTCTCGTCGCCGCCCAGCGGCAGGCGATCGAGGACGGCCGAACCCCAGCGCGTCATGGGGTCAGCGACTCGGTCATAGGTCGTGGCGTCCCAGTCGCGCGGTCCCTGCATCGGGCCAGTATGGGCGGGCCGACGGTGGGTCTGGATTCGGTGTGCGTTCGTGAGTACGCTAGTGCCAACGGGGGTTGCAATCGCCTCGGGGCGACAGCGAGAGGGAGTGATGGTGGCGCAACTTCAGGAAGCCTGGAACAAGTTCAATCCGAGAGAGCGGATGGCCGCGACCGGAGCGGTGGTTGTCATCATTGCCTGGCTGATCGGACTCGTCGCCCGAGGGTTCGGCGTCAGCTCGCTCGGCCTGCTCGGGGCGATCGCGGTGCTCGCGGTCCTGTACCTCAAGTCGGCACCGAATCAGTCGATCACATGGCCGATCGCGCCGTCGCTGATCGTCCTCGGGATCTCGGCCATCGTGGCCCTGTTCGCGCTGATCACGCTCCTCGAGTACCTGTCGATCATTGGCCTCCTCGGCATCGGCGGGCTCGTGGCCCTGCTGCTGTACGCGGCGGGTGCCGTGGTCATGGTCTGGGGCGCGTGGCAGGAGTACCAGATCGCGAAGCCGGCCATGCCGAACTTCTCCGGCACGGGCACGCCGACCTCGCCGAGCACGACGACCCCGTCCAGCACGCCGACACCGTCGAGCACGACCCTGCCGAGCACGCCGCCGGTGGCCCCGCCCGACACGGCGCCGCCGGCCACCTCGACGCCACCTCCGCCGGTCACTGCCACGCCGCCGGTCGACGACCGCGACGAGGCGCCGCCCGCCTGATCGCACGAGCGACAGACGACACAGCGGAGACCGGGCCGGCCCAACGGCCCGGTCTCTTCCTGTCCGGAGCCGCGGGTCACGTCCGCCTCGCCGTTCCCACCCTCAGCGCGCTCGAACCGCCGGCCGTCGCCGACTTCCGCACGCAGGCCTCGGGGCGGGATGCCAAGAAGGACTATCCGGAAGCCTTCTTCAGCTGTAGGCCCGATCCATGCCGTCCGCGAATGAGAATCCGCCAGGCCGCCGCGCACGGCGCCGATTCCATTCACCCCAGGCATCGACCGCCTTCAACACGCCGTTGCGCGTGCTCGATAGTCCTTCCCGGAATAGTTCGGGGCGCCGCCCGGGCGCCGCCCGGGCGCGGCCCGGAGGCGACGGATTCTCAGGACGAATCCGAAGGGACGGCGCCGCGCGCCGCGGTACTCAAGACGGTGCCTGCGGAGTCTCAGCCCCGGCCGGCCGGACCTTCGACGGACGCCGTTCCGCCAGTGCCGCCGTCTTCGGCGCGGGCGAGCTCGAACGGCGACGCCTTGCCGGATCGCGAGCGGATCCCGAACGCCGACGTCGCGGCGCCCCCGATCAACAGCCCTGCCGACACCAGCGCCGCGACCCGGAACGCATCGACCGACGCGATCCTGGCAGCCTCGACCTGGATCTCGGGCGTCCCGGGTCGCGGTGGGTTGAGGGGCACGATCGCGGCCCGGACGGCGGGGTCGGCCGGGTTCAGGCCCGGCACCCGCGCCGCCAGGGTCGAGTAGAACGACGACGTGATCGCCACGAAGATCAACGCGAAGATCAGCGGCTGGCCGACCCGCGAGAGGGCGTTGTTGATCGCCGACCCGAGGCCCGAGAAGCGGCCCGGGATCGAGCCCATCAACGTGCTCGTCAGCGGCGCCACGACCATGGCCATGCCGGCCCCGAAGGCAACGTTGGCCGGCAGCACGTCGATCAGCGAGTCGAGCGGCGGGATCAGCGAGGCGGGCCGGCCCAGGTCGGCGATCCAGGGCGTCGAACTCGCCGGGATGCGGGCCAGCCAGAGCTGGCCCGCGGCCACGATCAGCGGCCCGACGACGAGAAAGATGCGAGTGCCGAAGCGGCTCGTCAGGGCGCCGATCCGGGCCGACAGCGTGGCGATGAGGATTCCGGCCGGCAGCCCGATGATCGCCGCGCCCGTTGCGGTGTAGCCGAGCGTCCCCTGGTAGAGGAGCGCGGTGTAGCTGAACGAGACGTAAAGCGCGCCGTAGATCAGGAACGTCGCGAGGTTGATCGCCGCGAACTCGCGGTTCCGGAACAATGACAGCGGCACGAGCGGCTGGGGCCGGATCGCCATCAGAACCGGGAAGAGGAGGAGGCTGAGCGCTCCGATCCCGAGCGAGATCCAGGCCGTCCCGTCGGCCCATTGCGACTCCTGGCCGCGGATCGCCCCAACGGTCAGGCCGCCGATCGCGAGCGCGCCGACGACCGACCCAAGCCAGTCGAAATGACCGGTCGCCTCGGTGTCGCGCGATTCCTCGACGTGGCGGATCGCCGACCACAGCGCGACGCCGACGAGCGGGCCGTTGATGAGGAACGCCAGACGCCACGACAGGTTGTCGACCAGGAGCCCGCCGATGATCGGACCGAGCAGCGTCACGGCGGACGTCGCTGATGCCCACAGGCCGAAGGCACGGGCCCGGACCGGTCCGTCGAAGGAGGCGGTGATGATGGCGAGTGATCCCGGGACCAGGATGGCCCCGGCGGCACCCTGGAGCAGGCGAGCGACGATCAGGGTCTCGATCGTCGGAGCGAGTCCGCACAGGATCGAGATCACGCCGAAGGCGATCAGGCCGATGATGAACAACCGGCGCCGGCCGTAGCGATCGGCCAGGGCCCCGGCGATGATCAGGAGCGCGGCGAGGACCGCGAGATAGCCGCTGCCGATGTAGGCCTGAGCTTCGAGGAGACCGAGCGACGTCGGGGTCGGGAGCTCCTGGCCGATCCGCTTGAGGGCCAGGTTCACGACGGTGCTGTCGAGGAACACGATTCCCGACGCGACGATCGCCGCGAGAAGGGTCCAGGATTGGGCGCGAGTCATCGGACCGGCAGTTTGGCACAAGCGCGGATATGCTCACCGGCATGCCGGGATCGGGACCCATCGTGCTCGTTGGATCCGGCGAGTTCCTGCCCGCGATGCGCCAGATCGACGCGGCGCTCCTGGCGGCGATCGGCCGTTCTCGACCGCGCGTCGCGATTGTCCCAACGGCATCGTGGCCCGACGGCGAGCAGGTCTTCCGGCGCTGGGCGACGATGGGCGTCGAGCACTTTTCGACGCTCGGCGCGGAGGTCGAGGCGGTCCTCGTCCGAGACGGGTTCGACGCCGACGACAGCGCCCACGTGCAGGCCATCGGCGAGGCCGACCTGATCTACCTGTCGGGCGGCAAGCCGGGGCATCTGAGCGAGTCGTTGGTCGGTTCGGCGGTTGGCGACGCCCTCCTGGCCGCCCACGCTCGCGGTGCGACGCTGGCGGGGTGCTCGGCCGGCGCGATGGCCCTCGCCGATCGCCATTTCGAGTTCCGCAAGCGACGGATGGTCTGGCCGCTGCGCTGGGAGGACGGCCTCGACCTCGTGCCCGGAGCGCTCGTGATCCCGCACTACGACTTCTTCCCCGAGGCGCTGGCCGCGATGTTCGTGCTCCAGGCGCCGCGTGGCCTCGTCACGCTCGGGATCGACGAGGAAACGGCCGTCGTCGGGCAGGACGGCGCGTGGCAGGTCCACGGTGTCGGCCGGGTCACGGTCTGGCGCGGGCGTCGCCGCCAGCGCTTCCGCCGCGGCGAGGTGTTCCGGATCTAGCGCTCCGAGCTCAGTCGGCCCTCGCGCCACTCTCGCCGCCCGCCGCTCGATCCGCTGACGCCCCGGCGGCCCGGCCGGCTCCCCGCCCTGCACGACGGGATCATCCGGCTCCTGGCCAGATTCCCATCCCCGGAACGCTGGGCGGGCTTAGGAGGATCACCGACGATCACGACGGGATGCGGCGCGCTGGCGCCACGCTCGGACCAGCATCGGCCAGGCTCAGTTTCCACCGCCACGTGGTCGCAGATCGCGCCCAATGTTCCCCCGATGACCGTCTGGCCATCTCGGACCGGTGGCGGCTCGCAATCCAGAGGGCCGGGCGCGCGCAGGCACGGATCCCGCCAAATCGCGAACGCCCCGACCGACCGGTCGGGGCGTCTGGCGAGGGGGTTCGGGGGGCAGGTCCGGCCAGCGAGCTCGACCGGGTTCAGGTCAGCGTCAGTCGGGCTTGACCTGGCGGAAGCAATCGGAGCAGTAGACGGGCCGATCCATGCGCGGCTTGAACGGGACCTGGGCCTGGTTGCCGCACGACGAGCAGACCACTGCGAAATACTCGCGAGCGACCCGATCGTCGCCCCGCTCGTAGCCGCGCGGACCACCGATGTCGCGGACGTCGTAGCCTGCGTCGCGGCTGGCCCGGCGACTGGCGCGACAGCTCGTGCAGCGCTTCGGGTCGGACACGAAACCCTTCTGGACGTAGTACTCCTGATCGGCGGCCGAGTGGATGAACTCCACCCCGCAGTCGACGCAGTTCAACGTTCGATCGACGTATGTCACGAAGCCTTCCTCTCCTGTGGCTTATCGCCGAACCAGTGGGTCCGATCGAGGGCGGCCATCAGCGGCGGTCGGAGCGGTTGCGTCGGGAACGGCCGGCGCCGCGCTATCCAGGTGCCTGATGGAGTCCCTGTCTCGGGGCGCACGGGTTTGTTCGATGGGCCTGACCATATACCGATCGTTCGAAACGCGCGTTGCAACAGCCGGGACGGCCAGCCCGCCTGTCGCGACGGCACCCCTCGGCTGCCATCCGTCCGCCGTGCCACCCTACCTGTCACAATGGCCCCCGAGAGTCGACGTGGCGGGCGAGGGCAAGGGGGCGCCTCGCTCGCACCAGACCGGGGACGAAGGAGGCATCTCCGCACCTGGTCGGTCCACTCTCCTCGTCGCCCAACCCGCGACGGCACAGGGAGGTCAGCCCGAACGGATGCTCCGACTGCTGCATACCGCCGACGTCCATCTCGGCGCACGACACGCCGATCTCGGTGAGCAGGCTGCCGCCCAACGCGAGCGTCAGTTCGCAGCGTTCCAGGCCGCCATCGATCTTGCCGTCGCCGAGAAGGTCGACATCGTCCTGATCGCCGGCGACCTCTTCGATTCGAATACCCAGCCGCGCCGCTCGGTCGAGCGTGTGGCGGCCGAGCTCAAGCGTCTCGCCGCGGCCCACATCCGGACGGTCATCATCCCGGGCACCCATGACGTCTACGACCGCGCCTCGCTCTATCGCGTCCATGATCTCGCTGCCCTGGCCGGTTCGGCCGAGGACGACGACCTCGTCACGGTCCTGACCCCCGAGCGACCCAGCGTTCACTTCGCCGCCTGCGACGTGATCGTCCACGGCCCGGTGTTCGGCGCGAAGCGTGCCCCGCACAGCCCGCTGCGCGATCTCAAGGTCCGTGCCGGCGAGGGCGCGACGTGGCATGTCGGGATGGTCCACGGCTCGCTGGCGATCCCGGACAAGACCGATCGCGATGAGGTCGTCGTGACCCGCGAGGAGATCGAGGCCACCGGCCTCGACTACCTGGCCCTCGGCCACTGGCACTCCGCCCAGCAGGGCAAGGCCGGCGCCACGACCTGGGCCTACGCCGGCGCGCCCGAGCCGGTCGCTGTCACCCAGGACGGCGCCGGCAATGTTCTCCTCGTCACGCTCGACGAGTCGGCCGGCATTCGGACCGTGACGGTCGAGGAGCGGGTCGTTGGCAAGACCCGCTTCGACAAGCTCGACATCGACGCCGCCCACCTCGCCGACCAGCCTGCCCTCGTCGACCTGATTGCCGCCAGGGCTGACCCGGATCTCGTCCTCGACGCGCGCCTGACGGGCGTCCGGCCGGACGAGCTCGACGTCTCGATCGAGGAGGTCGAGGAGCGCCTGAAGGGCCGCTTCCTGAAGCTCCGGGTCCGCGATCGATCGCTGCCGGCCCTGACCGGGGGAACCCTGCCCTCGCCGGACACGATCCCGGGAGCGTTCATCCGCAATGTCGAGGGCCGGATCGCGGAGCTCGAGGCCGACGGCTCCGACACCGCCGCGGGCGACGCCGCCGAGCTGCGCGACGTCCTCCGCCTCGGCCGGCTCCTGCTCGCCGGCCACGAGGTGATGCTGTGAGGATCACCCGACTGACGCTGCGCGACTTCCGGCGCTATCGCGAGCTGGAGATCCCGCTCTCGCCCGGGCTGACCATCGTCCACGGCCCGAACGAGGCGGGCAAGACGACGATCCAACGGGCGATCGAGCTGGCCCTGACCCGCAAGGTCACGAGCGGGGGCGCCGATATTGAGGGGCTCCGATCGTGGGATGCGGCCGAGGATGCCCGGCCGGTGATCAGCCTGGCATTCGAGATCGAGGACGAGGAGCGCGGCCTTCGGAGCGGAACCCTCGAGAAGGCGTTTCGTGGCGCGAAGGGAACAGTCCGGCTCGAGGTGGACGGTGAGACGATCACCGATCCGACCCTCGCCGACCAGGCCCTCGCCGAGCTGACCGGGATCCCGAGCGAGGCCTTCTTCCGCTCGACGGCATCGGTCCGCCACCAGGAGCTGGCCGATCTCGACCGCGACGAGGCCGCTCTCCGCGACCGCCTCCAGGCCTCGATCAGCGGCGCCGACCGCGGCACGTCGCTGGCGCGCCGCAAGCTCGAGCGGGCGCTGTACGACCTGAACACGAAGGGCGCCAAGAATCCTGGCCGGCTGAAGACCGCCGAGGACACGGTCGAGCAGGCTCGCCTGGCCGTGGAGCAAGGCGAGCTCGCCCTGGCCCAGCTGGAGCGCGACCGGGACACGCTGGCCGGCGCGCGCGAGCGGCGGGCCGAGACGGACGCCAGCCTTGCTGAGCGCCGATCGCTGCTCGAGAAGGCCCGCCAGGCGGAGCGCCTCAGTACGGAGCGGATCAACGCCCGGGAGCGCTTCGAGCGCTATCGCCAGGCGGTCGCGGTCCACGAGGAGCTGACCGCCCTCCACGCGAGTCATCCGTCGGCCAACCCACTGCCCGTGCTCGAGCAGATCGTCACCCGCCTGCGCGGACTCGACATCCAGATCCGCGAGCTCAAGGCCGTCCTCTCCGGCGAAATCGAGGTGTCCTTCGAGGTTCCACCGGAGCCGACCTGGCGACCGCTGTCGCGGCTCGCGATCGGTTTCGTGCTCATGGGCCTGCTCGTGGCCGGAGTCACCATCGTCGGCCGCCAGATCGGGATCTTCAACGTCGGCACCGCCCCGGCGATGCTCGGCGGCGCGGCCGCGGGCATCGGCTTCATCCTCGCGTTCGTCGCCTGGTGGCTACGCCGGAGCGACCGCGTCCAGGCAGAGTTGCGCGACGTCGAGATCGATCGCCGCCTCCGCGGCCGGTCCGAGATGGAGCTGGAGCTCCGCCAGGCCGAGGCCGACACTGCCCAACAGCTGGCTGGCCTGTCGCTCGAAGACCTGACCGCGGTCGAGGCGCTCCTCACGAGCGAGCAGGATCACGTCGGACGGATCGACCGCCTCAGCGGCCAGCTCCAGGGGCTCGTCGGGAAGGAGCCGGCCGACAGCCTGGCGTCCCAGCGCGACGCGTCAGCCCTCGAGGTCGAGCAGAAGACGCACGCACTCGATGCCCTCGGCCCGATCGCCAAGGAGTCCCGGGCCCGGGAGCGGCTCGAGGTCGAGGTCCGCGACCTCGAGGGACGTCTTGAGCGGGCTCGCGACGACGAGGCAAACGCCCGCGCCCGGGTCGAGGCCAACGGCGTCGACGCCGAGCAGGTGGCCGGTCACAGCGAGCGTCTGGACGGCTGGCGCGAGCAGCTCGCCGCGCTCCAGCGCAAGGCCCGGGTCTACGACCGGACGCTCAAGGAGATCGAGACCGCCGAACAGGCGACGATGACGACCGCCACCCGCTTCCTCGAGCGCCAGATGGTCGGCGACATCGATCGGATCACGGGCGGCCGGTATCGCCGGGTCGCGGTTGACGACAAGACTCTCGACCTTCGTCTCCACGCCCCGGAGAAGGGCGACTGGGTCGACGTCCGATCGCTCAGCCAGGGCACCCTCGATCTCGTCTACCTCGCTGCTCGCCTCGGCCTGGTCCGGCTCGTGACCGGCGACCGCCGTCCTCCGCTGATCTTCGACGACCCGTTCATCACACTCGATGACGAGCGAGCCAAGCGCGCCCTGGAGCTCCTCCGCGAGATCTCGCGCGACTTCCAGGTGATCTACCTCACGACCTCGGATCGCTACCACGCGGCGGCCGACGCGGTCGTTGCGCTGGCCGGCCCGACCGAGATCGACGACGCCCCGATCAAACCGATCGCGGCAGGGGTCGCCCACGGCTGATCCGGCCGGACCGGGCCTGGCCGTCGTCGTCCTCGGACTCGCCTCGGCCGTGGCCTGGGGCGCCGGTGACTTCGGTGGTGGCTGGACCGGCCGGCGGGCGCCGGTGCTCGGGATCGCGCTCGGCGTGGATGCAATCGGCGTCACGGTCATGGTCGCCCTCGGCGTCGTCCTCGGCGGTCCGTTGCCCAGCCCGACGACGGCGTTGCTGGCAGTGGTGGCCGGCGTCTGCAGCGTGGCCGGGATCCTCGGCCTGTACACGGGGCTGGCCGTCGGGCGGATGGGGGTCGTCGCACCGGTCACCGGGTTGATCGCGGCCAGCCTGCCGGTCGTGGTCGGGATCGTCGCCGAGGGGCTCCCGCCGGTCCCGGTGGTCGTCGGCATCGGTGCCGCCCTCGTTGCCGTCGTTCTCGTGTCGCGCTCGGCGGACCTCGACGGTCGCCCGTCGGGGATCGAGTACGGGATCATCGGCGGGATCGGCCTCGGCCTGTTCAACGTCGTCGTCGGGGCGTTCCCCGAGGACCACGTCGTCTGGCCCCTCGCCCTGATCAAGCTGGGCGCGCTGCTCCCGATCGCCCTCCTCGTCGCGATCGGTCGGCGACCGTGGCGGATTGGCGGTCCGATCCTTCCCGCAGTCGTTGCGGTGGCCGTCCTTGACCTCGCCGGCAACGGCCTCTACATCCTGGCGACCCAGGCGGGCCGGCTTGACGTCGCCGCGACGCTCAGCTCGCTCTACCCGGTGACGACGATCGTCCTCGCGGTCGCGATCCTGCGCGAGCGCGTGACCCGGACCCACCTCGTCGGGATCGCCATGGCCGCGGTCGCCATCGTCCTGATCGCCGGCGGCTCGACCGCGCCCACTGGATGACGTTGGCTGGCCCGCGATCACCCGCGAGCAGCATCACTGACGGCTGACAGGGGATGGTGGGTCGAACGAGACCGGGCGATCGCCAGGGCGTCGAGCTCCGGGGGCGTCGTGACCACCGCGGCGGCCGCAAAGCCCTCGTTTCGCAGGCTGGTCGCGATCGCCTCCGGTGTGTGGCCGAGCCGCGCCATGGCGGCGAGGTGGCGATCCACCACGTCCGCCGGCACGACCCGGCCGGAACGGCCGAGGTTCCGGGCGTGGACCTCGGTGGCCCGCAACGCGAGCACGATCGCGGTCGCGGCCAGGCCGGCATCCGCCGCGAGCCGGACCAGGGCGCGGCGCGCCGTCAGCTCGACATTCGTGGCATCGACGACGACGAGGCGCCCGCCCGCGAGCCGGCGACGCACCTCTCGGTGGAGGACGGCGAAGGCGGGTCGGGTCGCCCGCTGATTCGCTGCATCGCCGCCGATCGCCGCGCGCAGCGCGTCGGACGAGAGGACCTCGTCAGCGGCAAAGAGACGCGCGGCGAGCGTCGACTTGCCGGATCCGGCGGGTCCGACCAGGACGACGAGGCTCGGGACGGGGACCTCGATGGGGGCCTCTCTTGGCGGCGGACCGGCAGGATGCGCGGGCCGGATCACGGTCGCGTCAGGCCGGCCTGCGCCGGGTCTCCCAACCGTCGCCGGACTCCGCCCGCCGGACCTCGTACGCGGGTTGGTCGTACATCGCCGGGCCGCGCCGGACGTGCCCGTCGGCGAGGGCGAACCGGGAGCCGTGCCACGGACACTCGATCACGCCATCGACGACGCTGCCCTCGACGAGCGGCCCGCCGGCATGGGCGCACTGAGCGTGGACCGCCAGGATCCGATCGCCGTCGCGGATGACTGCCAGCTCGTTGATCCCGGCCTTCAGCTTCGTCGGACCGCCCTGCGGGATGTCTGGCAACCCGCCGAGGTCGAGCGGGACCCATTTCACGCCCGCCCCGCGCCAGGCGTGGCGGTTGACGTGGGTGCCGATGAGGTACACGAGATCGCCGCCGATGGCGGCGCCGACCGACAGGACGAGATAGGCCACGAGCGAGAGGGCGATCGGGACGAGCCGGTCCGGCGGGTTGCCGTTGCGGATGACGAGCGAGACGACGTACAGGACGAGGGCGGTCGTCATCACGACGGAGTGGACGGTCGCGCGGGTCCGGGCAGTGCCATCGACGTCGGTGTAGTCGGCGAAGCCGGTTACGGCGGACGCGACCATCGCCAGGATCCCGATCACGAGCGAGACGTCCGCGACGAGCGGCTGGCCGATCAGGTCGGCGATGATCGAGACCGTGAGCGCGCCGATCGGGACGTCGGTGATGACGACATGGACCGGGTGACCGAGCCACGTCCCGTTCAAGAAGTCCTTGACCGGCCGGATCGGGCGGAACAGGGCAGACAGCCAGCGATGGTAGAACTCGCCGAGGGGCTTCGACCAGCGTCCCTGGGCATCGACGGCGCGGGTCACGTAGCGACCGATCATCCTCGCGGACCTCCTTCTTCCGAGTGTACGTCGCGCGCCCGACGACGGTTCCGGCGGCCGGTCGGCTACCCTTCTGCGCCATGTCGATCGCCGCCACCGAATCCTCTGCAAACCGCCTCACCGTCCTCGAACGCGATCGGGAGCGCGACGGCCGATCCGACTGGAAGCGGATCGTCCTGGTGTTCTGGATCACCTCGATGATCGAAGGCCTCGGGGTTTCCCAGGTCTTCTCGTTCCTCGCCCCGTACCTGCGCGACGTCGGCGTCCCCGAGGCGGACCGTGCGCCCTTCGTCGGCTTGTTCTCGGCGCTCGTCTTCGTGGTCGGGATGCCGCTCGTCCCGCTGTGGGGCGTGTGGGCCGACAAATACAGCCGGAAGGCGGTCATCGTCCGGAGCTGTCTCGTCGAGGCAGCGGTGTTCGTCTGCGTCGCCCTCTCTCGGGAGCCGTGGCAGCTCGCCCTGAGCATCCTGCTGATCGGTTTCCAGCTGGGCAACACGGGGGTGATGCTGGCCGCGATCCGGGACGTCGTGCCGCGCCACCGGATCGGGACGATCATCGCGATCTTCGGCGCCTCGGGCCCGATCGGGTTCGCTGTCGGCCCGGCCCTCGGCGGCGTCCTGGTCGACTCGCTCGGCTGGTCGCTTTCGGCAATGTTCTGGGTGCCGGCGGTCCTGTCGGTCGCCGCCGGCGCGCTCGTCTGGTTCGGATCGCGCGAGGTCCGCCCGGCGGTCGTGCCGCAGGGTCGCGTCCTGCCGCTCGCGTACGGCGCCCTCCGGAGTGTCCTCGGCGATCCGGTGGTGCGCCGGATCTTCGCGATCTACGGGGTCGCGTTCCTCGCCAACCAGATGAGCCGGCCGTACCAGGCCCTGATCGTGGAGCAGCTCGTCGGAGTCGGGCCGGGTCTGGCCTCGTCGATCGGGTTCGTGGCCGGGACGGCGGCCCTCGTCGGCGCCCTGATCTCGCCGTTCGGCGGGCCCGTCGGCGATCGCATCGGCTTTCGTCCCGTGCTCGTGACGTCGCTCTTCGTCGGTGGCCTGGCCCTGGTCGCGGTGCCGCTCGTTGCGACGGTCCCGGCGCTGGCGGTGTCGGTCCTGATCTTCACCGCGGCCAACGGGCTCGTGGGGGCGATGGTCTTCAGCCTGCTCGCCACGGAGGTCCCGGCCGAGCGCCGCTCGCAGACGCTGAATCTCGTCTACCTGCCGCTCTACGCGGCGGGGATCATCGGCCCGATCGTCGGGGCCGGCGTCTCGACCGTGGCCGGACCGGACGGCCCGTTCTGGATCGGGGCGGCCGTGTTCCTCGTCGGAGCCGTCGTCGTGCTCCTCCGCGTCCGCCCGAAGCGGGCGGCGGAGGTCGCGGAGCCGGGCGGCTCGATCTGACCGACTGGGCGCCGCCGGCCGTTCATGCATCGAACGGGTCAACCGACGGCTGGGTCATCGCTCGGGCGACGTCCGATGCGCCGGGTGCCTGGGATGACGCCTGCGCGGGGCGATCATGGCCGTCGTGAGTCGACGCCGTCCGTCCGGTCGTCCGTTCATGCAGTCGGTGCACCAAATGCGCCCGGCCGATCGAGCTGACTTCCGGCGCCGATCAGGCGTCGCTGCGCCGAGTCGGACTCGTTGGTTCGGTGCGCGTCCGGCCGTCCGCCCGGTGGCCGGGCAGGAGCGGAATCACGGCGAGGAGCATCGACAGCCCGCCGTACCAGACCGCGGGCAAGGCCAGCATCGAGGCGACCGGCACCGTCCAGCGCCTGTCCGTCCGGGCGCCCCAGACGACGAGCGCGATCGCGGCGGGGAGCCGGATCCAGAGCGGGATCGGGACCGACGCCCAGGTTCCGCTCCGGCCGCCGCCCGCGTTGCGGATGAGGACGTCGATCCAGTCCCGCCATTGCTCCGGCAGGATCACGAACGAGACCAGTGTGATCGCGGCAGTGGCGCCAAGCGCGATCCCGAGCGAGCGCCACTCGCGCCGGACGGCGAACCAGAGCAGCCCGATGCCCGGCGTGATCTTCGTGAGCAGGACGATCGCCCACGCGGCCGGCCACCGGAAACCGATCACGATCGCCGCGGCCAGGAGCAGGGAGACGTTGCCGCCGGCGACCTCCATCGCCACGAAGGGAAACAGCAGCCCGGCGGCAAGGAGGCGCGGCCCGGTCAGGAATCGGACGGTCGCGACGAGGATCGCCGTCCAGGCGGCCATGAACAGCTGCCACGGCAGGACGGTCAGGGGCGTGACGAGCTGGAGGAAGGCGGGCGAGTAGACGTAGGCGATCGGGTCATTCCAATCGCTCCGGACATACGGGTCGGCGAGCGTCGCCTGCCAGTAGCAACGGGCATCCTGGCCAGTGCCCCACAGTCGACCCCACGGCTCGGCGAAGACGACGACGAGACCCCACAACGCGACCGCGATCGCGATCCCGAGCCAGGCGGGTGTTTCGAGCCGGGCGAGAACCGGGAGGCGACCCGCGGCCGCTCGTCGCAACGCGGCGAACGCGCGCTCCGTGGAGGAGTCGAAGACGGCGAGGGCGTGACTCACCCGCCGATTATCGTCCGCCCCGCGAGCCGGACGCTCAGCCGGGCCGGCGGCGACCCACGACGACCGCGCCGGCACCGAGGAAGGCGAAGCTCAGGACGGCCTGAGCCAGCGCCTCGCGGGTCTCGATCTCGCGATACCGCTGGCGCGGGATGCCGAACTCGACATAGGGGTAGTTGAACTCACGCTCCATGATCGTCGGATCCTCCGCGACGAGCTCGTCCCACGTGACGAGGCGCCCGTCAGGAAGCTCGAACCGGGCTTCGTTCATCGGCAGGTCGTTCTGGTATGTGTTCTCCCCGGTCAGGCGGACCGACTCGCTGACCAGCAGCCGCTTGTCCACCTCCGCGATCGCGACCAGCGTCAACCCGCCGAGGATCAGCGCGAGGAGCAGCGTCGGGACCGGACGCCCGATCACCGAGCCGACCGCCACCGCAATGCTGGCAATCAGCAGGGCGCCGGTGGCCAGCAGGACGCCGCGGGTATGGAAGCCGATGAACGAGTTGGCGAGGTCGACGTCTGGCGCGAACAGCGCGATGAGCTGCTCCGACACGACGCCGATGATCATCGCCGTGACCGTGACGACCACCAGGATCGGCAGGACGCGCTGAACATACCAGCGGCGGCGCGAGGGACCGAGCGACCAGGCCAGCCGGGCGGTTCCCTTGTCGAGCTCACGGGCGATCAGCGGGGCACCCAGGAGCAGGCCGGCGAGAAACGGGAAGAACCCCGCGAGCTGCGACGACATCGAGGCGATCCGGGTCGCCCAGCGCCCGACGTCCTGGAGCTCGAGGCAGGCGACCGAGGGGACCTCGGTGGACTCGATGCAGTCCGCGTAGCCGCTGTTCCGGATCCAGGTGAGGACGATGGCCGAGACGACCACGGACAGGGCGGTCGCGACCAGGATGGCATGGACCTCGAAGCGGTTGATCCGGTAGGTGAGGCGGGTCGCGGTCAGCATCACGCCGCGGCCTCGACCGGGACGGCTGCGCGTCGAAGCCGGCCGGCGGCCATGTGGCCGATGACGACCTCTTCGAGGGTCGCCGATCGGCCGACCGGCGGGGCATCTGCCGTCAACGGCTGGATGGCCGGGACCCGGATGAGGTTCAACGAATCGCCGCCCGCCGACGGGAACGACCCGACGAGGGCATCGGCCGGGACGAAGGACGGCGGGCCCTCGACGACCCGGTGGTGGGCAAGGGCTTCGGAGATCGACAGGTCGAGCAGGGTGTGGCCCTTGCCGAGCACGATCAGCCGGTCGCAGGCCTGCTCGATGTCGGTGATGACGTGGGACGAGAGGAGCGCCGTGTGGCCTTCCGAACGGACCGCTTCGACGAGGACGTGGAGGAACTCCCGGCGGGCGAGCGGATCGAGGCTCGCCAGCGGCTCGTCGAGGAGCAGGATCCGGGCCCGCGTCCCCAGCGCGAGTGCCAGACCCACCTGGGCCTGCTCGCCGCCCGACAGCTCCGCCGCGACCGCCGTCAGCGGGATCGACAACCGCGCGATGTACTGGGCGGCCAGCGCGGCGTCGAAGCCGTCGCGAAGCGTCGTCGCGAGGGTGATGTGCTCGGCGATCGTCAGGTTGCCGTAGAGCGACGGCGACTGCGGCACGTAGCCGACCTTGGCGACGGCGGCGTCGCGATCCTTGCCGGGATCAACTCCGCCGGTCGAGAGCCGGCCCTCGGTCGGCCGCTCGAAGCCGATCCAGGCCCGGATCAGGGTCGACTTGCCGGAGCCGTTTGGGCCGACGAGGGCGGTGATGCTGCCCTCTGGCACGGTGAGATCGACTCCGCGCAGCGCCCAGTTCCTGCGTCGATACCGCTTGCCGAAGCCATGGGCCTCGAGGACCGCCGTCATCCGTCCCTCCTCGGTTGGTGCCGGTCCGGACCGGCGGGTCGTTCCGACTGTACTCGGGCCGCGTCACCGCGACGTGGGGGAGGCGTGCCGGCGCCCACTCCCCAGAGCGAGCGCCGGCCGCAGGTGGTGTGCCGCCGTCATCGTCCCGTGCCGCCGGCCGCTCGCCCAGCCGGCACTCCCCGGCGAACCGTTGCGGGACAACCCGGTACGGCCGTCTCGACCGCATCTGATAGGTTCGGCCCGTGACTTCGGAACAACTTCGCGACCGCATCGCGCTCGGCCTCGCCCTGTGCGCCCTCCTCGCGGGAGTCGCCTCGGCCGCCCTCGGCTCGTACAACTCGGGTATCCACTGGCGGATCGATGGCGACCGTCTCGTCGTCGACTCGGTGGACCCGCTCAGCCAGGCGGATCGCGACGGCGTTCGCCCGCTCCTCGTCGCCCTCGAGCTGAATGGTCGCCAACTGCTGTCCCTGCCGTCGTATCAGTACGGCGACGTGCCCAGCGACTCGCCGGACGGCGTGCCGCCGATCGTGGGCACCGCCCCGGCCGTCCCGACGCCGGTCATCAGCAACGCTGAGCTGCAGAGGCTTGCGAATGATCCGGTCGAGTGGGTGTCCCTGATCTCACCCGAGGCCCTTGCCGGCGGAAGCCCCGACAATTGGGCGTGGAACGGGTACCAGTACCCGGGCGCCTGGAACTTCCACCAGGGTCAGCTGGCCCTCCTGCCCGGCATGCTTATCCTCGTCGCGGGCCTGTGGTGGCTGCGCTCGGCCCGGGTCGGTGCACCGATCCGCGGCCTCGCGATCCCGCTGGTGAGCGCCGTCGCCATCCCGCTGCTGGTCTCGCCGCTCGAGGGGATCGGCACGTTCTGGGCGGTCCTGTCCGCGCGCGGGCTGATGATCCTCGGCGTGGTGCCGCTCGCGGCAGGGCTTGTCGGGCTGATCCCGAGCGTCGACGATCGGCGCCTGATCGCCGTCGGGATCGCGGCGATGGCGCTCGGCGCGCTGATCGCCTCGATCGGCTTCGCCCTCGGCGAGGGACGCGATGAGGTCGGGATCCTCGTCTGGGCAATGACGAGCGGCATCGCCCTCGTGCCCGGAATCGTCGCGGCCGGTCCGATCGATCTCGCTCACCTTCGCGCGTCGGCTGCTCTCGGTGCCGGCGGGCTCGTCCAGTCGACCGAGCTCGCCCTTGCCGGCGCCACGCCGGCCTTCGCGCTCGCGTCGATCGGCCAGCCCTACCCCTGGCTGCTGATCCTGTGGGTCCTTGGCCTGCTGGCCGCGGCACGTTTCACCGTCCGGCCGCTGGCCCGCCTCGCGACGCGGGCGACGCTCCAGCGCGACCTCGTCGTCGCGGCCACGGAAGCGGAACGGGCCCGGCTCGCGGCCGACATCCACGACGACGCGCTTCAGGAGCTGACCCTCCTCGTCCGCCGGCTCGAGGCCTCCGGTGATGCCGAGGGTGCCGAGATCGGACGGACCGTGGCCGATCGGCTGCGGGCGATCTGCGGCGACCTCCGCCTGCCGATCCTCGACGACCTCGGCGTCGGGCCGGCCCTCGACTGGCTGGTCCTCCGGATCGAGCGACTCGCCGGCGGCGAGGTCCGCCTCGAGCGGTCCGACGACGCCCGTCATTCGCCCGACGTCGAGCTCGCGATCTTCCGGGTCGCCCAGGAGGCGCTCGCGAATGCCGTCAAGCACGGCAGCCCGCCGATCGTGGTCCGTTATCGCTCGACGCCGGCCGGGATCTCGCTGGCGATCGACGACGCGGGGCCCGGCATCACCGACGACGCTCCGGCGGTCGCCGAGCGGGCGGGCCGGTTCGGGCTGCTGAACATGGCCCAGCGGGCCGAGCAGATCGGGGCGATCCTTGATGTCAAGCGCTGGCCGACCGGCGGGACGCACGTAGCGCTCGAGTGGCGGCCGCGTTGACCGACCCGTCTCCGGCGCCCATCCGGCTCCTGATCGTCGACGACCACCCGGTCGTCCGAGACGGGACCGCGGCACTGCTGGCGGCCCAGCCCGGGATCGAGGTCGCGGGAGTGGCAGGCTCCATCGACGAGGCCACCGCACTGATCGCCGGGGTCCCGGCCGACGTCCTGCTGCTCGACATCCGGCTGGGGACCGACTCCGGGCTGCGGCTCCTCACCGAGACCACCGACGACGCCCCCGCGATCATCGTCCTGACCGCCTACGACTACCCCCAGTACGCCGAGGCGGCCCTTCGGCTTGGCGCCTCGGGCTTCGTGCTGAAGACCGCGCCGCTCGCTGAGCTGCTGGACGCGATCCGGCGGGTCGCCGCCGGCGGGATGGCGTTCTCGATCCGGCCGCGGTCGGGTGCCGGCTTCCCGCGCCTCAGCGAGCGCGAGCTCGACGTCGTCCGCTTGGTGGTCGATGGCCGCTCGAACGACGAGATCGGCGCTCGACTCGGTATCGGCCCCAAGACGGTCGAGTCGCATCTTCGACGCCTGTTCGAGCGGTTCGACCTCGCGTCCCGTACCGAGCTCGCGACGCGCGCCCTGCGCGAGGGCTGGCTCGAGGTTCCGCCGGGAACGTGAGAGTCGCGCCGCCTTGCCGGACTTTCCGATTTCGAACGCCGCCGGAAGTCACCTCCGTTTCGCGACATCGTCCGGAAATCGAGTCCGGAAATCGGAGTCCGAAATCGGCCGTGCGGTCCTGCACGCGACGAGCTCGCAGTCGTCCGGAGTCGGAGTCCGAAATCGGCGGAAGATGGCGGAGGACAGGTGACTTCGCGCGGCGTTCGCTTTCGGACGATCGACGACCGGCCGGGACGCGGGCCCACGCGACAGGCTACGATGCGGCCGATCGCCATATGAAGCCTCCCAGTCGATGCCGAACCTGCCGCCGCTCCCGCGCCCGCGTCTCCGCCGACCGAATCCGGCCGGTGATGCAGACGCGCCCGGCATCGTCGAGGTAGACGACCCCAAAGTCGTCGAGGCCTCCGGCCTCCGCTGGATCCACATCGAGGATCCCCGCCTCGCCCACCGCGAGTGGCTCGAGCAGCACTACGACTTCCACCCGCTCGACTGGGAGGACGTCTACTCGCGCAACCAGCGCGCCAAGCTCGATGTCTACGACGACTACCTGTTCATCGTCCTCCACTTCCCGTTCTTCGAGAAGACGTCCGGGCGGTTGCTGACGGCCGAGGTCGACATGTTCGTCGGCCCGGACTACCTGATCACGCTGACCGAGCATCCGCTGCCGCCGCTCCAGGCGATGTTCGAGCGGATGGAGGCCCGTGAGGAGCTCCGCGAGTCGACCTTCTCGAAGGGCTCCGGCTACCTGCTCTACCGGATCGTCGACAGCAACGTCGACGCCGCGTTCCCGATGCTTCGCAAGATGGCCAACAAGCTCGACCAGCTCGAGGACGAAATTCTCGAAGGCCGCTCGAGCGAGATCGTCCGCGACATTTCGAACGCCAAGCAGGAGATCATCAACTTCCGCCGGATCGTCCGGCCCCAGCGCGCGGTCCTGCGCGACCTCGAGCGGACGAAGCAGCGCTATCTCGCCGAGGAGATGGAGATCTACTTCGATGACGTGTCCGACGCCGCCGAGCGGATCTGGGACACGCTCGAGAATTACAAGGAAGTCGTCGAGGCCCTCGAGTCGACGAACGAGTCGGTCATCACCCATCGCCTGAACGACTCGTTCCGGATCCTGACCGCGGCCTCGGTCATCCTGCTGCCGCTGACCCTGATCGCGTCGATCTACGGGATGAACGTGCCGGTTCCCGGCGAGGGCGAGCCATACGCGTTCTTCGTGATCGTGGCGTTCCTGGCATTGATCCTGGGCGTGCTCGTCATCCTGTTCCGGAAGCGCGGCTGGCTCTAGGCCGGGAGGTCGCGCTCCTCTTCGCCGACGTACTTGACGTCCGGCCGGATCAGGCGGTTCGACGCCGCCTGCTCCAGGACGTGGGCGGTCCAGCCGGCGTCGCGGGCGAGCGAGAACGTCGCGGGGAAGAGATCAGGGCTCAGTCCGACGCCCATCAGGACCGGCGCCGCATAGAACTCGACGTTCGTCTTCAGGGGGCGATCGGGGTGGCGCTCGGCCAGCAGGCGGAGGGCAACGTCCTCGACCTGGATCGCGAGCTCCAGCCATTCGGGCTTGTGCTCCATCCCCTCGGCGACCTTGCGCAGGGCGGCGGCCCGCGGGTCGTAGGCCCGGTAGACGCGGTGGCCGAAGCCCATCAGCCGCTCGCCCCGATCGAGGGCGCCGCGCAGCCACTCCTCGGCGTGCTCCACCGTGCCCATCTTCGCGAGCTGGTCGACCACCTCCGACGGGGCGCCGCCGTGGAGTGGCCCTTTCATCGTGCCGATCGCGCCCGCAACCGCCGACACGATGTCCGACTTCGTCGAGGTGATGACCCGGGCGGTGAAGGTCGAGGCGTTGAAGCCGTGCTCGGCGCCGACAATGAAGTAGGCGTCGAGTGCCCGCGCCGTCGCGGCGTCGGGCTTCTCGCCCTTGAGCTGGTACAGGAAGCCCTCGACGAGGCTGAGCGACGGATCCGGCTCGATCGGATCCTTGCCCTCGCGGATCCGGGCGAACGCGGCCAGGGCCGACGGTGAGAAGGCGGTCAGGGCCCGGGCCTGCTCGGCGGTCGGCGGCCAGTCGAGCGTCTGGGTCGCGCCCCACGCCGACACGGCGGTCCGCAGGGCGTCCATGGGCTTGGCCGTGGTGGGCAGCGCCCGGAGCGTCGTCAGGACGACATCCGGGACGGGCCCGGTGGCGAGTCGGGCGGCAGGATCCCAGTCGCCGGTCCAGAGCAGGTTCGCGACCGCGGCATACGTCCCGCGCTCGACCAGATCGCCGATCCGGTAGCCGCGATAGACGAGCCGGCCGTTCGCCCCGTCGACCTTCGACAGGGCCGTTTCGCCCGCGAGGACCCCCTCGAGGCCAGGCGAATAGGGCCGCTCGTCGGCGCCGGATGGAGAGGCGGCCGAGGTCGAAGTCGTCATCGGTCGATGGTAGACGGCTCCGGGATGGCGCGCCGTCGACGGCTCCGGATCGCTCCCCGGAGTCGGCTCAGCGCCGGTCCCTGGGGCTGACGGCCTCCAGGACGACCCGGACGATGATCGCCCCGATCACGGCCACGATGATCGCGGCGATGAAGCCCTCGCCCTGGCCGAACCCGAGCTGCCGCGCGAGCCAGCCGCCGACGATCGCGCCGATGACGCCGACGAGAATGTTGGGCAGGCAGCCACGGGCCGTCCGACCGCCGACGACGGCGGCCGACAGGGCGCCGGCGATGAACCCGAGGATGATCCAGCCGAAGATGTCCATGGCGCTCAGTCTGCCACGTCAGGGGCCGCCAGGAAGGCGTCGACTGCGGCCACGAACTCCGGTGCGTGGCTGTGGTGGGCGGCGTGCCGGGCGCCCGCGATCGTGACGACCTGCCCGCCCTTCAGCCGCGCGTCGAGCGCCGCGGTCGCGTCTGCGAACGGGGCCCTGCTGGCCCCTCCCAGGATCTGGAGGACCGGCTGGCGGACTGCCCCGAGGCTCTCGAGCGAGGCGGCTGGACTGGTCTCGGCCGCGAGCTCGCGGAGGGTCGTGTCGATGGCCGTCGCGCGGCGCGGCCAGATCGGGTCGGACCGGAAGGCCGCCAGGTCCGCCGCGGGCATCCCGACGATCTCGCGCATGAAGGTCTCCAGGGCCGCATCCCGATTGCCGGCCGCGACCAGCTCGGCCATCCGGGCGAGCGTGCCCGCCTCCTGGTCCTGGTAGCCGCGACCGTCGGCCGCCGGCGGGGCGCCCTCGTACGACACCAGCCGGCGCAGGTTCGTCGTCCGGAGCGCGGCGCCGAGCGCGATCCGGCCACCGTACGAATGACCGACGACATCGACCGGGCCACCGGACTCGGCAGCGACCGCGTCGACGACCGCGGTGAGGTCATCGAACTCCTGCTCGATCGAGTACGGGACGCCGGCCGGCCCGTCCGACGAGGCGCCCCGCCCGCGGCGATCGATGGCGTGGAGCGGATGCCTGGCGCCGAGCAGGGGTCCGGCCGTGCGCCAGGTCGTGTGGTCGGCCGTTGCGCCGTGGACGAGGATGATCGGCCGGCCGATCGCGGCGCCGGCGCCGAAGACCGCGATCCAGACGCCATCCGGGGCGTTGACGGCGCGGTCGGGCGGCTCCGAGTCGGGAAGCGTCATGGTCGGGCGGGTCGCCAGGCGTAGCGCACGTCGGGCTGGCCCTCCTCGTTGGCGGAGCCATCACCGAACCACGTCGCGACGAACCCGTTCCGCTCGTAGAACCGGCGCGCCCGGTCGTTGACCTGGAACGTGAAGAGGGCGAGGCCGTCCGGCGAGCGCTCCTTCGCCCGCTCGAGAAGTTTCCGCCCGATACCTTGTCCGAGCCGATCCGGCGCCACGTACAGCTGATCGAGCACGTCTGGTCCGACGACGATGATCCCGACGATCGGCCCGCCCGGCCCATCGGTCGCGACCCACGCCTCCGTGGCCGCGGCCGGCAGGATCTCGGCGCGGATCCACTCCCGGACCTGTTCGTCGGGATGGGCGAGTGGGAAGGCGTACGTGGCGTGGAACGAGTCGAGGTAGACCGTGGAAACGGCCGGCGCATCGTCCGCCGTTGCCCGCCGGATCTCGATCGCGGCCGACTCGGACCGACCGGTCACAGGAGCCGGGCGGCCGCCCGATCGACGAACCAGGTCGCGCCCGGCCGCCGGGCGAGCTGGGCCGGGAGCTGCCGCTCGTCGCGCTCGCCCTTGAGGATCGCCTGGAGGATCTCAGCCTTGGACGCCCCATGGCTCACGACGATCAGCTCGTGGGCGGCGACGACAAGCGCGGGGTTCAGGGTCACCCGTGGGACATGCGGCTCGATGTGGGTCGGGGCCGGGACGCCGATGACCCAGTCCGGGGCGTCGAACGCGGGCGAGCCCGGAAAGGCCGACAGGATGTGGCCATCCGAGCCGAGGCCGAGCAGCATCAGGTCGAACGCCGGCCAGCCGTCGTCGTTCGTGTCGGGGCCGTCGGCCTGGATGACTTCAGCGTAGTGGTGGGCCGCCCAGGTCTCGTCGTGACCGCCGCCGATCGCGACCGCGGTCTCGATCGGGTGGACCTGGTCGCTCGGAATCAGGACGCCGCTGCTCCGCCCGGTGACGACGTCGCCGCCGAGTCCGCCGGTCCCCGACTGGCCAGAACGATGGGCCACGTTGAGCAGGATGTCGTTGGCGATCTTGGCGTTCGAGAGGGGGTGGTCGGTCGGGACGAAGCGCTCGTCCGTCCACCACAGCTGGACCTTTCGCCAGTCGAGCTCCTCGCGCAGCGGCGACGTGGCGAGGTGGTGGTAGATCGCGGCCGGGGCCGATCCGCCGGTCGTCACCCAGTGGGCCTCAGCGTGGTCGTCGATGGCGACGTCCAGGATCTCGACGATCCGCTCGGCGGCCGCCAGGGCGCACGCCTCGGGATCGGCAAGGACGACGATCGTGGGCTCGGTCATGGGGGCGTCCCTCCGGCGAGCTGGGCGGCCAGGGCGAGCGTTCCGACGGCGACCGGATCGCGCCCGCCCGCCTCGATCGCCTCGGCCAGGAGATCGATGTCCGTCCGGCGGGGCGCCGTGAAGCCGCGCTCGAGGGCATGGACGCCGTCCTGCCAGACCCGGACGTGGACCGCTTCCTGCTCGGCCGTGACGTCGGCCCGCAGCTCCGAGCCGCGCCAGTCGGCGAGGAGCTCGACCCGGAGCGTCGTCCCGGCCGGCATCTCGGACAGGACCGGCCGGATCACGAGGGCAACATCGGTCCGATCGAGGCGGAGCGTCGCCCCGAGGCCCGCGCTCGGGTTGGCAAGGCTCGTCACGCGGCCACTGCTCGAGCGGACGGGCGCCTTGCGCGACGGCCCACCGGTCATCGGCGCGAGCGGCTTCGTCACCGTCATCGCGAGCCGCGACCCAAGCCAGGCGGCGTGATACAGCGGCTTCACGATGTTCGTCGTCTCCGCCCCGAACTCGTCGCGGACGCCGTACGTCACGGCGATTCGGCGGATGTGGCGGAGGTAGGGCAGGAAGTCGGGGATGTCGAAGATCGCTGCGATCGCCTCGCGCCAGCGTGACTGGCGAACCATCGCGAAGTCCGAGATGGCGATCGGGAATCGTTCGGCCGCCGCCGCCATCTTGCGCAGCTGGTCGAGCCCGGTTCCGTGCCAGCCGGAGCCGTCGACCACGAGCCGGTCCGACATCGCGAGCAGGTCGTTGACCGGGTCGCTGCCGAAGTGCGGTTCGTCCGGCCACCAGACCGTGACCGGCAGATCGTGGATCAGGAGCGGCGCGACGATCGCATCGAGGTGCCGGCCGGCCTCCCCGCCGCAGACCAGGTGGATCGTCTCGGCGCACGTCTCGGGCGCATCCACCCGGGGCAGCACGCAATGGGCGACGATCTGGGCGTCGAGCCACGAGGGGCCGTCCGGGTCGGCCGGTTGGACGATCGTGGTCCGCGACGGATGACGGCCGACGAGGCGCTGGATCGTGGCCGCGCAGCGCTCGCCGACCTCGGGCCGGCCGGCGATGACGACGAGGTTCATGACGTTCGTCCGGGCCCCGATCATCCGGTCGTTCACGTGGTCGCCGTCGCGGTCGCCCATCAGCTGCTCAACGTTGTGGGCCCAGATCCGGACGAGCTCCTGCTCGACCTCCTCGATGCTGTGGGCGCGCGAGCGCCACCTGAGCGTCGGCTCGTTCGGCCTGGCGGGAGCGTCGGACGCAACCGGCCCACCTGCGGCGGATGGCGTCGACGGAGCTCCGCCTCCGACCGCAGCCGGAGTGACCGAGGGGCTGCTCACGACTGAGGTTGCCCGTTCAAATTCGCCGCCACTTTCGTCCTTCGCGGGCCAACAGCCCGTCGGCCGCCTCGGGGCCCCACGTGCCCGCTTCGTAGCTGGGGAACTCGGGCGATGGCTCGTCCATCCACGATTCGATGATCGGCGTCACGCGGGCCCAGGCGCCCTCGACCTCGTCTGCCCGGGTGAACAGCGACGCGTCGCCCAGGAGGGCGTCGAGGATCAGCGTTTCGTATGCGTCGGGCGAGTCGACGGTGAACGCCGAGCCGTACGTGAAGTCCATCGTCACCGACCGGACGTCGATCCCGAGACCCGGGACCTTGGCCCCGAAGCGGAGCATGATCCCCTCGTCGGGCTGGATCCGGATCGCGAGCAGGTTCGGATCGGGGTCGCTGTTCGAGTCGCGGAAGAGGCGGTGGGGGACCTCCTTGAACTGGATCGCGATCTCGGTTGCCCGTTTCGGCAGGCGCTTGCCGGTCCGGAGGTAGAACGGGACGCCGGACCAGCGCCAGTCGTCGACCTCGAAACGGGCAGCGATGTAGGTCTCGGTCTCCGACTCGGGATTGACCTCGGGCTCCTGGCGGTACCCCTTGACCGGCTTGGCGGCCACCCAGCCCGGGCCGTACTGGCCGCGGACCACGTCGCTCCGGAGCTGGTCGGGGGTGAGCTCGCCGATCGCCCGGATGACCTTGACCTTCTCGTCCCGGAGGGCGTCGGCGTCGAACGTCGCCGGTGGCTCCATCGCGACGAGGCTCATGAGCTGGAGGAGGTGATTCTGGAGGAAATCGCGGCTCGCTCCGGTCTCCTCGTAGAACGAGCCGCGGTTCTCGACCCCGATCGACTCGGCCACCGTGATCTGGATATGGTCGATATGGCGACGGTTCCAGATCGGCTCGAAGATCCCGTTGCCGAACCGGAAGACGAGCAGGTTCCGGACGGTCTCCTTGCCGAGGTAGTGGTCGATCCGGTAGACCTGCGACTCGCGAAAGACCTTGCCGACCTCGCGGTTGAGGCGAATCGCCGAGGTGAGGTCGTGGCCGAACGGCTTCTCGATGACGATCCGGCGCCAGCCGCCTTCATGGCGCTCGTGGTCCAGCCCCACCCGCCCGAGCTGGGCGACGATGTCGGCGAATGCCGACGGCTGGGTCGCGAGGTAGTAGAGGTGGTTGCCGCTCGAGCTCTGTTCCTTGTCGATGCCGTCCATGACGGTCACCAGCTTGTCGAAGTCGTCGGGGTTCGCGAAGTCGAGCTTGTGGTAGCGGATCCGGGACGCGAATGAACGCCACGCGGCGTCGTCGAGCGGCAGGACGCGCGAGTACTTCTCGAGCGACGTCTTCAGCTCGTCGCGCAGCACGGCGTCGTCGTAGTCGCGCCGGCCGATCGCGAGGACCACGAAGTCGTGGGGCAGGAGGTTCGTCCGCCACAGCTGATAGAGGGCGGGAATGACCTTGCGATGGGCGAGGTCGCCGGTTGCGCCGAACAGGACGAGGACGCTCGGATCCGCGACGCGCTCGAGACGAAGGCCCTCGCGGAGGGGGTTGTCATCCTGCTTCGGGGTGGGCTTGCGCTTGCCCTGGCGTGCGATCCGGAGGTCCTTGATCGTGCGCGGCGCGTCCTTGGATTTCGGCGCCGGATGGGGTGTCTTGTCCGGCGCGGTCTCGGGCGCGACGGCAGGCGCGTCGGGCTTTGCCGAGGTCTTGCGCCGCTTCGGGACAGCGGTGTCTGTCACGGCAACGCCTCCTCGGCGCGATCGGGCCATATGACAGCCTGGCGAGCCGTATCCAACCGGTGGGAGGCAGGACAGGCAACCTGGCGGGCATTGTCAGCCTCCGGAGGCAAATTCCGGGCCCCCGCATGCCCGACTGGGCGGGTTGGGGCCGCCGTTCGCTGCCGAGTGCTTACGAGGCTGGCATATGAGAACAGCGGAGCGGCCGGCACGACCGCGGACGGCCGCGCGATGGCGCTAGGCGGCGCCGACGGGACACTCACTCGGTCTTCACCGGATGGCCACCTCGGGCCGATGGAGTCGCGGAGCTCCTCTTCGGACCTTGGTGAGTCGATCGCGCTTGATCCTTCATGGAGCGGTTCACTCCGTCTTCACGGCGTGCCCGCCGAATTCGTTCCTGAGCGCGGCGAGGACCTTCGCGCCGTAGGAGTCGTCCTGGCGGGAGCGGAAGCGGGTCAGCAGCGACAGGGTGATGATCGGCGCGGGGACGTCGTGGTCGATCGCCTCCTGGACCGTCCAGCGGCCCTCGCCCGAATCGGCGACAAAGCCCTTCAGGTGCTCGAGATCCTGGCCGTTGGCGGTGAACGCCCGGCCCAGGAGCTCCAGCAGCCACGACCGCACGACCGAGCCCTGCATCCACAGGTTCGAGATGGCGGCAAGGTCGAGCGGATAGGACGAGGCATGCATGATCTCGAAGCCCTCGGCGTAGGCCTGCATCAGCCCGTATTCGATCCCGTTGTGAACCATCTTCACGTAGTGCCCGGCGCCCGCCCCGCCGACGTGGAGATAGCCGCCGTCAGGGGCGAGCGAGAGGAAGATCGGCTCGAGCGGCTTCACCGCCGCTTCGTCGCCGCCGACCATCAGGCAATAGCCGACCTGGAGGCCCCAGATCCCGCCGGACGTGCCGGCGTCGACGTAGTTGATGCCCTTCTCGGCGAGATCCTTGTGGCGGCGCTGGTCGTCGTGAAAGTTCGTGTTCCCGCCGTCGATGATCGTGTCGCCCGCTTCCAGGTGCTCCATCAGCTCGGCGATCTGGGCCTCGGTCGCGTCGCCGGCCGGGACCATGATCCAGACCGCCCGCGGCTTCTCGAGCTTCGAGACCAGCTCCTCGATCGAGTACGAGGCGATCGCGCCTTCTCCCTCGATCTCCTTCGTCTTCTCAGCGGTCCGGTTGTAGGCGACGACCTCGTGCTCGTCGCGGAGGAGGCGGCGGACCATGTTCGCGCCCATTCGGCCCAGACCGACGAAACCGATCCGCATGTTGTGTGGCCCTCCAGAGTGTCGTTGCCGGGGCGTGGACGTGCCCCGGAGGATGATCAGTCGGCGGGGAGCGCCTCGCGCAGGGCGATCTCGAGCGCGACCAGGCCGCGCTCGACATCGCCGAGGTGAACGCGGAGGATCGGCAGGTCGTGGGCTTCGATCGCCGCGAAGTCGCCCTCCGCCTGGGCGTCGATCAGGCGGCCGAAGGTGTACGGCCAGCCCGGGATCGGCCGATCGACGGGGTGGTCGGAGGTCAGTTGCAGGAACCAGCCGCTGGCCGGACCGCCCTTGTGGAGCTGACCGGTCGAGTGGAGAAAGCGCGGACCGTAGCCGGCGGTCGTGGCGTTGCGGGTCGAGTCCCGGAGGAGGACGCGGATCCGGTCGAGGGCGGCGTCGGCGGCCGCGGACGGGGCGATGAACGCCTGGAGCGCAAGGTAGGCGTTCGGCGTGCGCCGGGCGAGGTGCCGGGCCAGCTCGCCGACGACCGAGCCGTCGCCGGCGGTCAGACGCAGGGTCGCGTCCCCATGGAGAGCGAGGCCAGTGGTCTCGTCCGTCACGAGGGCGGGCGGTGGCGCTGTCGGGGCGGCGCCGGATTCGGCGGCGGCCAGGACGGACCGGGTCAGGTTCTTCGCCTCCTCGACGTTGGGCTGGTCGAACGGGTCGATCCCGAGAACGGCCCCGGCGATCGCGGTCGCGACCTCCCAGCGGAACGCCTCGGCGCCGAGGTCGATCGGGTCGGCGATCTCGATCCGGATCACGGGACTTCCCGCATTGGCGGCGGCCGTGGCCAGGGCATCGGCCGCGGCGTTTCCGCCGCCGCCGCCGAGCGCCAGCCGGACGAACACGCGATCGTCGCCGTAGGCGTCGACGGCGCCGAGTGGCTCGCGATCGATCGGAACGATCCCTGACCCGTGCTTGCCGGTGCTTTCGGCGATCAGCTGCTCGAGCCAGGCGCCGAAGCTGTTGATCTCCGAGTCGGCGAGGATGGTCAACTTGTCGCGCCCTCCCTTCGCCAGCGTTCCGAGGGCGAGCCCCAGGCTGACCCCCGGGTTCGCGCCGGGCTCGGGCTCGCGACACGCTCCGGCCATCGCCACGGCCGAGGCGAGCAACGCGTCGAGGTCCAGCCCGATCAGGCTGGCAGGAACGAGCCCGACATAGGTCAGGGCCGAGTAGCGGCCACCGATGTCCGGCGGGTTGAGGAAGACCTCGCGGAGCTCGTCGTGATGGGGAATCGCCTCGACACTCTTGCCGGGGTCGGTGATCGCGACCATCAGCTCGCCGGCGTGCTCATCGCGGGGAGCGTGCCGCGCCCGAAGCGCCCGCTCGGCGCGGTCCCAGGCGTCGGCCTGGAAGGCGAGCGGCTCCGTCGTGGTCCCGGACTTGCTGGCGACGATCCAGAGGGTCGCCAACGGATCGAGGTCGTCGACCACCGCGGCGACGGCCGCCGGGTCGGTCGAGTCGAGGACGCGCAGGTCGAGCCAGCCGTCGGTCGTGCCGAAGGTCTTGTGGAACACGTCCGGGGCAAGGCTGCTGCCGCCCATCCCACCGACGACCGCAGTCGTGAAGCCGGCGTCGCGGGCGCCCTCACCGAATCCTTCGAGAGCGGCGATCTGGTCGGTGAAGTGGGCCGGTGCGTCGAGCCATCCGAGGCGATCGGCGATCTCGCGCTGAACTCGCTCGTTCGCCGACCACAGGCTCGCGTCCCGGTCCCACAGGCGCTCGGCCCAGCGTTCGTCGCGGGCCTGCTCGACGGCCGCGTCGTAGGCGGCTGTCGCGTCGCCAAGCTGGAGCTGGGGGATCACCGGGCTGGGCGTTGAGGTCGTTTCGTCAGGCATCGCGCCCATGGTAGTCCGACTCCGGGCGGCGGCACCTTGCGCCTGCGTGCCAAGGGCGGTAGACGGTCCGAGTCGTCCGGCGGCCTTGAATCGGATCAGCCGCGCTCGGATGCCTCGATCGCGAGAACCTTGTCGAGCCTGCGGCGGTGACGTTCCTCGCCGCTGAACCGCGCACCGAGGAAGGCGACGACGCACTCCCACGCCGGCTCCGGGCCGATGACCCGCGAGCCGAGTGTCAGGACGTTCATGTCGTCGTGCTCGACGCCCTGGTGGGCCGAGTAGGTGTCGTGGCAGACCGCCGTCCGGATCCCGACGACCTTGTTGGCCGCCACGCTCGCCCCGACCCCGGAGCCGCAGATCAGGATTCCGCGGTCGGCCTCGCGGTCGCGGACGGCAAAGGCGACGCGCGCCGCGAAGTCCGGATAGTCGTCAAACGGGTCCGAGCCGTCACCGCCGAGGTCGATCGCCTCGTGCTCCGTGCCCGACGCGACGAGGCGGCGGAGCAACTCGTCCTTGAGGGCCGCCCCGGCGTGATCGGCAGCGAAGGCGACACGCATCAGCCGCCGACCACCGTGACCTGCCGCCCGACGGATGGCCATCCGAGGTCGGTCGTCAGGATGTCGTCGGCGTCGAGCACGATGGCCGTCGCGACGATGAGGGCATCCGGCAGGGCGAGATTCCGTCCGTTCGAGGCACGTGCTGCCGCAGCCGCGTGGGCCATGCGTCTCGTAAGTGGCTCAACCGTGGCCGGGAGCTCGTCAATGAACCGCTCGACCTGGTCGACGACGGCCTGGCCCGACCGGAATGGATGCACGAGGGCCTCGGCGAGCGCGGATGCCGGAATCGCCAGGCGATCACCGCGACGGATCGCGGTCGAGATTGCGGCGACCGCTGCGCCGTGATGCGTGTCCTGCGGCGACAGCGCCGCGATCACGACCCCGGCATCAACGACCGTCAATCCCATTCGGATCGCAGCTCTTCCAGGGCGCCGAGCGGCCAGACGCCGGGCATCGTGCCCGCATACCGCTCGATCGCGCTCAAGGCCCTCCGGAGCACGATGTCGCCACTGTCGAGATTTTCGACTCGCAACTCATCTCCGGCCTGAAGGCCTGCCCGGGCGAGGACGTCGACCGGGATCGTCACCTGATGCTTCGGGCTCACCCGAGTGTACCCGCGCCGCCGCTTGTTCTTTACTCTTTCACCCATGAGTAAAGACTAGCCTCCAGGACCCGTCTGTCAACGGTCAGCTGTGCCCGGGATCCGAGCCGCCGGTCCGGTTCACGCCGGACTCGCCCTCGTCCAGGGTCGGGTGGCTGTCGTCACCTCCGCCGTTGTCGCCGCTCGGGCCGTGGCCGCGGCGCGGCGCCGGCAGGTGGCCCGGCTCGAGGGTCGCGAGCGGCCCACGGACCTTGCCGCCGATCACGTCGCGGGCGACCGCGACGACTCGATCGATCGTGAAGCCGAACTTCTCGAAGATCGTGCCGGCCGGAGCCGACGCGCCGAAGTGGTCGAGGCCAATGATCGCGCCCTCGTCGCCGACCCAGCGGTCCCAGCCGAGCGAGACGCCGGCCTCGATCGCGACACGCGCTCGAACGTCCCGCGGCAGGACGGATTCGCGATAGGCCGCGTCCTGGAGCTCGAACCGCTCCCAGCAGGGGAGCGAGACGACCCGCGCAGCGATCCCGTCGGCCTCGAGCTTCTCTGCCGCGCCGAATGCGAGTTGGAGCTCCGAGCCCGTCCCGATGAGGATGACCTGGGGTGTCTTGTCGCCGGAGGCCTCGCGCAGGATGTAGCCGCCGCGCCGGACGCCCTCGCGCGCGCCCTCGGCCGTGCCCGCGAGCGTCGGCAGCTTCTGACGTGTCAGCGACAGCGCCACCGGCCCGGATGGATCCTCCTGGCCGCGCTCGATCGCCAGCGCCCATGCAGCGGCCGTCTCGTTCGCGTCGCCGGGCCGGATGAACCACAGGTTCGGAATCGCCCGGAGCGCCGCGTAGTGCTCCACCGGCTGGTGGGTCGGGCCGTCCTCGCCCAATCCCACCGAATCATGCGTCCAGACGTAGATCACCTGGAGCCCGCTGAGTGCGGCGAGCCGCACGGAGCCGCGCATGTAGTCGCTGAACGTCAGGAACGTCGCTGCGTATGGGATGAATCCACCGTGGTAGGCGATTCCGTTGGCGATTCCGCCCATCGCGTGCTCGCGGACGCCGAACCGGAGGTTCCGGCCGGGCGACTCCGGCTCGAACGAACCCTCGCCCTTCACGTCGGTCAGGTTGGATTCGGACAGGTCCGCCGCGCCGCCGAACAGCCGCGGGAGCGGCTTTGCCAGGGCCTGGATCACGTCCTGACTCGCATTGCGGGTGGCGACCTCGACCGCCTGGGCGTAGGTCGGAAGCCCGGCATCCCAGTCGTCGGGCAGTTGCCCCTCGATGACCCGCCGCCGGAACGCCGCGGCCACGTCGGGGTGGGCCGACTCGTAGCGGCCAAAGGCTCCGTCCCAGGCTTCGACCAGGTCGTCGCCGGCCGGGATGGCACGGCGGAAGAGCTCGAGCGCCTCGGGCGGCTCGAAGAATGTCTTGTCCGGATCCCAGCCGTAGGCCTCCTTGACGAGTCTCACCTCGTCCGGGCCGAGCGGCGCGCCGTGGGCCTTTTGGGTGTCCTGGCGGTTCGGGCTGCCAAAGCCGATATGCGTCCGGACCGCGATCAAACTCGGCCGGTCGTCGGCTCGGGCCTCCTCGATCGCGGCGGCGATCGCATCGATGTCGTTGCCGTCCTCGACCCGGATGGCGTGCCAGCCGTAGGCCTCGAAGCGAGCGACGACGTCCTCGGACCAGGCCATCGAGGTGGGGCCGTCGAGCTGGACGTGGTTGTCGTCATAGAGGGCGATCAGCTTCCGCAGGCGAAGGTGGCCGGCGAGCGAGGCGGCCTCGGATGCGATGCCCTCCTGGAGGTCGCCGTCGGAGCACAGCGTGTAGGTCCAATGGTCGACGATGTCGTGGCCCTCGCGGTTGAACTCGGCTGCGAGGCGGGCCTCGGCGATTGCCATCCCGACGGCGTTCGCGAAGCCCTGGCCGAGCGGCCCGGTCGTCGCCTCAACGCCGGGCGTCATGCCGAATTCCGGATGGCCGGGGGTCTTCGATCCCCACTGGCGAAAAGCCTTCAGGTCGTCGAGCGCGACGTCGTAGCCGGTCAGGTGAAGGAGCGAGTAGAGGAGCATCGAGGCGTGGCCGGCGCTCAGGACGAAGCGGTCGCGGTCCGGCCAGTCGGGATGGGTGGGGGCGTGGCGGAGGAAGCGGGTCCAGAGCGTGTAGGCCATCGCGGCGGCGCCCATGGGTGCCCCCGGATGGCCGGAGTTCGCCTGCTGGACGCCGTCGATCGAGAGGGTCCGGATCGTGTCGATCGCGAGGCGGTCGAGGGTCTCGGTGGCGGTCGGCATGGAGGTGGGCTCCCGCTGGTCCGGATCGGGTCGCTGTCCGGGTCGCTGCGGCTATCCTCGCAGCATGTCCCCGTCGCTGCCGGTCCGCCGCCGGTCCCGTTCGGCCGGCCTGCGGCCGCCGCGCGTCGCCGTCCTCGGCGACCTGATGGTCGACGTCGTCCTGGCTCCGGTCCGTCCGCTCGAAAGCGGAACCGACGTGCCGGGCACGGTCGCACTGCGCCAGGGTGGTTCGGCGGCGAACACGGCGCGCTGGCTGGCAAGGCTCGGGGCCCGGTCCACGCTGATCTGCGCGGTCGGGCGAGATCCGGAGGGCCGGGCGTTGATCGGCGCGCTGAAGGCCGACGGGGTCCGCGTCCGCGCGAGCCGCGTCGCCGGGGAGCGGACGGGGCGGATCGGGGTCCTCGTCGCGCCGGGCGGCGAGCGCTCGTTCGTGGCGGATCGGGGAGCCGCCGATCGCCTTGCGCCGGCGGACCTCGCCGCCTCGACGTTCCGTGCCGACCTCATCCACCTTCCCGCCTACTCGCTGCTCGGGGAGCCGCTGGGCTTGGCCGGTCGGCGCGCGATCGAGCTGGCCCGTGCCGCAGGGGCGCTCGTCTCGCTCGACCTCGCGTCGGTCGGGCCGCTGCTGGCCGACGGCCGGCGGGCCGCGCTCCGGCTCGTCCGCGACGCTGCACCCGACGTCCTGTTCGCGACCCGGGTCGAGGCCGAGGCGATCGCGGGTGGTCGAGACCTGTCGAAGCTGACCGACCTGGCGGCGATCGTCGTGGTCAAGCGCGGCCGGAGCGGCGCCACGGTGATGGCCGGGCCGCCCGACGCGCGGTTGGCCTTCGACGTCGCGACGGCCCCGCTGGACGCTCACGACACGACGGGCGCCGGCGACGCGTTCGACGCCGGGTTCCTCATGGCGTGGCTGGCCGCGGAGCCGGCGGCACGCAACCGACCAGCCACGCTCCGGCGGGCGGTTCTTGCCGCCCACCGCGCCGCGGCTCGGCAGCTCGGCGTGGCGCCGCGGGACATCGCGCTGTGATCGGCGACCGCTTGGTCGTAGCCCCCGAGGTCGCGGCTGCGCTTGCCGCCCGCCGGCCGGTCGTCGCGCTCGAGTCGACGTTGATCAGCCACGGGTTGCCGTATCCCCAGAACCTCGAGGTGGCGCGTGCGTCCGAGGCGGCGGTCCGCGAGAGCGGCGCGGTTCCGGCGACCGTGGCAATCCGCGACGGGCGGCTGCTGGCCGGTCTGGACGAGACGGCGCTCAAGGCGCTCGCGACCGCGCCGGCGGGCTCGGTCCGGAAGGCGGCGCGGCCGTCGCTTGCGGTCGCGCTCGCGGCCGGCGGCTGGGCGGCGACGACGGTCTCGGCGACGATGATCGCGGCGCACGCAGCGGGGATCCGGGTCTTCGCGACGGGTGGGATCGGGGGCGTCCATCGCGGCGCGATCGGCGGGCCGGCGCCGACCCTCGACATCTCGTCGGACCTCGAGGAGCTCGGTCGGACCCCGCTGGTCGTTGTCTGCGCCGGCCCGAAGTCGATCCTCGACATTCCCGCCACCCTCGAATACCTGGAGACGAGCGGTGTGCCCGTCGTGACGATCGGCCAAGCCGAGCTGCCCGGGTTCTACAGCCGATCCTCGGGCCTGCCGTCGCCGCTGACCTCTCCGAACGTCGCAGGCCTCGCGGCGATCGCCCGGATCCATCTGGAGCTCGGGCTCGGCGGCGTTCTCGCCTGCGTGCCCGTGCCGGAGTCCGAGGCACTCCCCGCTGACGTGGCACGGGACGCGATCGAGCGCGCCATTCGCGAGGCCGAGGCCGCCGGCATTCACGGCCCCGCGACCACTCCCTGGCTCCTCGCCCGGATCGCCGAGTTGACCGCGGGCGCCTCGATCCGAATGAATACTGCGCTGATCGTGAACGACGCCCGGGTGGCGGGCGAGCTGGCGGTCGCCCTGTCGATCGGGGACGTCGAGGGCTGACGCCCCGAGGCGGCGAAGGACGCCAGGCCAAGCGCCCGTGTGAGATGGATATCTCACAGGTGGATGACGCGCCCCTTCCCAAACCGGCTCACCTGACGTAGACTCCGCGATCCACTGACCGTCCCACCGGGGAGCCCTGTGTCCGGAATCGTCGAGCCCACGCGTACCCAGCCGCTCGCGATCGACGTGCGCGGGATTCGGCGCGTCTACAACGTCAAGCCGAAGCCGGTCGTCGCCCTCGACGGCGTCGACCTGGCCGTCGAGCCCGGCGAGTTCTTTGGCCTGCTCGGCCCCAACGGCGCGGGCAAGACGACACTGATCAAGATCCTGACCACACTCCTCCTGCCGTCGGAGGGGACGGCCCGGATCTTCGGCTTCGACGTCTCGCGCCAGACAAAGCAGATCCGCCGGATCATGAACATGGTCGCCGGCGGCGAGCAGTCGGGCTACGGGATCCTGACCGTTCGCGAGCAGCTCTGGATGTTCAGCCAGTTCTACGGCCTGCCATCGCGCGACGGCTGGAACCGGGTCGACGAGCTGGTCGAGGCGGTGGGCCTGGAGGAGCAGACCGCCCAAAGGGTGAGCACCCTCTCGACCGGCCAGCGCCAGCGGATGAACTTTGCCCGGGGCCTCCTGAACGACCCCTGGATCTTCTTCCTCGACGAGCCGACGCTCGGCCTCGACGTCTCGGCCGCGCGGGCAGTTCGCGAGCTGATCCTCGCCTGGAAGGCCGCGGTCCCGGGTCGAACGGTCCTCCTGACCACCCACTACATGGCCGAGGCCGACGAGTTGTGCGACCGGATCGCGATCGTCGACCACGGCCGGATCCTTGCCCTCGGCACGCCCGACGAGCTGAAGAAGCGCGTCCAGCGCGAGTCCGTCTTCCGTCTCGAGCTCGACCGGCTCGACGGCGGCGCGGCGGCTCTCCGGCGCCTGCCGGGTGTCGTCAGCGCGGCACTTGCGGCCGGCGACCAGGCCGACGGCGGCGCCGAACGCCGGACCGTCGAGGTCAACCTCGCCCTCGTGGACGACGGCGCGCTTGGCGGCGTGGTCGGCGCCCTCGGCGGGCTGGGATCCAGCATCCTCGCCCTCCGCAAGTCCGAACCGTCGCTCGAGGACGTCTTCGTCGAGCTCGTCGGGCGCGGCTTCGGCGACGAATCGACGGACGACGACCACACAGCCGACGCCGCCAACGGCGCCGCCGACAAAGGCGCCGGCAACGGCTCAGTCCCGGGCCTCCGCGCCGACGACCCGAACGTGACCGACACCACCGACGACGCCCGGGAACGCGAAGCCGAGGCGATTCGATGAGCCTGCCGGCGAGGGAACCAGCACGGCCGCCCGGCGCCGCCCGCCGGACGAACGCGGCGCCCGGGCGGAACGCCTTCGTCTACCGCCCGACGGCCAGCCCCCAGGAGGCCGCGATCTGGACCCAACGCCAGGTCGCGCTGACGAACCTCCGGACCGTGGCCGGCCGAGCTTACCCGCGGGTCACCGGCCTCCTCCGCGAGAAGAGCTGGATCTTCTTCGAGATCCTGCTGCCGTTCCTGTCGACGTCGGCGTTCGTCTTCGTCTACCGCGCGCTCGAAGCGCCGCCGCAGTACATCGGCTTCGTCGTCCTGGGCGGGGCGATGACCGCGTTCTGGCTGAACGTCATCTGGATGATGGCCCAGCAGCTCTGGTGGGAGAAGAGCCAGGGCAATCTCGAGCTGTATTTCGCAGCCCCGATGAACATCATGGCCGTCCTGTTCGGGATGGCGTTCGGGGGCTTCGTGATGAGCTCGAGCCGGGCGGCTGCCGTCCTCGTCATCGCGACGACGGTCTACGGAGTCACCTTCGCGATCGATCAGTGGGCCCTCCTGATCGGGGTGTTCCTGCTGACCCTGGCCGCCCTGTACGGCCTCGGGATGGTCCTCGCCAGCCTCTTCCTGATGTGGGGCCGCGAGGCGTGGCACCTGACCCAGCTCCTCGTGGAGCCCGTGTACTTCGTGTCCGGGCTGAACTTCCCGGTGGGGCGCCTCGGTGTCCTCGGCTCGATTGCGATCAGCATCCTGCCGCTCGCGGTCGGGCTCGACGCGATGCGCCAGCTGGCCTTCGCCGATGCCGCCTATCCGATCGGCACGCCGTCACCCGCGGTCGAGGCCCTGATCCTCGTCGCGATGACCGTCGTGTTCCTGGTCCTGGCCCGCTGGACGCTCGTCACCCTGGAGCGTCGCGCGCGCCAGGAAGGCCGCCTGTCGGTCCGCTGGCAGTGAGCGCGCCAGCGAGCAGCGCGGCTCCAAGTGTCGTGGCGCCCGCCCGATGACCACCGAGCCCGCCATCCGACCCGACGCCGCCGGCCTTGCCTCGCCCGAGTGGGGCGGCTTCGACATGGCCCGGACCCGCGGCCGCGGCTGGCCCGACGTCCGGCGCAGCTTCACGACCGCGGTCCGCCTCGGCTGGCAGATGGAGGCGAACTGGACCGACCCGGTGTTGTTCTTCATCTACTCGGTCGCGAAGCCGCTCGCCTCGGCCCTGATCCTCGTCGTGATGCTCGACGTGATCAGCGGCGGCGCGAAGCCTGAGTACCGCGCATTCGTGGTCGTCGGGAGCGCCCTCTGGTCGTTCGTCCTGTCCGGCGTCAGCGGCCTGGCGTGGATGATCCTCGACGACCGCGAGCGCTACCGGATGCTGAAGTACATCTACGTCAGCCCGAGCGACTTCCTCGCCGTCGTGTTCGGACGCGGGGTGGCCCGGATCGGGGTGGGGGCCATGGGCGCCGCGATCACGCTCGCGATCGGGGTCGTGTTCCTGAACGTCCCCTTCGACGTGAGCCGGATCGACTGGCCGATCCTCGTGACGGTCATGACCCTCGGCGTCGGCTCCATCCTCGCGATCGCCCTCCTGCTCGCGGCAATCTGCATGCAGACTCGCCAGGAGTCGTGGTCGTACCCGGAGGCGGCGGCGGGCGCCCTCTTCCTTGTCTCGGGCGTCGTGTTCCCGCTGAGCGTCCTGCCCCTGCCCGTCCAGGCGCTCGGCCTGCTGACGCCCCTGACGTGGTGGGTCGAGGGGGTCCGGTTGGCGCTGTTTCCCGGCGGGCTGACCGCGATCGGTGGGCCGGGCTCGCTCTTCACCGAGCTGACCGGGACGGCCGGGCCCGGCGCGGCCATGATCGTCCTCGTGTTGCTGGCGACCGGGGCGATGGCTACACTCGGGGCATTGGCGGTGTTCCGGGCGAGCGACCGACGGGCCAAGGATCGCGGGCTGCTCGACCAGACCACAGGCTCCTGACGGACGGCAAGCGCGGACGGCACTGGATGACACCCGGCCGGACGCCTTGGCAGCTCGATCGAGGGAGATTGAATGCGCATCTACGAGGGCAGTCCGCGCCAGGACTTCGAGGAGGTCTTCCGCTCGATCGGGGCCTTCATCGACCAGCGCGTGATGCGCGACGTCCTCCTCGTCGAGGCGCCCGACGGCTTCATCGTCCAGGGTGTCGTCACCGCCGGCGGGTCGGGCGGGACCTGGTCGGAGGCGATGGGCTCGCAGACCAAGGAGACGCTGACCTTCCTCGACGACGACATCGCCCGGTTCATGGAAGAATCGGTCGCCCGGCGCGGGCACGCAAGTCCCGAGGCGAAGAACGCCCTCGCCGGCTTCTACGAGACGGCGCTCCGGGTGATCGGCCGCTACATCGACGAGCAGAAACCGCGCGACGTCTTCTTCTTCGAGCAGGACGGAGCGTTCGTCGTCCGCCTCTTCCAGTTCGGCCAGGCGGGCGGCCATCACACTCTCGCTGAGTTCACCCGCGACGACATCGCCCAGATGGTCAACCAGGGCCCGACACTCCGGGTCCCGGTGCCGGCTCCAAAGCCCGCCTAGTTCGACTGATCCGGCGCCAAACCACACAGCTCCCAACCAAGCCCTCGTACCCCACCTGGAGGAACCGACCATGAAGGCTCTCAAGACCGTCGCCGTCGCCCTCGGCATCACCCTTGCCGCGCTGATCGTTATCCCGCTCATTGTCCTGGCCGGACTGTTCGTCTGGCTGAAGGTCACCGAGGAGCAGGAAGAGGACCTCCTCGAGCTCGATCGCGACGGCGCGTAATCGGGAGTGACGACGCCGCTGCGCCGGATGGCGCGGCGGCCGGAGCCGCTCGACCGCCCGTCGGACACCCGACGGGCGTCGTCGTGTCCTCGAGCGAGCGCCAGATCGCCGAGCTGGCTGTCCTCGGGGTGATGGTGGTCTGGGCGGGCAACTTCATCGTCGTGAAGTCCGCCCTCGAGGCTCTGCCGCCGGTCGGCTTCACGTTCCTCCGGTTCGCCCTGGCTTCGGCGACCCTGATGGTCCTGCTTCGCTGGCGCGAGGGCTCCATCGGCCTGCCGCGGCGCGACCTGATCGCGATCTGTGGACTCGGCGCCGTCGGGTTCGGGCTGTACCAGATCCTCTGGACGACCGGGCTCCAGCAGATCGCGGCGGGCGACTCGGCGCTGATCATCGCCTCGACCCCGGTCCTCGTCGCGCTCCTCGCGGTGATCGCCCGCTCCGACGTCCTGACACCCGACAAGTTCCTCGGCGGCCTCCTGTCCTTCACGGGCGTGGCCGTCGTCATCGCCAGCGGGCCTGGCCTGAGCCTTGGAGGCTCCATCGTTGGCGAGGCGATCACGCTCGTCGCCTCGATCTGCTGGGCGATCTACACCGCATTCGGAGCGCCGTTCCTGCGTCGCCACTCGCCGCTCCGGACGACGGCCTGGGCGACCGTCGCCGGCACGCTGGTCCTGGCGCCAGTCGCGGCGATCCAGCTGACGACCGTCGACGTGGCGGCGGCAGTGAGCCCCGGCGTCTTCGGCGCGATCCTGTATTCCGGCTTCCTGGCGGCGGGAATCGCGAACGTGATCGTGCTCAACGGCGTGCGCGTCGTCGGCCCGACCCGGACGTCGGCGTACCAGTTCCTCGTCCCGGCCCTGGCGGTCGTCATGGCGGCCGCCATCCTGTCGGAGGACATCCGGCTCGGCCAGGTGATCGGCGGTGTGGTCATCGTGGCCGGCGTCTTGATCACCCGCGGCGGCGCGCCCTTCCGAATCCCGGCGGGAGTCCGCAACCGAGCCTGACGTGGGGCGAAACCCGTCCTGCCGAGGCTGGCGAACCAGATGAACGTTTGCCGGATGATGCACGGGATGAACTGGGCTGCGCACTCGCTGATCCACGGGCCGAACCCGACCTCGACGTAGCTCTCCTCGTGGCAGACGGGGGGCGATCTCGCGAGGCCTAGCCGGATCAGTGATCACGACGAGCCGCTGACCCTGGCTGAACCCGGCTGACGGGGCGGGCTGGGCGAGCCGCGCGATCTGCTCGATCGTCTCGCGCGGGACGCCACCCGACGTGAAGCGTCGGACTGTCCGCCGCTTCATCACCACGTCGCGGAACTCCATCGAAGCCTTCGGCGCCCGGATCGCCTTGCCGTCGGAGCCGCTATTCGATAGCATTCGAAAAACCCCCGGAGGACCCGACCCATGGCGAAGTATGTCTTTGTGACCGGAGGCGTGACCTCCTCTCTGGGCAAGGGCATCACCGCCGCCAGCGTCGGACGGCTGCTCAAGGCACGCGGTCTGCGCGTCTCGATCCTGAAGCTCGACCCCTACATCAACGTCGACCCCGGGACCATGTCGCCCTACCAGCACGGCGAGGTCTTTGTCACCGACGACGGCGCCGAGACGGACCTCGACCTGGGCCACTACGAGCGGTTCATCGACGAGAACCTGACCCAGCTCTCAAACGTCACGACCGGCCGGATCTACCAGGCGGTCATCGCCAAGGAGCGCCGCGGGGACTACCTCGGCGGCACGGTCCAGGTCATCCCCCACATCACCAACGAGATCAAGGAACGGATCGGGCGGGTCGCTCGCGACGGCGATCCGGACGTCGTGATCGTCGAGGTCGGCGGAACCGTCGGCGACATCGAGAGCCTGCCGTTCCTCGAGGCGATTCGCCAGATGCGCAAGGACGTCGGCCGGGCCAACGTCCTGTACATCCACGTCACCCTGCTGCCGGTCCTCGCCGCCACCGGCGAGCTGAAGACCAAGCCGACCCAGCATTCGGTCAAGGAGCTCCGCGGGATCGGCATCCAGCCCGACGTGATCGTCCTCCGCTCCGACTACCCGGTCAGCGACGAGATCCGCGAGAAGATCGCGCTGTTCACGGACGTCGCGACCGACGCGGTCATCCCGGCCGAGACGGCCGACACCATCTACGAAGTGCCGCTGATGTTCGAGGAAGCCGGCCTCGGTCGGCTCCTCGTCCGTGAGCTCGGCCTGGGCGATCCCGACAAGGCCCCGGACCTCGCCTCGTGGCGGGCCCTGGTCGCCCGGATCAAAGCCCCGAAGCCGTCGCTCGAGATCGCGCTTGTCGGCAAGTACATCGAGCTGCCGGACGCCTATCTGAGCGTGACCGAGGCCCTCCGTCATGCGTCCTGGGCGCACGGCGTCGACGCCAGGATCCGCTGGGTCGACAGTGAGGCGCTGACCCACGACAACCTCCACGACCGGCTCGACGGCGTGGCCGGGATCCTGGTCCCTGGTGGCTTCGGCCATCGGGGCATCGAGGGCAAGGTCCTCGCCGCGCACTTTGCCCGCGAGCACAAGGTCCCGTACCTCGGCCTGTGCCTGGGGCTCCAGTGCGCGGTCATCGAGTTTGCCCGCGAAGTCGTCGGCAGCAAGGACGTCAACTCGACCGAGTTCGACATGTTCACCGAGAACCCGGTCATCGACTTCATGCCCGACCAGCGCGAGCTGGAGGACAAGGGCGGGACGATGCGCCTGGGGCTCTACCCGGCTCGCCTGACGGCCGGCTCCAAGGCCGCGGCGGTCTACGGCCAGGAGGTCATCTACGAGCGGCATCGTCACCGCTTCGAGGTGAACAACCGGTACCGCCAGACCCTCGAGAACGCCGGGCTGATCCTGAGCGGGCAGAGTCCCGATGGACGCTTGGTCGAGATCGTCGAGCTGCGCGACCACCCGTGGTTCGTGGCTTCGCAGTTCCATCCGGAGTTCAAGAGCCGGCCCGAGCGCCCGCATCCATTGTTCGACGGGTTCGTGGCGGCGTCGCTGGCGGTCCGCGACGGCCGTGAGCCGGTGTTCGCCGCTCGGCCGGCCCTTGCGATCGAGGAGGCCGGTCGCGGCGCTCCCGTGATGGCCGAGGTCGCCGAGCCCGCCACGAGCTGACCGCCAGCCCGACGAGGTGTCCCGCAGACCCGCGGGCTGTCGTGGACCATATCGACCGCATCGATATCTCCGGCCCGTGGCGCGCGGCAGGGGGCGGTGACCCGCCCGTGATGGCCGATTCATCGATCAGATCGACCACGCGGGCCCTTGATGCAGCGTGGATGGAGGGCGGGCAGCTCGCCTGATGATCTGCCAACCCCTGGAATATCGATGCCGTCGATACGCGCTGGGACAACGACCGTGACAAGGCACAACCTGCCGGGCGCGTAGACTCGACAGGAACGTGATGAAGGAGCCGCCGCCATGAAGATCTTCCTCGACACCGCCGACATCAGCGAGATCCGCAAGGTCGCCAAATGGGGCGTCCTCGACGGCGTCACCACCAACCCGACCCTGTTCGCGAAGACGAGCGGCTCGTCCTACGAAGAGGTCCTCAAGGAGATCTGCACGATCACCAGCGGGCCCGTGTCCGCCGAGGTCGTGGCGGAGGACGTCGAGGGGATGCTCCGTGAGGGCCGGGCGTTCGCCAAGCTCGCCCCGAACATCGTCGTCAAGGTCCCGATGAGCGAGGAAGGCCTCGAGGCGATCGCGACCTTCGCTGACGAGGGAATCAAGACGAACTGCACCCTGATCTTCACCGCCAACCAGGGGCTCCTCGCGGCCAAGGCCGGCGCCTCGCTCCTGTCGCCGTTTGTCGGCCGGCTCGACGACATCAACCAGGACGGGATGATCGTCATCCGCGAGCTGGTCGACATCGTGACGATCCACGACCTCGAGACCGAGGTGCTGGCCGCGTCGATCCGGAACCCGCTCCACATGACCCAGGCCGCGCTGGCCGGTGCCCACGTCGCGACGCTCCCGTTCAAGGTCCTCCAGCAGATGGCACACCACCCGCTCACCGATTCCGGGATCAAGCAGTTCCGGACCGACTGGGAGAAGGCGCGCGTGGCGCTCGACACGCAGAAGGGCTCCGACAAGGCGAAGGCCGCCGCCGCGCCGACGAAGCCCGGCGCGTAGTCCTCGCCGAGCGCGGACGCAGTGGCCCCGCGTCGACCGTTTTTGCCGGTCCCGCCGTCGCCTTAGACGATCCGGGTGCCCGCGCGCACTACGCCGCGCACGACGAGGTCGTCGTCGAGCTCGACCAGGTCCGCCAGCTGGCCTTCGGCGACACGGCCGCGGTCCGTGACGCCGAGCATCGCCAGTGGGTTGCGACTCGCCGCGGCCACGGCGACGGGCAGCGAGAATCCGGCTCGAACCATGTTCCGGACCGCCGTATCCAGCGCGATCACGGAGCCGGCCAGCGTGCCCGACCCGTCGGCCAACGTGCAGCGCCCGTCCTTCACCTCGATCTCGAGACCCGAGATCGTCAGCCGGCCGTCGCCCATGCCGGCCATCGATAGGGCGTCCGAAATCAGCATCATCCGGTCGGCCGGCTTGGTGCGCTGGATGATCCTCCAGAGGGCCGGATGGACGTGGTGGCCGTCCGCGATCAGCTCGACCCAGGCGTCGTCGCGGGTGAGCGCGGCGACGGCCACGCCGGGCGATCGGTGGTCGATCCCGCTCATCCCGTTGAACAGGTGCGTCGTCGTGACACCGCCGGCGTCGTAGCCGGCGAGGGCGCCCGCCAGGTCGGCGTTGGAGTGGCCGATCGAGATCCGGACGCCGAGCGACGTGAGGCGCCGGATGAGCTCGAGCCCACCGGGGATCTCGGGTGCGACCGTCATCACGGTCAGGCCGTCGACGAGCGGTTCGATGTCGGACCACGGCACGTCGGCCGGATTGAGCAGGAGCGACGGGTTGTGAGCGCCCTTCTTGGCGTGTGAGATGAACGGCCCCTCGATGTTGAAGCCGATCGGGTCGGCCCCGTTCGCGGGCGCAGCGGGCAACCACGCCCGGACTCGATCCGCCCAGGCATGGAGGACCGGCAGCGGGTTCGTCACGCCGGTGGGCAGGAACGAGGTCACGCCGTGGCGGAGGAGGGCGCGCGCCATCCCGTCCAACGCGTGGGCGTCGCCCATCGCGTCGTGGCCGCCCCAGCCGTGGACATGGACGTCGACGAAGCCCGGCGAGATGTACGGCAGGTCCGCGCCCGCGCCGGGCGCGTCGTTCTCGATGTCAACGGCGGCGATCCGATCGTCCTCGATCACCAGCCGCCCGACGGCGACCGAGTCGTCGAGGATGAGCCGGCCGCGAAGCTCCGAGCCCGTCATCAGCCCTCGCCTTCGGGCGAGCCGTCGACAGGGTTCTCGACCTCGAAGGACACGTCGAGGGCGTAACGGCTGGCCGGGTAGCGCGATTCGGTCGACTCGATCCGGCGGCCAGTGTCATCGACGATCACGCGGCGCTCGATCAGGAGCGGCTCGCCGCGCCGGATATCGAGCAGACGCGCGTCCTCGGCACTCGCGGCGCCGGCGCTCACCGTTCCGGTCCCGCTCCGGAGCGTCAGGCCGGCCGCACCGATCGCTCCATGGAGCGAGCCGGTCTCGAGATCTGCCGCCAGCACGGCTTTGCCACAATCGATGACCAGGACCGCGGATTCGAGCGCCATCGGCTCTCCGTCAGCGAAACGCACGCGACGGACTTCGACGATCGGCTCGCCAGGCGCCAGGGCGAGGGACGCCGCTTCCGGGCGGGTCGACGGCCGAATGGCGCGGGCGAGCAGGCGCGACGAGGGAAGTCGGCCGCGCCGGGCCATCTCGCTGCTGAACGTCATCAAGCGGTCGGTCCGGCGGTGAGTTGATGGGCTCGAGACGAACGAACCGCGGCCCGGGTGGCGGGCAACGAGGCCTTCCTCGGCGAGCCGCTGCATCGCGTTCCGGGCGGTCATCCGGCTGACCCCGAACTCGGCGACGAGCTCGGCGTCGGACGGCAGCCGATCGCCGGGCTGGAGCGTGTGGATCCGTTCGCGCAGGACCTGCTCGATCCGACGATGGTGGGGGACCCACGCGGCATCGATCATGCGTGGTCTCCGGCGCGGCCGGTGGCCGCCGCGGCCGCGGCGCTGACGGCCAACTCGCCGGACTCAGCGGACTCCGTCGCCTGCTCGGCGCCGTGGATCGCGGCCCCGATCGCCCCCGCCCACGTCCCGAGCTCGGCCGTCACGATCTCGACCTCGTCGACCGATGTCGTCAGGACCCGCCGCCGAACCTCCGCCCGGATCTCGGGCAGGAGCAGGTCGGCGCCTGCCGCGATCCCGCCCCCGATCACGACCCGATCGGGCGAGATCACCACGATCATGTTGCCGATCCCGATCCCGAGGTAGCGCCCAACCCGGCGGAGCCCTTCGATCGCCGCCGCGTCACCGTTGCGTGCTCGTTCGACGGCCTCCTCCGCGCTCGGTGCGCCGCACGCCTCTGCAATCCGATCGGCCCGGCAGAACGCCTCGAGGCAGCCGTTGTTGCCGCAATTGCACGCCGGACCATCCGGATCGATCGTCTGGTGGCCCACCTCGCCGGCCGTTCCGTCGTGGCCTTGGTGGACCTTGCCGTCGACCGCGATGACCCCGCCAACGCCCGTCCCGAGGGTCAGCCCCACGAGCGAAGACGCGCCGCGACCCGCTCCGAGGCGGAGCTCCGCGAGACCGAACGCCCGGGCGTCGTTGATGAGCGCGACCGGCAGGCCGAGCGCGTCACCGACCGGACCCGCCACCGGGTAGCCGTCCCACGGCCCCGGGACGTTCACGAGGAACCGGGTCGCGCCCGTCCGTGGGTCGTAGAGCCCGGGGATCCCGATGCCGGCCGTTCTGATCGATGGCCCGCGATCGCCGGCCGGCCAGCGATCGAGGGCGGCTCGGCCTGTCTCGGCGAGCTGCGGGACGATCGCGTCGGGGCCGCCGCGGCGGGTCGCCACCTGGCCCCGATCCAGGACCCGCCAGTCACCGGCCTCGAGCTCGAGGATCGTCCACTTCAGGTTCGTCCCGCCGAGGTCGAGCCCGAGATGGCGGCTGACACGCCCGCGACCCGAGCCGGCGCCGGTGTCGGTCGCCATGGTTCAGGTCTCGCCGCTGACCCGGGTGTAGGCCGCCGCGACCGCCACGATGATCACGCCGAACAGGATCTGGCGAACGGCCTCCGGCATCTCGAGGACGGTCAAGAGGGTCGTGACCACCGTCAGGATCAGGGCGCCCACGATCGTGCCGGAATAGCCGCCGCGGCCGCCCATGATCGACGTCCCGCCGATGACGGCGGCGGCGACGGACGGCAGGACCTGTTGCTCGACGAGGCTCACGGTGGCCGTGTTGTTCAGGCCGGCCAGCAGGAGCCCGGCGACGGCCGCGAGGACCGCCGACAGGATGTACAGCGCCACATGGACCTGCCACACCCGGGCACCGGCGAGCCGGGCGGCGATGGGGTTGTCCCCGACGGCGAAGAGCAACCGGCCGAACCCCGTTCGACGCAGCCCGACGACGATCATCAGTGCCACCGGCACGAACACCAGGATGCTGTTCGGGACGAACCCGAACGAGATGCCCGAGCCGAGCCACAGGATCGCCTCGGGGATCCGGGTGCCGGACTGGACCATCGCGAGCTGGTACACCGAGGTGAGCCCGAGCACGACCAGGCTCATGCCCAGGGTCATGATCAGCGGGTGGACCTTGAAGACGCCGATCCCGATGCCGTTCGCGATCCCGGCCGCGGTCGCGGCGATGAGCGCGATGATGATCGCGACCGCCGGACCCTGGCTGGCGCTCTGGGTGGCCATGATGAAGGCGGCGCTCGACGCGACGGCGCCAACCGACAGGTCGATGCCGCCGGTCAGCATGGCGAGGGTTTGACAGGCGGCCAGGATCGCCAGCGGGATCGCCGACCGGAGGGTCGTGGCGAGCCAGTTGCCGTTCACGATCCCGGGGTTGGCGACCTCGAGCATCACGACGAGCAACGTGAGCAGGACGATCAGCGGGATGAGGGGCCGGTCGCGGATGATCCGACGCAGGCCGCCCGACGCCAACCCGCGTGGCACCCGCGCGTTGCCGGCGGCTCCGGCGGCGCCTGCGCCGGCGCCGCTCATGCCCGCACCTTGCGCATCGCGATCAGGCTCCCGAACATCACCACCCCGATGAGGATGGCACCCTGGATGGCGGTCGACAGGTTGGGATCGACGCCGAGGAAAAACAGGTCCGTCCGGACGAGCGCGAGGACCATGACCGCGATGATCGGCCCGAGCACGCCGCCGCGCCCGCCCGCCAGGCTCACGCCGCCGAGCACGATCGCGGCCACGCTCTGGAGGGTGTAGGCGCCGGGCACCGGAGCGCCGACCCCGCCGATCCCCGTCAGCGTGATGCCGCCCAGCGCCGCGAAGAAGCCGGCGAGGGAGTACGCGATGATCTTCGTCGGCGCGACCGCGACGCCGCTCCGGAACGCGGCGAGCGGGTGGCTGCCGACGGCGTACATCGCAAGCCCGCGCGAGGACCGCTTGAGCGGGATCCACACCAGGGTGACGATGATGGCCAGGACCACGAGCGCCTTCGGCAGGAACGGCAGGAAGAACGGGCCCGAGAGGATCGTCGTCAGAAACTGCGCCGCCCCGCCGCCCGGGGTGTTGAGGATCAGCAGCGCGGCGCCGGCCCACACGAAGGACATCGCGAGCGTGACGACGATGTCGGGGACCTTCGTGAGCACGACGAGCCCGCCGTTGATCGCCCCGACGACGAGCCCGAGCAGGAGGACGGCGAACACGACGCCGACACCGACCGCGTCGCCCTGACCCTTCATCAGGACGGCGGACGTCACGCTCCCGAGCGCCATCATCGATCCCACCGACAGGTCGATGCCGCCGGAGATCACGACGATGGCCTGCGCGACGGCGGCAAACGCGATCGGCAGGACGTCGATGGCGAGGTTGACGATCCCGGCCGGCCCGTAGTTCGGGTTGATCACCCGGGTCAGGACGAGAAACGCAATCAGGAGACCCAGGATCGCGAACGACGAGACGTTCCGACGAACGAACGCCTCGGCCCTGGCGAGGGCGCCCTCACCGGAGCGAATGGTGCCGGCGGCGGCGGTCATCGCGGGCCTCCAGCGGTGGGCTCGGTGGTCACCCGAGCGACGCCCGCCTCGGCTCCCGCTGCCTCGGCTGCTTCCACCGCCGCCGCGACCGTCTCGGCGGCGATCTCCTCGGGCATGACCGCGTCGGGCTTCAGGTCGTAGGCCGCGCGGAGCAGGGTCGGCTCGTCGGCCTCGGCGACCGGGATCTCGGCGACGACCCGGCCGCGGAAGATGACGATCGCCCGGTCACAGGCGAGCTGGATCTCCTTCAGCTCCGAGGTGTAGAGGAGCACCGCAGCGCCGGCTTCGGCGAGGTCCCGCAACAGCCGGTAGATCTGCTGCTTGGTGCCGATGTCGATGCCCCGGGTGGGGTCGAAGCAGAGCATCGTCCGGACGCCGCCCGCGACCCAGCGCGCGATCGTGACTTTCTGCTGGTTGCCGCCCGACAGGCGCCGGACCTCCGCGGCCGCCCGGGTGTCGATCTCGAGCGTGGCGATCGCCGAATCGACCTTCTTCCGTTCCGCGCCGACGTCGAGCGGCCCCCACGAGCCAAACCGGGTCGCGAACGGCAGGGCGATGTTCTCGCGCACGGATCGTTGCATGAGGAGCGCCTCCGCGCGATCGGCAGGCACGTAGACGAGGCCGGCACGGATCGCGTCGGCGGGATGGCGGAACGACACCGGCCCGCCGTCGACGAGGAGCACGCCGCCGCCCGGTCTCTCGGAGCCCGCGAGGATGTCGAAGAGCTCGTCCTGGCCCTGACCCTCGAGGGCAACGACGCCCAGCACCTCGCCCGGGTACAGGTCGAACGACACGTCTGCCAGCTTGGTGCCGGAGCTCAGGTTCCGGGCGGTGATCCGCGGAACGGCGTCGGCGGGCCGCACCGGCGCGGCGGCGGTCGTCGCGCCCGCGGCAGACAGGTCGCTGGCGATGTCACCAAGCATCAGCTCGACGATCCGGTGCTCGGAGCCGGCCGTCACGTCGACCACGCCGACCGTCCGGCCTTCGCGAAGCACCGTCGCGCGATCGCAGACAGCCGCGATCTCGATCAGGCGGTGGGAGATGAAGATGATCGACCGGGCGGTGCCACGCTGGCGGGCCACGACCTCGAGGACCTTCTCGGTGAGGTTCGCGGGCAGAGCAGCGGTCATCTCGTCGAGGAGGAGGACGTCCGGCTCGATGGCGAGCGCCCGGGCGAGATCGAGGACCCGGAGCGTCGCGAGTGGGAGGTCACGCACGAGGTCGGCGACGTCGAGGTCGGGGATGCCGAGCTCACTGAGCCAGTGGCGGGTGGCGTCGATCGGCGACTGGGTGAGCCGCAGGTTCGACCGGACGTCGAGGTCCGGGATCAGGGCCGGCTCCTGGTAGACCGAGACGATGCCGCCGCGCCGCGCCTCGGCGGGGGAGTGAACGTTGAAGGGCGTTCCACGGACGAGGATCGTCCCCGCATCCGGCCGAACGCCACCCGTCAGGATCTTCACGAGGGTGCTCTTGCCGGCGCCGTTGGCGCCCATGAGCGCATGGACTTCGCCGGGCCGGACGGCCAGGGACGCCGAGCGCAGCGCCATGACGGCGCCGTAGTGCTTCGCGATGTCAGTCGCGTCCAGGAGCAGCTCGGACGTGGCGAGGTCCGATGGCCTGGTGTCAGGTGCGCCGTCGATCACAGGTCAGCCGATCCTCAACCAGAGGGTGGGTGGGTGGGAGGTGTCAGCGTTGAAGGCAAAGCGTCGGATTGTGGGAGGTGCCAGCGTTGAAAGTGAACTGTTCAGCGTTGGAGGTGGGGTGCCGGCGGAGCCGGC
>JACCVQ010000249.1 GCA_013698095.1 Chloroflexota bacterium
GGTCAATGCACCGCCGCCGCCGCTGGGCGCGGCGTTAGCGCCGTGGCGGGGCGCGGCGCGGCCGCCGAGTGGCGACCTCGGTTGGCCGGCGGAACACATAACCGACGCCGCGAACCGTGTGAATGAACTGCGGCGACGACGCGTCGTCCTCGAGGGTCGAGCGAAGCCAGTGGACGTGGACGTCGACCGTTCGCGTCTCGCCGGCGTAGTCGTAGCCCCAGACGTGCTCGAGGAGTTGGTCGCGGGTGAACGCCTGGCCGGGATGGCGGAGGAGGAAGGCCAGGAGCTCGAACGCCTTCGGCTTGATCGCAACCGGATTGCCATCGCGGAGGAGGCGATGCCCGGCGAGGTCGACCTGGACCCGGCCGAGCTCGACCAGCGACGGCAGCGTGGTGTCGGGCGCGGCGATCTGCTCGGATCGCCGGAAGAGGGCCCGGATCCGGGCGGACAGCTCCCGGATGCTGAACGGCTTCGTGACGTAGTCGTCGGCACCAAGCTCCAGCCCGACCACCTTGTCGAGCTCGCTGTCCTTCGCCGTCAGCATCACGATCGGGACGCCGGATTCGGCCCGGATGATCCGGCAGACCTCGATCCCCGACAGCTCGGGCAGCATCAGGTCGAGCAGGACGAGGTCGGGCTGCTCGGCCCGGAACCGGGCCAGGGCGGCCCGTCCGTCCGCGGCTGACACGACCCGGAAACCTTCGACTTCGAGTGCGTCGACCAGAGTCTCTCGGAGGGTCGTCTCGTCTTCGACGACGAGGATCGTTCGGGCCATCGCGCCGAATCCTACGCGCCGGTGTTAACGAACGGTTGGGGCACCCACGACTGCCGCCGCGGACTCGAGCCGGGCGAGGGTCAGCTCGCGGCCAAGGGCAACGAGCGTGTCGAATAGCGGCGGTGTCGCCGTCCGGCCGGTGACGGCCACCCGGATCGCCATGAACAGGTCGCCGGCCTTCCAGCCGCGTGTCTCAGCGAGCTCGCGCAGCGGCGGCTCGAGCTCATCGGCCTCCCACGTGACCGTGTCGTGGGCGGCCAGGATGTCGCGGGCGGCGACGAGCGCCTCGTGGGTCGTCGCCGGGTCCCAGCGCTTCGGCACGACGAGGGCTGGATCGACAACGAGGTCGTCGATCCAGAGGAAGCCGACGAGGTCGACCACGGCGGCGAGCGTCGGGAGCCGCTCCTGGACGACCGGCAGGAGAGGGCCGACCTCGTCGTCGGCCGGCAGTCGGCTGATCCGTCCGTCGTCGACGGCGGCCTGGAGATACGGCCGCAGCCGATCGATGAGGTCGTTCGGCTCGAGCCGCCGGATCCACTGGCCATTCAGCCACTCGAGCCGGCCGCGGTCGAACTTGGCGCCGCCCTTGTGAACCTTGTCGATGTCGAACTTCGCGATGATCTCGTCCAGCGGGAGGACGTCCTCCTCGGTGCCCGGGCTCCAGCCGAGGTAGGCGAGATAGTTCACGAGCCCTTCGCGGATGAAGCCCTCGGCGCGGTAGTCGTCGATGGCGGTCTGGCTCTTGCGCTTGCTCATCTTCGTGCCGTCCGGGTTGAGGATGAGCGGCAGGTGGCCGAAGACGGGCACGGCGTGACCCAGCGCCTCGAACAGGAGGATGTGCTTGGGGGTGTTGCCGACGTGGTCCTCGCCGCGGATCACGTGGCTGATCTCCATCGCGGCGTCGTCGACGACGACGGTGAAGTGGTAGAGCGGCGTCCCGTCACCACGGACGATCACGAAATCGCCGCCGAGGTTCGTGGTGTCGATCTCGATCCGGTCGCGGATCATGTCGTTCCAGCCGACGACTCCTGGCCGGACCCGGAAGCGGGTTGCCGGCGGGCGGCCGGTCCCCGCCAGTCTGGCGGTGCGCTCGTCCGGGGCGAGGTTCGCGCAGCGGCCGACGTACTTCGGCGGCTGCCTTGCCGCTTCCTGGGCCTTCCGGTCGGCGTCGAGCTCCTCGGGCGTGCAGAAGCAGGGATAGGCGAGGTCCGCGGCGACGAGCCGGTCCGAGGCCTCCTTGTAGATCGCGAGGCGCGCCATCTGGCGGTATGGCGCGAACGGCCCGTGATCCATATCGCCGGCCGTATCCGGGCCTTCGTCCCAGGTGATGCCGAGCCAGTGGAGGCCGTCGATGATATCGCGCTCGAACTCCGCGGTGGAGCGGGCGACATCGGTGTCCTCGAGGCGGAACAGGAACGTCCCGCCAACGTGGCGGGCATACAGGAAGTTGAACAGCGCGGTGCGAGCGGTCCCGATATGGAGCGGACCGGTCGGGCTGGGCGCGATCCGGACGCGGATGGTGGAGTCGGGCATGGACGAAAGCGTAGCAGCGGCGGGAGGGAGTGCCGGGGAGTGCCGCGGTGGGTGGGTCCCGGGTCTCGCTGGCAGGCCGGCCCGAACTTGGCCATTCATACACCCACGGACCCGTACAGCAGATCGGAGGCTAGTCCTGACCCGGAATTAGCCATTGAGCGCTCATTCAGCGCCGACCATCCACGAATCGGGGCTCGAAACTGCCCGAAGAGTCCCACCATGACTGTTTGGCCAGGTTGGCGGTCGGAACCATCCTCGGCCCGGGGATCGCGGCCCTGGGATCGCGGCCGGGGACGCCCCGGGCGGGACCTCAGCGGCCTGGGACCTTGTGGAACAGGGCCGGATCCGCGTCGCCGGGCAGGACGTGAACGAGAGACGCCGGTCGGAGGCCGAGCGTTGCCCGGCCGCGGGGTCCTTCGAGCGTGAGCGAGTCGAGCGACTCGGAGCGGGCCAGGACCGAGACCGCGGCGCCGGGCGTCAGCGCCCGCGCCTCGAGGTACGAGAGGAGACCGGCATCCTCCTCGGCTTCCTCGGTGATCCGGTAGATCGTCGCCTTCTGGCCGGCCTCGATCTGGCTGAGCGGCGTGCCCTTGGGTCGTTGGCGGGCGGTCTCGGCGTCGATCGGATTGCCATGAGGACAGGTCGGCGGATGGCCCAGGAGCTCGTCGAGGCGAGCCTCGACCCGTGGCGACAGGGCACCCTGGAGGCGCGCGGCCTCCTCGTCCGATTCGGCCCAACCGAGCCCGATGACAGAGGTCAGCAGCCACTCGAGCAGGGCGTGCCGGCGGAAGATCGCGTCCGCCGCCGCCCGGCCGGCGACCGTCAGGATGAGATCGCGCCCGTCCTGGGTGACGAGGCCATCGGCGACGAGCCGCCGGAACATCTCGCTGGCGGCCTGGGTCGAGACCCCAAGATGGCGGGCGACCTGGGCGGCACCGACATGGGAGCCGTCGCCGGCCATGACGCGCAGGGCGAGGAGGTATTCCTGGGCGGCGTTCGACAGGGCCTGGGCGTCGTTGCGGCGGCTCACCCGGTCATGGTACGCGGCGCTCGGTCGCCGACCGGCCCAAACCGAGCTGGACGTGACGGACGATCGCGTACGCGACACCGGCAAGGTAGGCGAGTGCCAGGACGGCGATCAGGACCGGACCGCTTGCCTCGGGCACGTTCGAGCCGCCGCCGGCGCTGAGAGCGATCGCCGCCGGCACCGCGGCCACGACCGCGATGATCGTGCCGTGGGCCGACCACGCCGCCAGCCGCGGCAGCGCGAGCAGGAGCAGGATGAGGACCGCGTTGACGATCCACGTCCCGGGCGACGAGATCTCCGAGCACGAAGCTGCGTAGCGTCCGCAGCCGGTCGAGCCGTCGACGGCCGCCGCGACGATGATCCCGAGGGGCGGCCAGCCGAGGGCGGCCATCGCGAGGCGCCCGATCGGGGTCGTTGGCTCGCGCAGGACCGGCGCCTGGAATCGACCTGGTGGCGGTTCCTCGACGAGGTCGCGGAGGGTGTCGAGCGTGGGGCGACGAGGGGGCGGTGCAGCCCCGCCGGCGCTCGACTCAGGGCTCGGTGGCGCGAAGCCGGCTGGCGGAGCGTCGCCGGACGGCCGCGGTGGCGATGCGCGTTCGGCCGGCCCGGTTGTCGCGTTGTCGGCGGGCGAGGCGGGTCCGGGCGCCGCCGCATCCTCC
>JACCVQ010000204.1 GCA_013698095.1 Chloroflexota bacterium
CTGACGTTCCGCACATCTGCCGATTGATATATCGGCCTTTACTGGTCAGCCTTCAGCATCGAGGAACACGCGCAGGGAGCGGGCCTCGAGCTCGGTGGTGAGTTCGCGGAGTCGGCGGGCGTTGTCGAACCAGGGCTGGTAGCGATTGGCTTGTTCTTGCGTGAGGGTGCGGGTCACGGTCTTGCCGGCGACGGTGCGGGTCCAGTGCAGGTAGGGCCCGTGCAGGACCGGTGGATCAGCTTTGCAGCGGCAGTTCGTCTTGCCGCAGCGCATGTAGCGGCGGGCCAGGGTTCCGGGCAGGGCGTAGTCCGCGTCGTTGAGTGCGGCGGGGAGAGGTGCGCCGAACGACGGTCGACGGGTGGTCATTCGCCTCCTCCGCGTGTCGTGCCCTTCGGTTGGTCACCGAAGGATAGCGTTTGTTGTGCTGAAGGCAAGCCCGGCCGAGGGGTGTCGTGATGAGCGAACCGAACGACCCGAACGAGTTCGCGCTGGTGTCGCGCACCCTCGGTGGGCTTCCGATCGTCAACGCTGTGCTGGCCCGGCTCGGGCTCCCCGCTCTGCTGGCGGGGGCACTCCCGGCCGGCGACGCCCGCGTCAAGGTGAGTTCGGCGGCCGCGGTCGGGCTGGTCGTTACCAACCTGGTACTGGGCCGCGAGCCGCTCTACGGCCTTGGCGAGTGGGCCGCCCGTTACGACCCGGCGCTGCTCGGGCTGACGGCGCAGGAGGTCGGGGTGCTCAACGACGATCGGGTCGGTCGGGCCTTGGAGGCGCTGTTCGACGCCGACCGGGCCAGCTTGTTGACCTCGGTCGTGCTGCGCGCGATCAGCGAGTTCGAGGTCGATACCAGCCAGCTCCACAACGACTCCACCTCCATCTCGGTGCACGGTGCCTACCGCGACGCGGTCGGCACCGTCCGGGGTGGCAAGCCCACCCCGATGATCACCTTCGGGCACTCCAAGGACCACCGGCCCGACCTCAAACAGCTGGTATGGATCTTGACCGTCAGCGCCGACGGCGCGGTCCCGCTGGCCTACCGGCTCGCCGATGGCAACACCGTCGATGACCCCACCCACGTGCCGACCTGGGACGGGCTGGCCGGGCTGCTCGGCCGCAGCGACTTCCTCTACGTCGCGGACTCCAAGCTGTGCTCCCGACAGGCGATGGGCCACATCGACAGTCGCGGTGGGCGGTTCGTCACCGTGCTGCCCCGTTCCCGCGCCGAGGACGGCGCGTTCCGCGACCACCTGCAGACCCACAACCCGCCCTGGACCGAAGCCGCCCGCCGCCCTGGAAGCCGACTCGGCGAACCCGACGAGGTCTACTCCACCACCCCAGCGCCGCTGCCCTCAGCCGAGGGCTACCGCATCGTGTGGGTCCACTCCACCGCCAAGGCCAGCCGTGACGCCGCCGCTCGGCAAGCCCGCATCGAGGCCGGCGTCGCTGCGATCGAAGCCCTTGACGCCAAACTCGCTGGCCCGCGGAGCCGGTTCAAGACCCACGTCACCGTCGAGCAGGCCGCGACCGGCGCGCTGACCAGCGCCCACGCCGACCGTTGGGTCACCGCCACCGTGACCGAAACGCTCGACAAGACCTACAAGCAAGAACGACGCGGCCGACCCGGACCCGCGACACGCTACCGAGAGATCTCCACCACCCGCTTCGGTCTACACAGCGACATCGCGCGAGACCGCATCAGCTACGACGCCGCCAGCGACGGTTGCTTCCCGTTGATCACCAACGACCGCAACCTCACAGACGCCCAAGTCCTCGCTGCCTACCGCTACCAGCCGAATCTCGAACGCCGCCACCACCTGCTCAAGTCCGTCCAAGACGCCGCACCGGTGCTGCTCCACAACCCAGCTCGGATCGCGGCCCTGTTCTGCTGCCAGTTCCTGGCCCTGCTCGTCGCCGCCCTCATCGAACGCGAGGTCCGCACCGGCATGCGGCGGGCCGCCCTCCACACCATCGGGCTCTACCCCGAGTTCCGTGACTGCACGGCTCCCTCAACCGAACGAATCCTCGAGATCTTCGCAACCGTCGCCCGCCACCACCTGCACCACAACGGGAACCTCATGAAGACCTTCGAACCCGAACTCACCGCCCAACAGCTACAAGTCCTGGACCTCATGGGCATCGCGCCGACGGCTTACACCCAGCTCGCGTAATTGCACGGATAACCCGCGCGAGATGTGCGGAACGTCAGACACAACTTGCCACCGGTGGCTTTATGGAGAACGTTTCCCCCGCCGCTCACCTTGAGCTACTTGACAACGAGTTCCTCGGAGGCGACTTCCTCGAGTTCAACGGACTGGCTAACTCCGGGACGTTGG
>JACCVQ010000027.1 GCA_013698095.1 Chloroflexota bacterium
CGCCCGGGCGGCTCACTCGCCGGATCGGCGCGTCGAACGATCGCGGCTCAGCGCGCTTCGCCGCGACCCGTTACCCCTTTGGCCATGAGGACTCGTTCATGACCGCCCCAGCGATCCCGCTGCCGCAGGCCCGCCGCCGGCGTCGCTTCTCGCCGGATACCCGCACCGCGCTGCTGTTCCTGGTGCCGGCGTTCCTCGTGATGGGGATCATCACGTTCTATCCGCTGGTCTTCCAGACCTGGATGTCGTTCACCGACTTCGGGTTGAAGAACCTGTCCGGAAAGGTCGCCCCAAACGTCGTCGGGGTGGACAACTACATCCAGATCATCCAGAGCAACCTCAACATCCCGAACTTCGAATTCCTTCGGCTCCTGTTCTTCAATCTCTTCTGGGCGTTCTCCAATGTCGTCATCCACGTCGTCCTCGGGGTGGCGATCGCTGTTCTGCTGAACACGAACGGCCTGCGCTTCAAGCGGGTCTATCGTGCACTGTTCATCCTTCCGGTCATCATCCCGCCGATCATCGTGGCCACGGTCTGGCGCTACCTCTTCGACGACAACAACGGTGCGATCAACACCGTTCTCCAGGGAGTCGGGGTCCTGTTCAAGATCCCGCCGGACGCGTTCCGGATCGACTGGCTGGGCCAGGTCGAGGATCCGATCCCGTTCATTCCGCTGCCGCTCGCCTACTTCGCCCTGCTGACGGCCAACTCCTGGCTCGGTTGGCCTTTGAACGCCGTCGTGGCGACGGGTGCCCTCCAGAGCGTTCCGCCCGACCTGTACGAGGCGGCCGAGATGGACGGGGCGAGCGCCTGGCAGCGCTTCAAGGTGGTGACGCTGCCCTTCCTCCGGCCGGCCATGCTGCCCTATGCGATCTACGGCTTCGTGATCACGTTCAACCTCTTCTACCTGTCGTTCTTCATGTCCAGTGGCGGACCATTCGGACGGACTGAGTTATTCGTGACCCAGGCATACAAGCTGGTCAACGACTTCCAGCTGTACGGCGTCGCAGCCGCCTTCTCGGTGATCCTGTTCTTCCTCCTGCTGGCGATCACGCTGGTCACCAACCGCCTGGCGCGGGCAACCGCCAGCTACGCGGAGTAAGCGATGAACCACCCGCCACATGTCGCCCCGGCCGGACCGCTGACGACCGCCCAGCCACGCGCCCTTGCTCGGTTCCGGCAGTCGCCCAGGGGCAAGCTGAGCACCGGCAACCAGATCATCCTCCAGCTGATCTGCCTCGCCATCACCGCCACGGTGCTGTTCCCGATCCTGTGGATCTTCTCGCTGGCCCTCGATCCGCGGAACCTGTCGCGGCCCGACAGCCTCATTCCGCCGGGAGCCTCGCTTGACGCGTTTGCCCGGGTCATCGCTCAGCCGACGACGGACGAGATCGGACTCCTCGAGCTGGCCCGGAACAGCTTCCTGCTGGCGAGCTTCGTCGCATTGTTCTCCGTGGGGATCGGGGTCCTTGCGGCGTACGCCTTCTCGCGACTCCGCTTCCGCGGCCGCGAGTTCCTGATGATCGTGATCCTCGGTGTCCTGATGCTGCCGGCCGTCGCCACGATCGCTCCGCTGTTCATCATGCTCAACGGGATCAAGCTGGACCTCCCGTTCTTCGGGAACGTGGCGATCCGGACGTCCTTGATCGGCGTCGGCCTGGCAATCGTGTCGGGCACGCTGCCCTTCGCGATCTGGAACCTGAAGGGCTATCTCGACACGATCCCGAAGGAGCTCGAGGAGGCGGCGGCGGTCGACGGCTGCACCCGCAACCAGTCGTTCCTGAAGATCGTGCTGCCGCTGTCCACGCCGGCTCTCGCGGTCACCGGGTTCCTCGGCTTCGTCGCCGGCTGGACCGACTTCTACTTCGTTTCGATCTTCCTCAACGCACCCGATCAGGGCTTCACCCTGTCCCTGGCCCTCAACAAGATGGTCGGAGCATTCGGCCAGACGCCATGGTCGGACTTTGCGGCCTTCGCGATCCTGTTCGCGGCGCCCGTCTCGATCGTGTTCTTCTTCTTCCAGAAGTACATCGTGGGCGGCCTCGCGGTCGGCGGGGTCAAGGGCTGAGCCGAGTCACCGGCACAGGCCGGCTCCAGCACGGAGGTCGTCATGCCGTTTCCGTTCCTGCCGGGCGGGGCGATTCTGGGAGCCGCGGTCCTGATGGGAGCGCTGGCGATCTTCTGGCTGGCACTGGTGGCGATGGATCGGGCGGCGGGGCGGGCGGCGGCCGGCCTGCGCGACTCACCTCTCGCGGGGATCGTGTCGGGCTGGCGGAGTTGGGCCCCACGGTCGCCGGACCGGAGGGATCTCGCGCGCGGGTTGGCCGAGTCCCATCCGTCCGCCATCGAGATCATCGAGCTGGAAGGATCGTCCGGGCGTCTCGATTGATCGGGCTGACGGTTGCCCTCGCCATCGGCGGGTGCGGCCCCGCGCCGACCTCGACGCCCATGGCGACGTCCGCGTCGGGCCCGTCCGGATCCGCAGGACAGGACTCGGGCGGACCGTCCGCGTCATCCGCGTCATCCGCGTCATCCGCGTCATCCGCGTCAGCCGCGTCGGCCGCTGGCTCCGGCCCGGGCTGTCCGCTGCCCGGCGCCGAGCCGTCGGAGCCGGTGGTCGCAGGTCTCGGCCAGCCGCGGTGGTGGATCGGCCGGACGTTCTACGAGATATTCGTGCGCAGCTTCGCCGACTCCGACGGCGACGGGATCGGAGACCTGCGCGGGGCGACGGCCAGGCTCGACCACCTGAACGACGGTGACCCGGCCACCACGACCGACCTCGGGATCACCGGAATCTGGCTGATGCCGATCGCTGAATCGCCGAGCTACCACGGCTATGACGTCAGTGACGAGCGCGCCGTCGAAGCCGACTATGGCAGCGCAGCCGATCTGAAGGCCTTCGTCGCCGCGGCCCACGAGCGCGGAATCGGAGTCATCAGCGACCTCGTTCTCAACCACACCTCGCGCGACAACGCCTGGTTCATGTCATCCGAGGCTGGCACCGATCACGGCGACTGGTACGTCTGGTCGGACCAGAATCCTGGGTACGGCGGCCCTGACGGCCAGTCGGTGTGGCACCCGTCGGCTGGGCGCTGGTATTACGGGCTCTTCGGCTCCGGGCTTCCAGACCTCAACCTCGAGAGCCCGGCTGTGACCGCGGAGATGGTTGACATCGCCCGGTTCTGGCTGACCGAGATCGGGTTCGATGGTTTCCGGCTCGATGCGATCAAGCACCTGATCGAGGATGGCGAGGCCCAGGACCACACGCCGGCGACCCATGCCTGGCTGCGCGCCTTTCGGACCGCCATCCACGCGACGGCACCCAACGCTCTGCTCGTCGGCGAGGTCTACGACCTGTCGATCGCGGTGGCCCGCTATGTGCCCGAGGATGTGGACCTGGTCTTCGACTTCGACCGCGCCCAGGCCACGATCGACTCGATCCGACGCGGAAACGCCACGGCATTGCTGTCCGCACTCGGCGAGGCCGCCGAGCTCTTCGCGCCCCATGAGACAGCAGGCTTCCTGACGAACCATGACCAGGAGCGGATCGCGAGCCAGCTCCGCGAGGATGCCGCGGCAGAGCGGCTGGCCGCCGGATTGCTCCTCACCGGCAGTGGCACGCCGTTTCTCTACTACGGCGAGGAGATCGGCCTGACCGGCAAGAAGCCCGACGAGCAGATCCGGACTCCGATGGCATGGACCGCGGAAGGGCCTGCGGCGGGCTTCACGACCGGAGCGCCGTGGGAGCCGCTCGAACCCGGCTGGGAGACGCGCAATGTCGCTGCGCAATCCGACGATCCGGGCTCGCTCCTGGCGGAGTACCGCGACCTGATCGCGCTCCGTGCTGCGCTGCCGGCACTGTCGCGCGGGGCCACGACACCGCTCGTTGCCTCCGCACCGGCGGTCGGGGCGTTCCTCCGGACCGTCGGCGAGCAGCGCGTGGCGGTCGTCGCCAACGTCTCCGACCGGCCCGTCGCCTCGCCGGCGCTCGAACTGGAGAGCGGGCCGCTCTGTGGCACGCCCAGCGCTCGGGTCGTCTACCGGACGGGGCCGGCTGCCGACGCGGACATCGCTGTGACGGCGCCCGCCGTCACCCCGGCCGGCGGTTTCAGCGGCTGGACACCTCTCGCGGAGCTTCCGCCGCGGACGCTCACGATCATCCTCCTCGGCGGCTGAACCGGTGCCGATCGACGTCCCCGCCTGGGCACCCGACACCGTTTTCTACCAGGTATTCCCCGACCGCTTCGCGCGGAGCGGGCGCGTACCGGCGCCCGGCCCCTTCGAGCCGTGGGATGCCCCGCCGACCCACGCCGGGTACAAGGGCGGCGACCTCCTCGGCCTCGCCGATCGACTCGACGACCTTGCCGATCTGGGAGTCAGCGGTCTCTATCTGAACCCGGTGTTCACGGCCGCGTCGAACCATCGCTACAACACGACCGACTACCTCCAGGTCGATCCGCTCCTGGGTGGCGACGCGGCCCTCCGGGCGGTGATCGACGGGGCCCACGCCCGTGGCATCCGGGTGATCCTCGACGGGGTGTTCAACCATTCCGGGCGCGGCTTCTTCCCCTTCCAGCACGTCCTCGAGTCAGGCCCGGCGTCGCCATATCGCGACTGGTTCTACCTCGATCCGGACGTCATGGCCGGGCGCCGCTGGGTTGACGCGTATCCGCCGGGCGACCGGGCCGGCCATCACGACCGGGCGGGATTCCGGGCGTGGTGGAACATCCCGTCCCTGCCGAAGCTGCGGGTCGAGCACCCGCCGGCCCGCGAGTACCTGATGCGCGTCGCCGAGCACTGGCTCCGGTTCGGGATCGACGGCTGGCGGCTCGATGTGCCCGCCGACATCGAAGACCCGACGTTCTGGCCGGAGTTCCGGCGACGGGTCCGGGCCGTGAACCCCGAGGCATACCTCGTCGGCGAGATCTGGCATGAAGCGCCTGGCTGGCTGACTGGCGACCGGTTCGACGCCCTGATGAACTATCCGCTCGGGATGGCGATCCTCGGGTTTGCCAGCGCCGGCCGCGTCGACCAGGCGGCGATCGACGCCCAGTCGGACTACCGGAAGTCTCTCCGCCCGCTCGACGGACCCGCTTTCGGCGAACGGCTCGGCCGGCTGATGGCGGCTCACGATCCACGCACGACATCGGTCCAGTACAACCTGATCGGAAGCCACGACGCGCCACGGGCGCGGACAGTCCTCGCCGGCGACGGCGAGGCGCTGCGCCTCGCGACCCTGCTCCAGCTGGTCCTGCCCGGGACGCCGTCCATCTACTACGGCGACGAGCTCGGGATGGAGGGTGGGCCCGATCCCGACTGCCGGCGCGGCTACCCGGTCGTGGCCGGCGAGGACGGGCTCGCCATGCGCGCGTTCGTGCGGGCCGTCGTCCATGCCCGGCGCGAGCATGTCGCCTTGCGGCGCGGCTCGGTCTCGACC
>JACCVQ010000037.1 GCA_013698095.1 Chloroflexota bacterium
GGGCGGGGAGGCGCGGCCCCGGCGCGTTCGGCGCGCCGAGAGCCGCAGTTCTCGGGCCTATTTGGTCATCTACGCTTCGGGGGACTGCTACGGCGACAATCGACGCCCGGACCGGGTCACGGCGACGGAGCCACGCTCGCGACCGGCCCATGAGAGAGCTCAAATCCACGCGCGAAGCCGCCGTACCAGTCCTCCGGCGAGTGGATGCCGAAGTCTCGCGTCCCTCGCCCCGTAGGTCGCCATGACTGGATGGCAAGTCTCGCGGCCCGCGCCCCGTACGTCGCCGGCGAGCACGGCGCTGCGCCGTCGAGGGTCTCCCGGTGACGGTCCGGGCCACGATCCTGCGGCGCGTGTTGGCGTGTCAAACACCGTCGCGCCCGATGCGAACCGCCCTTGCGAGCGTGCCGACCGCAAGAGGCGGATACCCCCCGGGGGTATCTTTCACGTGATACCATCGACCGGCCATGGCCGACGATTCCAACCAGTCCACTCCCCTCGAGAAGCCGCCCGCGGCGCCCGACCAGGCAGCCGCCGCCGATCCATTCGGCGGGCTCACGATCGATTTCGGCGGCGGCGCGAATGGCGCCGGGGAGGCGCCGGCTCCCGCCGCGAACGGGAGCAGCCCGATCGATTTCGGCGCCCCGATCGCATTCGGGCCGCCAGCCAATGCTCCGCCAGCCGATGCTCCGCTGTCGACCCCGATGCGCCCCAAGACAGGCGGGCCTGTCGGCGGCCCGGATGACGGCGCCGAGCGCGACGAGCATCGGACCAAGGTCCTGATCATCGGCTCCGGGCCGTCCGGCCTGACCGCCGCGATCTATGCGGCCCGGGCCAATCTCGAGCCGATCGTCCTTGCCGGCGCGGTGCCCGGTGGCCAGCTGATGATCACGAGCGACGTCGAGAACTACCCGGGCTTCCCCGACGGCATCCTCGGGCCTGAGCTGATGGGGAAGTTCCGCGAGCAGGCGGAGCGGTTCGGGACGCGGATCGTGGATGTCGACGCCGACCGGGTGGATTTCAGCCAGCGGCCGTTCCGGGTCTGGGCACGCGGCACGGAATATCGAGCCGATTCGGTCATCGTCGCGACCGGGGCGTCGGCGTTGTGGCTCGGCCTCGAGAGCGAGACCCGGCTCCGCGGACGCGGCGTCTCGGCGTGCGCGACCTGCGACGGGTTCTTCTTCAAGGGCAAGGAGATCGCGGTCGTCGGCGGCGGCGACACGGCCCTCGAGGAGGCGACCTACCTGACGCGATTCGCGACGAAGGTCCATCTCCTCCACCGCCGCGAATCGTTCCGGGCGTCGAAGATCATGGTCGACCGGGCGATCGCCAATCCGAAGATCGAGATCCACACGAACACTGCAGTCGACGAGGTCCTCGGCGGCGCCAAGGTCGAGGGTCTCCGGATCCGCGACATGGTCTCGGACACGACTCGCGAGGTGCCCATGGAGGGGCTGTTCATCGCGATCGGCTATCGCCCGAACACGGAGATCTTCAAGGAGCAGCTCGAGGTCGACGACAAGGGATACCTCGTCGTCCACGACGAGACCGGCTCGAAGATCGATGGCGTGTTCATCGCCGGCGACGTCCACGATCACCGCTATCGGCAGGCCGTGACCGCCGCCGCGGATGGCTGCAAGGCCGCGATCGACGCCGAGCGCTGGCTCGAGTCCGAGGGGATCAGCGAGGCCGCCACCGCCACCGCCTGGTGAGAGCGACGGAGCCACGACGCTTCGCGATCCTGGCCAGGCTGGGGATCCGACCGACGACAGCGGAGCGGGTCACGGCGTTTCTCGATGAGGCATTCGAGATCGCTGAGTCGCGGGCACGGAACGGTGACGGCCTGGGCGTCGCTGCCCTCGACGCCGGCTGCGGCCGGGTCTCGCATCTCAAGCGCCACCGCTCCCGGATCGAGCGCCTGGTCGGCGCCGACATCCACGAACCGGCGGTGGGCAGCCTGCCCCATCTCGACGAGTTCGCGACGGTGGACCTGTGCGTTGACCGCGGTGCGTTTCCGGCCCGCACGTTCGATGTCGTCTCGTCGAGCTTCACGGTCGAGCACTTCGCCGACCCGGCCGCAGCATTCCGCAACCTCCACGCTTGGCTCCGACCAGGCGGCCGGTTGATCCTCACCACCGTGAACCGGCGCCATCCGTTCGTGAGCGCCTATCTCGCCCTTCCGGATCCGGTTCGGCGTCGCGTCCAACCGATCGTCAAGGCGACCGCGGCCGACGCCCATCCCCTCGTCGGCGCGTGCAACGACCCGGCCTCGATCCGCGTGGCGCTGAGCGCTGCCGGGGTCATCGACATCCGGATCGAGACCGTCGGCCACCTCGCCCGGGCGTGGGGCCGTCGCCGGCCGACCTACCTGGCCGGCCTGGTCGGTGATCTCCTGACGGCGCGGATGCCATCGCGCCGCTCGACGATCGTCGTCAGCGCCGGCGTTGCTGCGGTGCGCCGGTTGTGAGCACCCATCGGATGCGGCTGGGCGGCCTCGGGCCGCCCGAAACATGCGGCTATTCGAAACGCGAGAGGACCCATGTTGTGCGCGGCGATCGAGATCGGACGGCGAGCGCGGGTTCGCACGCAGTGCGGTGGAGCGCGGCGCCCGAACGCCGGGCGCCCTTATGCTCGGCGTATCGCGAACAATTCTTGTTAGACGGAGAGGCCACGACCACGTGAAGAGGAAGCGAACGGTCGCTCTCGTCCACGACGGCGGGATGCGCTTCACGACGACAACCGGCTCGGGCCGGACGATCGTCTTCGGCGACGACAAAGCCGCGAACGAGCTGTCGCCGGTCGAGACGATCGCGGCCGCGCTCGGCGCCTGCTCGGCGATGGACGTGGCGTCGATCCTGGCCAAGAAGCGCCAGGTCTGGACCTCCTACCGGATCGAGGTCGAGGCTGACCAGCGCGCCGAGTACCCACAGGTCTACACCCGGATCGACGTGACGCACATCATCGAGGGCACGGTGGTCCTCGAAGCCGCCGTCCGCCGGGCGGTCGAGCTGTCGGCGTCGAAATATTGCCCGGTGAACGCGATGATCTCGGCCGGGGCGACCGAGGTCCACCACCACTTCCGGATGCGCTGCACCGGGGCGGAGCCGCGCGAGGCTGAGGGCGAGGTGGTCGTGACCGGCCCCGACCGCCGGCCCGACATCATCGCCTGAGGGTGGAACCGTCGGTCGCACGCCGGCATCAGCAATCCCTACTAGTTCTCTAGGAATTGTCTGGTATGCTCGCGGCCGACCGGCGCCGCCCAGCGCGCCAAACCAGCGCCCAGGAGACCTCGATGCCGTCCGCCATCCCGTCCGGAGCGACCGCCGGCTTGCCGCCGGCCCGCGGCATCGACCCACGTGGACACCGCTTCGGAGCAGGTGTCTCGGCCCTGCTCCTCGTCATCGCTTTCGCCGCCAATCTGCCATGGCTCGTGGCGCTGGCCCTGCTGTCGATCGGCGTGTCAGCGGCGTTCGGCCTGCGTTACTCGATCTACGGCGCGATCTGGCGCCGGATCGTCCAGATCACGGGCCTCGGCAAGGTCGAGCCCGAGCACGAGTATCCGCCGCGATTTGCCCAGGTCCTCGGCAGCACGGCGCTCGTCCTGTCGCTCGTCGCGTTCCTGCTCGGAGCGACGGGCGCGGCTTGGCTCTTCGCCCTCGCGGTCGCCGGGTTGCAGACGCTCCTCGCGGTCACCGGCTATTGCCTCGGCTGCCGCCTCTACTTCCTGCGCTGGTGGGTCCCGGAGCTCGTGACCCGGATCTGGACCCGCGGCGCATCGCCGGCCACCGCCCTCCCGCGGACCACGATCAACTTCCGCTGAGGCCGGCGGTCCCGCTCATCCGGGCGGTCGCCGGGACGGGGCATGCCGTTCGGTTGCATGACTATGCGCTCTGACTGTATTGTCATGCGGTCATGGCCGCTGTCCGTCCGACCCCACCGAGCTCGACTCCGTCCCCCGTGAGGGACCGCGCGTGCGCCAGCACGCCGACGCGCCCGTGAGCGCGGGGATCGACCGCTTGGTGGCGACCGCGACGGACCGCCGACCGGGCACGCCGGACCAGCGCATCCGGGTCGGGATCGTCGGCGCGACCGGCTACGTCGGGGCCGAGCTGATTCGGCTCCTGACGCGCCATCCCCGGGTCGAGATCGTCGGCCTCCAGGGCCGCGACCGTGACCATGAGCCGATCGGGGCGACGCACGCCCACCTTGCCGGTACGGGCCTCGCCGTCGACTCGTCCCTGCCCGATGTCGACACCATCTTCCTCGCGTTGCCCCACGGCACGGCGGCCGCGATCGTCCCGGAGATGGCGAGCCGCGGCACCGCGATCATCGACCTGGGCCCCGACTTCCGCCTCCGCGCCGCCACCGACTATCCGCGCTGGTACGGGTTCGAGCACCCCAGCCCGGATCTCCTGGGAGATGCCGTCTACGGCCTGCCGGAGCTCCACCGGACCGAGCTCACGGACCTTCGTCATGCCGAGCAGGCGATCGTCGGCGCTCCCGGGTGCTACCCGACCGCGACCCTCCTCGCCCTCGCCCCACTGGCCCGGGCCGGTCTCATCGGCGATCTCGTCGTCGACGCCAAGAGCGGAGTGTCGGGCGCCGGGCGCGACCCGAAGCCCGACATGCTTTTCGGCGAGGTCAACGAGAGCGTGAAGGCGTACGGCATCGGCGGCCATCGCCACGTTGCCGAGATCGAGCAGGAGCTGGCTGCGTTGGGCGCTGCCGGAGCGACGACCAATCCGGGCGCCGCCGGCGTTGACTTCCTGCCTCATCTGATCCCGATGACCCGCGGCATTTTGTCGGCCGGCCACGTCCGGCCCACCCGCCCGACGAGCCAGGCGGAGCTCGACGATCTGTACGCCGCGGCGTACGCCGGCGAGCCGTTCGTGACCGTCGTCCCGGCCGCCCCCGCCACGAAGCACGTCCTCGGCAGCAACCACGTCCGGGTCTTCGTTCACCACGACGAGCGGACCGGCCGGATCCTCGCGATCGGCGTCATCGACAACCTCGTGAAGGGCGCCGCCGGCCAGGCGATCCAGGCATTCAACCTCGTCCATGGCCTGCCCGAGACGACCGGTCTCGAGCAGCTGCCGCTCGCCCCGTAGCTCCGGAGGGACCATGGCCATCACCGTCGACGGACCCCTTCTCGAGCTCTCGACCGCCCTCCCGCCGGTCGAGCGCCAAGCCGTGATCCCGGCCGGCTTCGTCGCCGCCGGCGGCGTGGCCGGGATCAAGGCGTCCGGCCGGCCGGACCTGGCCCTCATCGCGACCATCGCCGGCTCCGACGGGGTCCGGGTCCCGGCGGCCGCGGCCGCGGTGTTCACCCCGAACGCGTTCGCGGCCGCGCCCGTCCAGCTGTCACGGCGCCATCTCGCGGCCACCGATTCGGCGGGCGAGGGTCGCTTCGGTTGGGCCTCCGGGATCATCTCGACGAGCGGCTGCGCAAATGCGGCGACCGGGGCCGCGGGCGAGGCCGATCAGGCGATCGTCGCGACGATCCTGGCCGAGGCGCTCGGAACGCCGGAAGAGCAGACGCTCCTCCTCTCGACCGGGATCATCGGGACCCGCCTCCCGCTCGATATCGTCCGATCCGGCGTCGCGGCCGTGGCGCCGACCCTGGCACCGAGCGATGACGGCCTGGCGGCCGCGGCCGAGGCCCTCCGGACGACCGACTCGACCGTCAAGGTGGCGACGGTCTCGATCACCCTGCCCGATGTCGACGGTCTCGCGGTCCGGGTCGTCCGGGTCACCGGGATTGCCAAGGGCGTCGGGATGATCCACCCCCGGATGGCGACGATGCTATCGATCGTCCTGACCGACGCAACCGTCGACCCGGCGACCCTCTACGGGTTGCTCCGGCCGGCGGTGGCGCGAACGTGGGATCAGCTCAGCGTCGATGGAGACACGAGCACGAACGACACGGTCTTCCTCCTGGCCTCCGGCGCAGCCGGCAGCGTCGAGGTCACCGCCGGGACGCGCGAGGCGGTCGAGCTCGGCCGGGCGATCGAGGCAGTGGCTCGCGATCTCGCGCGGCAGCAGGCATCCGACGGCGAAGGCGCGACGACGCTGCTCACCTGCCAGGTCTCGGGCGCGGCCGACGACGCCGATGCGCGGGCGGTCGCTCGGACCGTCATCTCGTCGTCGCTCGTCAAGGCGGCGGCTCACGGTCGCGATCCCAACTGGGGCCGGATCGCGGGCGCCGCGGGCAACGCCGTCCTCGCCGACGAGGCGGTCCTGGCGGCCGCGGGCATGCCCCCGGCGGCGGCGCGAGGCCGGGCGGGGACGGCCGCGAACCTCGATCCCGACCGGCTCCGGATCGCGATTTCCGGACATCTCGTGTTCGACGGAACGAAGGGCGGCCCGGTCGAGTTCGATCGAGGGGCGGCACGGGCGTCGATGAACGGCCCGGAGCTCCTGATCCGGCTCGACCTCGGACTCGGCGCCGGCACCGGCGAGGCCTTCGGCTGCGATCTGACCGAAACCTACGTGATCGAGAACTCTGAGTACACGACATGATCCATCTGCCGGCCGGCGGGCCGGGGAGGCAGCTCTGATGTCGGAGATCCTGGTCGTCAAGCTCGGTGGCACGACGATCTCCGACCAGGCCGAGGTGCTTGGCGAGGTCGCCGCCGTCGCCCGGATGCGGCCGGTGGTGCTCGTCCATGGCGGCGGCAAGCGGATCACCGAGTGGCTCGAGCGGATGGGCGTTCCCTCGAAGTTCGAGAACGGCCTGCGCGTGACGGACCAGGCTGCCCTCGAGGTCGCCGCGGCGGTCCTGCGTGGCGTGGTGAACAGCGAGCTCGTCGCCGGGCTGCGCGACCTCGGCGTCGATGCCGTCGGGCTGTCGGGCGTCGACGGCGGCCTCCTCGTGAGCGAGCGAGTCCCGGGGATGGGCCTCGTCGCCCATGTCGTCGGCCTTCGGCGCGACCTGCTGGACGCGGTTCTCGTCGGCGGCCAGGTGCCGGTCGTGGCGCCGCTCGCCCGAGATGAGGACGGCATCGTCTGCAACGTCAACGCCGACGATGCGGCGGCCGGGATCGCGGCCGGCCTCGGTGCCCGCCAGCTCGTCCTCATGACCGATGTCGACGGGGTTCGCGACCGGGACGGCCGGCGACTCGACACGCTGACGAGCGGCGAGGCCGAGGACCTGATCGCGAGCGGCGTCATTGCCGGCGGCATGGTCCCGAAGATCCGGGCGGCGCTGACCGCGCTCGGCTGGGAGGGCTCGGAGGCGATCATCGCCGATGCCTCGGCCAAGGGCGCGCTCGAGCGGGCCCTCACGGACCCGACGTTCGGCACCCGGATCGCGAGCAGCCGGTCCGCGGTGGGCGCCGCCTGATGCGCGGCCGACCGAACGCTGTCCAGCACGCCGGCGGCGGCGCCGAAAACGGCGCGAACGGGGGCTTCGCGAACGGGAGCTTCGCGAACGGGACGGTGCTGGCGGGTCATCGCGGGTCGAGCGTCGCCGACGTCCTCCTCGCCGGTGCGCCATCCAAGCGCGACCGTCAGCGCGCGATCCGAGAGATCGTCGCAACCGGCCCGATCGGGAGCCAGCTCGAGCTCGTCGAGCGCCTGACGGAGTGCGGATTCGCGGTCACCCAGGCCACGGTCAGTCGCGACATCGCCGAGCTCGGCCTGCTGAAGGCGCCGCGGTTCGGCGGTCACTCGTATGTCGTCCCGGAGTTCCTGGCGGGCGCCGCCGGTCCGGGCGGATCCGCGACCCCGGCAAGCGACGAGCGCCTCCGCCGGATCCTCGCCGACGTCCCGGTGACGATCGGGCGGAGCGGGCTGATCCTGCTCGTGACCGGCTCACCCGGCACCGCAAGCATCATCGCCCAGGCGATCGACGAATCGTCGCTCACAGAGCAGGAAGGAACGCTCGCCGGCGACAACACCCTCCTCGTCCTGTTCGCCGACGAGGCCCGCCTCGGCTCCTGGCGCGAACGCTTCGACGTCATTCGAACCTCAGCCGTCACCGGCTCACCTGGAGGCCCGCTCAGCTCATGAAAAAGGTCGTTCTCGCCTACTCCGGCGGCCTCGACACGTCCGTCGCCGTCGCGTGGCTCCGCGAGAAGTACGACTGCGAGGTCGTCTGCCTGACGGTCGATGTCGGCGGCGGCTCGCTCCGCGAGGGCGTCGAGAAGCGGGCGATCTCGGCGGGTGCGTCACGGGCCTACGTCGTCGACGCCCGCGAGCGGTTCGTCCGCGACTTCGTGTGGCCGCATCTCCAGGCGAACGCGCTGTACCAGGGCGCGTATCCGCTGGCGACCGCCCTGGCCCGGCCGCTGATCGCCCAGCTCCTCGTCGAGGTGGCGCGGCGCGAAGGCGCCGATGCGGTCGCCCACGGCTGCACCGGCAAGGGCAACGACCAGGTCCGGTTCGACGTCGCGGTCCACGCCCTGGACCCGGGGCTGGAGGTCGTCGCCCCGATGCGGGTCGGGATGGGCCTGACCCGCGACCAGGAGATCGACTACGCCGCCGAGCGCGGGATCGAGATCCCGATCACGAAGGCCTCGCCGTACTCGATCGATGTCAACCTCTGGGGCCGCTCGTGCGAGACGGGCGTGCTCGAGGATCCGTGGGTCACGCCGCCGCCGGATGCCTACGAATGGACGGTCGCGCCATCTTCGGCGCCCGAGCCCGTCGAGCTCGTGATCGAGTTCGAGGGCGGGCTCCCGGTCGCGATCGACGGCGAGCGGCTCGACCCGGTGGAGCTGGTCGACCGGTTGCATGACCTCGGTGGCGCCCACGGCGTTGGCCGGATCGACCACGTCGAGGACCGCCTCGTCGGGATCAAGAGCCGCGAGATCTACGAGACCCCGGCCGCCACGATCCTGCACGAGGCCCATCGCGGGCTCGAGAGCCTGACCCTCACCAAGGACACGCTCCGGTTCAACCGGACGGTCGCCAACGAGCTCGCTCAACTGACCTACGACGGCCTGTGGTTCTCGGCCCTCCATCGCGACCTGCGGGGGTACGTGGCGTCGTCGCAGCGGGTCGTGTCCGGTGAGGTCCGGGTCCGGCTGGATCACGGCTCGGCGGTGCTGGTCGGGCGGCGCTCGCCGCTGTCGCTGTACGACAAGAACCTCGCGACCTACGACACCGGCGACGCGTTCGACCACGCGGCGGCGGTCGGGTTCATCGGGATCTTCGGGTTGCCGCTGCGGGTCGAGGCGGCGCGGCATGGAGCGGTCGGGGCGCGCTACGGGGCGGCCTGGTCGTGGACCGACCCGCTCCTCTCCGAGCTGCCGACGACGGTCACCGATCCGGAGCCGGTCGCCGCGGGCTGAGGTGCGGGCCGGCACGCCACGGGTCGCAGTCGACGTCGCCCGCGCTGCCAAATCGGCCAGATTCCCACCCACGGAACGTTGGGCTCGATTCCCGCGGCTTCGGAACAGGCCAGGCTCCACATCGGAGCGTGAACGACCCGCCGCTGCCAATGGGATGGGTGCGATTTCCGCCCTCGACCGCGCCCTACGTTCCGTGCATGGCCGTCTGGCCCGGAAGACCGTCGGACTCGGGCGCCAGCCGAAAGACCCGGCCCGTGCGCAGGTCGAGGTCCTCGAGATCGGTCGTCGTCCGGACCTCGTACGACGCCAGCTCGACCAGGGCCCCGGTCGGCAGGTAGCGCCGGCCGGGATCGCCGACGAGCACGTCGATCCCGCGGTCCTGCGCCCGGCGCAGCCACGGCAGGACGCGCGCCGCGAGTCCCGCCTCGTACGCCCAGTCGCCGGCCAGGATGACGTCCGCGTCCGGCGGCTCGTCATCGAGGACATCGCGCCGGACCAGCGCGATCCGCCGGCCGTTCGCCCGGGCG
>JACCVQ010000043.1 GCA_013698095.1 Chloroflexota bacterium
CAGCTGCGGTGCTCCCCGGTGATCCGTCGCGCAGCGGCCGGCTGGGGGGCCGGTTCGTGGCGGGCCTCGCCGTCCCGCCGCTCATCGCCGGACCGGGGTCGCGCCACGGCGACGTGGGCGCTCAGCCACTGCATCAGACGGCTCGGCGTGCTCGCCCGGTCGTCCCGTCAGGCCCGGTGGGTCCGGAGCGACCCGGACTCGCGGCCAACGAGGGCGGTTCCGGTGGCGATCAGGACACGCCCGATGCCGTGCCGGAGCCGATCGATGAGGCTATCCCGCCGCGGTCGATCGGCGTCGAGCAGTCGCTCGGTCCGGATCGTGTCGATCTCGCGATCGAGGTCGGCCCGATGGATGCTGGTCGCGTTGTGGTCGTACGTCATGGCAGGTCTCCTTGCTTGTCGTCAGTTGATGTCGTTTGAGAGGTGGTCGTGGTGGTCATTCGAGGGCGATCCGCACGCCGCTTCCGTCCTCGTCGATGTCGAGGAGCGTTCCGGACCGTCCTTCGGCCAGCGCCTGGCGGACCAGGTCGGCATTGGTGCCGCTCAACCCGGGCACCCGGTCGAGGGCAAACCGGCCGAGCGACACGGGGACCCGGAGGTTGATCGTCTTGCGGCCGTTGGCCGTCACCTCGATCCGGATCGCCGTTGCCGCGCCGCGCGACGCGTCCGGCCCGGCGGGTGACGGAGACGGCTCCGGCCCGAGCGCCGGGTCGTTGCCGTCGGCGAATGCCAGCGCGTCGAGGATCGGCGCCGCCTGGGCCGCGGTCAGGCGGCCCTCGGCGACGAGCTGGAGGACCGTCTCGAGGTCATCGGGCATGGGTGTCCTCCCCGCCCGGCTGGGAGTGATCGACGGGCGATCCGGCGTCAAGGGCGGCCAGGAGATCCAGCGCGGTCGCGACGTCCATCTCGCCCTGCTCGAGAGCGTGCAGGATCGTCATCCGCTCGCCATCGACGCCATCGACGCCATCGACGCCATCGACGCCATCCTCGGCGGCGAACGCCAGGTCCGGCGCGACGAGCGCAGGTGGTTCCGGCGGCTGGGGCGGCTCCGGCGCGGCCAGCCGCTCCAACGCGGACAGCGCCGCGGGCGGGTTGGCGGGCGCGGGTGCGGCTGCGGGTGCAGGAGGAGGCGGCGGCAGGGCCGGAGAGCCCAGTCGGGCGGTTCCCCGGATCCGGAGGTCGCCGGACACCGACCGGAAGGCGAGCTCGATCGCGCCATCGTCGACGATCAAGATTCGGCGGCCCATCCGACCCTCGCTCCGGTGGGGCAGGTCACTGGTGAGATCACCGGAGATCGTCCGGGCCTCGACCCGGATGCCGCCGCCGACCGCGAGGTCGACGTCGCCGCTCAGGGTCTCGATCGCGTTCCCGGACCGCCCGACGAGGGGGCTGTCGATCCGGACGTCGCCGCTGGTGGTCTGGACCCGGAGTGCGTCGAGCTGTCCGCCGTCCATGGCCACGTCGCCCGATACGGACTTGATCGAGACCGACGCAGGCTCCGTCAGGGTGATCCGGACGTCGCCGGAGACCGCGGCGACATCGATCTGACCGCCGCCCGCCCGCAGCTCGATCTCGCCCACGGCCGTCCGATAGCGCTGCTGTCCGCGGAGACCGTCAACCACGAGGGAGCCGGTCGCCGTGTTGATCGAGACGGCGGCCAGGGCCGGCACGTCGATCTCGAGCTCGATGGTGTGATCGTCGCGGCCGAAGCTCACGGTGACCCCGCCCTTGTCGCGGATCGACAGGCCGTCGTCGGTGGTCTCGATGACGACGCGGTCGGGAAGTGGCCGCCCGGCGGGCGTCCGGACGACCACGCGATCGTCAGCGCTGGCGGTCAGCCGGAGCTGCGCGACCGCGAGCTGGATCTCCAGCTTGCCGTTCGTCCCGATCCGGTGGTCGACGACCACCGTGGTTCCGGTGTTCGTCGTCATCGGGCATTCCTTCCAAGACCGCGAATCGCCAGGGCGGCGTCCTCGGCGCTGATCTCACGTCGGGCAAGGCGTTCGAGGATCGATTCGCGGGTCGGCACTGCGGGACGGACGTCCTCGTCGCTGGCGGAGGTGTCGTCGTCGGAGCGGGGCCCGAAGCCGAGGGCGCGGACCAGGGCCTCGACCCGGGTCCGGACCGTGGGATACGAGATGCCGAGCTCTCGCTCGATGTCGCGGAGGTTGCCGCGTGACCGGAGGAAGCTCTCCAGGAGAACCGTCTGGTCGCGGCTCAGGCGAGCAAAGCGGCCGACCGAGAACTCCCCCTCGAGCGTCGTCCCACACGAGCCACAGCGCAGCCGGGTGACTGCGAGCTCGCCCGAGCAGACGGGACAGGTGGAGATGACGTCATGTGCCATGGGAACCTCGATGAGTGACTAACAGGCATCATTCTTACGTCGTGGCGCCACGTTGTCAATACCAAACATCACTTTGTTATGTCGCAGGCCGCTGAAGTTCGGACACGCCTCTCGGCCGTGACGGGCTTGTCCGAGTCGAACGCCGTCAGGAGACTTCCGCCTGCCTTGGGCTCCGCTTTCGGAGTCCGATTCGGACGACGCGAGAACTGCAGGTGACTGTCGGCGGCGTTCGCTTTCGGAGGATCGACGCAGCGCGAACCCGACCAGGCCGCGAAGCCGACTGATGAGCCCGGCGGCGTGCGCAGCGCCCGTAGCGGGTCGTCATCCGACCACGTTGACCATGGCTGATCGGGCTCATTGATTGTCGACGGCCGACTGCTGGCGGCGTCGCGCACCGCGCCTATGGTTCAGCCATCGAGCGATCGATCGATCGCCCCGCACGCATGCAGAGAGGAGTCGCGACTGTGTCCGCGCAGACCTATCAGCTCGGAGCCGAGCGGCTCGCTGCCTCCCCGGGCTCCCTGTTCGTCCTGGCGCTCGTCCTCACCTTCCTCGGTGTCATGGCTCACGCCTCATTCGCCTGAGCCGGCGCCGATCCCCTGGCCCCGACGGCTCCACGATGCGGTGGTGTTGATCGGGGCCTCCGCATGGGTGCGCGACCGTGTCCGCATTCTGCCCGGGCCCTCGCCCGGCCTCGTCCCGCCCTTGTGCCGCCCTCGGACGCCCGCCCGCGGATATACCGAGAAGGACGATTCGACACCGAGAGCGTCAGCCTGTGGATCGTTAATTCTGTGAAGGCATCAAACGACATCAGGTCACGCCATCTCATGCCGATCCATTCCCGGAAGGCATGACCGGTGAGCTCCATCCAAACCGGTTCCCATGTAGTCCTTCTCGGAATACGCCGGACTTGTCTGGAGAGCCGCGGATCGAGATCGCAGGCGGGCCCGCGGCGCACGGTCACGAGCCGTACGAGCCCGGGCCCGGGCCCGGGCC